>JAPOKG010000009.1 GCA_029977785.1 Actinomycetota bacterium | reverse complement strand
ATTTAATGATCGTTGCCGGTCGCGTTTCAAACAAGATGGCTCCAGTGCTTCGCCAGATTTATGATCAAATGGCAGCGCCAAAGTGGGTTATCGCAATGGGTGCATGTGCATCATCTGGCGGAATGTTTAACAACTACGCAATCGTGCAAGGCGTTGACCACATTGTGCCGGTCGATATCTATCTTCCTGGTTGCCCACCACGCCCAGAACAGTTGATGGATGCAATCATCAAGCTCCACGCACTTATTAGCGATACCAAGCTCGGTCCAAATCGCGAAGCGATCATTAAAGAAGTAGAACTTGCAGCGTTAAACGCGCTACCTACCCATCAATTAGGCAACTTTGAAAAGAAGGGGTTGCTGGCGTAAATGACTCAAGATCAGAGCGGTATGTTCGGCGCTGCAGGGACCGGAGATACCTCAGGTTATGGCGGCCTGGTTCGCCAAGCGGTCTCCTTTGGATCAACCGAACGCCCATACGGCAGCTACTTCGATGAAGTTGCCGATGATCTCGAGCGCGCGTATCCAGATTTTTCAGATGCCATCACACGCGTTGTTGTTGATCGCGGAGAACTCACACTTCATGTAAAGAAAGAGCGACTTGTTGAAGTCGCATTTATCTTGCGAGATAAGTTGCGTTTTGAAATGTGCATGGGAGTCTCTGGCGTCCACTACCCAGAACGCACTGGCGCTGAACTCGTTGCGCTCTACCCACTTCTTTCCATGACCAAGAATCAGCGCATCCGACTTGAGGTTGCAACTTCAGAACTGGATCCACATATTCCATCTGTTGTTGAAGTCTGGGCCGGAAATAACTGGCACGAGCGCGAAGTATTCGACATGTTTGGAATTATCTTTGATGGCCACCCAGGCCTTACTCGCATCTTGATGCCAGATGACTGGGATGGACATCCACAACGTAAGGATTACCCACTCGGTGGAATCGCAGTTGAATACAAGGGCGCAACAACACCTGCACCTTCTAATCGCAGGAGCTATCGATGACTACCTTTGATCCATACGCATCTTCACGCGAAACTACTGAAGGCACAGTCTTCTCTGTTACTGGTGGCGATTGGGATTCACTCGTCTCTGAAATTGGCGAATCTAAAGAAGAGCGCATCATCGTCAACATGGGTCCACAGCACCCATCTACTCACGGAGTATTGCGTTTAGTTCTCGAACTTGAGGGCGAAACCGTTACTGAAGTACGCACAGGTATTGGTTATCTCCACACAGGCATCGAGAAGAACATCGAGTTCCGCAATTGGACTCAAGCGGTCACCTTTGCAACCCGTATGGATTACTTGTCACCAATCTTTAATGAGACTGCATACTGTCTTGCTGTTGAAAAGTTACTTGGAATTACCAACGATATTCCAGAGCGCGCATCTGTAATTCGCGTCTTGATGATGGAGCTCAACCGCATCTCATCTCACATGGTTGCTCTCGGCACCGGAGCTCTTGAACTTGGCGCGATGGGGCCAATGTTCTTTGCCTTCCGCGAACGCGAAGCAGTACTCGATGCCTTCGAAGAAATTACTGGCCTTCGCATGAATATGGCATATGTGCGCCCAGGTGGAGTTTCACAAGATCTTCCTGCGGGCATGAATATCAAGCTCCGTGAATTGGTCAAGACTCTGCGCAAGAACTTTAAAGATAATGCAACGCTTCTTATCGGTAACACAATTTGGATGAAGCGCACTGAAGGAATTGGTTATCTCGACCTCGCAGGCTGCACAACTCTTGGAATTACTGGGCCAGTTCTACGTTCTACTGGTCTTCCATGGGACTTACGCAAGATGCAGCCTTACTGCGGATACGAGAACTATGAATTTGATGTTGTCACAGCCGATACTGCAGATGTTTACGGCCGCTTCTTATGTCGCATGAATGAACTTGAACAGTCTCTTCGCATCATCGAACAAGCTATCGATAAGCTCGACAAACTTGAAGGTCAGCCAGTGATGGTTGCCGATAAGAAGATTGCATGGCCGGCGCAGTTAGCACTTGGAGCAGATGGACTTGGAAACTCGCTGGATCACATCCGCGAAATCATGGGTACATCTATGGAATCTTTGATTCACCACTTTAAGCTGGTAACAGAAGGCTTCCGCGTTCCAGCAGGCCAGGCATATGCAGCAGTTGAATCTCCACGCGGAGAACTGGCAGCGCACGTTGTCTCAGACGGTGGCACTCGTCCATATCGAGTTCACTTCCGCGAACCATCCTTTAATAACTTGCAATCAATTTCAGCTATGAGCGAAGGTGGAATGGTGGCTGACATCGTCGGCGCTGTTGCATCTATCGATCCTGTTATGGGAGGAGTGGACCGCTAATGGCTCTCGATCGCGAACTAATGCAGACAATTATTAAGCGCTACCCACGTAGCCGCTCTGCCATCATGCCTCTGCTTCATTACGTGCAGTCAGTATCTGGCTATGTCACTAATGAAGGAATCGAAACAATCTCAGAACTTCTAGAGATCGAAACTGCTGAAGTTTCTGCAGTCGCAACTTTCTATACTCAATACAAGCGCAAGCCAGTGGGCGAGTACCACGTAGGTGTTTGCACAAATACTTTATGTGCAGTTATGGGCGGAGATGCCATCTTCGCATCACTTAAAGACCATCTCGGCATTGAAAATGATGGCGTTACAGCCGATGGCAAGGTTTCGCTTGAACATATTGAATGTAATGCAGCCTGCGATTACGCACCTGTAGTGATGGCTAACTGGGAGTTCTACGATAACCAGACAGTTGAATCTGCCAAGGCGCTGGTTGATGGTGCGCGTGCAGGAAATCCACCAGCTCCAACACGTGGACCAAGCCGACTTGTTACATATAAAGAAGCCTCTGCCGTTCTCGCCGGCCTCGATGACGGACTTGCGCGCGAAGGCGTGCAAGCCGGTGAGCCAACCCTGCTTGGTCTGAAGCTCTCAAAGGAAGGTAAGTAATGTCAAAGTTAACTCCTGTCCTTTCTGCACACTGGGACGAAAAAGATTCATTCACTATCGAGGCATACACACGCCATGGTGGTTATGGCGCTTCTAAGAAAGCACTCGCCATGGATCCTGATGCAGTAATTCAGATGGTGAAAGATTCTGGTCTACGTGGTCGTGGTGGAGCAGGCTTCCCAACAGGAATGAAGTGGGGCTTTATCCCGCAAGGCGACGATAAAGATCACTATCTTGTTGTTAACGCTGATGAATCAGAACCCGGAACATGTAAAGACACACCACTTTTGATGGCAAACCCACACGTGTTAATTGAAGGTTGCATAATCGCCTGCCATGCAATTCGTGCCAAGCGTGCATTTATTTATATCCGCGGCGAAGTAACCCACGTTGTTCGCCGTGTTAATGCAGCTATCGCTGATGCATATAAGGCCGGTCACCTTGGGAATGGAATTGATGTCACTTTGCACATTGGTGCAGGTGCATATATCTGCGGTGAAGAAACTGCGCTCCTTGATTCACTCGAAGGATTCCGCGGTCAGCCTCGTCTTCGCCCACCATTCCCAGCTATCGCAGGTCTGTATGCGCGCCCAACTGTCGTTAATAACGTCGAATCAATTGCATCTGTTCCAGCAATCATTGCAAATGGTGCAGAGTGGTACCAATCAATGGGTACTGAAAAATCAAAGGGTGCAACTCTTTATTCGCTGTCAGGACATGTAAACAACCCGGGACAATTTGAAGCGCCCCTTGGAATTACTTTGCGCGAAATCCTTGAACTCGCAGGTGGAGTTCGTACTGGTCATAAGCTCAAGTTCTGGACTCCTGGTGGATCTTCAACTCCTCTCTTTACCGATGCGCACCTTGATATTCCACTTGATTACGAGGGTGTTTCTGCCGCCGGCTCAATGCTTGGTACCAAAGCGCTACAAATCTTCGATGAAACAACTTGCGTTGTTCGCGCAGTACTGCGCTGGACTGAGTTCTACAAGCATGAATCTTGCGGAAAGTGCACACCGTGCCGTGAAGGAACCTGGTGGTTGGTACAGATCCTTCGTGATCTAGAAAATGGAACTGGTACTGAGGCAGATCTTGAGAAGTTGCTTGATCTCTGCGACAACATCATGGGTCGCTCATTCTGCGCGCTTGGTGATGGTGCAACTAGCCCAATTACTTCATCCATTAAGTATTTCCGAGACGAATACATCGCTCACCTCACAAACGGTGCTTGCCCATTCGATCCTGTTAAATCAACTCTCTTTACTGGGGCGGTGAGCTAATGACTACAACCCAAGGCTCAGCAGTTGCAGTAGAGCTGATTACCGTTGTTATCGATGGCTTTGAAGTATCAGTACCAAAGGGAACATTGGTAATTCGTGCAGCAGAGAAGCTTGGTATTCAGATTCCACGTTTCTGTGACCACCCACTTCTTGATCCAGTTGGTGCTTGCCGTCAATGTTTGGTTGATATTGAAATCAATGGCCGCGCATTTCCAAAGCCACAGGCATCATGCACTATTCCAGTTGAGCCAAATATGATTGTAAAAACTCAGTTGACATCACCTGTTGCTGATAAAGCGCAACAAGGCGTCATGGAACTTCTTCTCGGCAACCACCCACTTGATTGCCCAGTCTGCGACAAGGGTGGCGAATGTCCACTTCAAAACCAGGCGATGAGTAATGGTCGCGCTGATGCTCGCCTTGATGGGTACAAGCGCGTATTTGAAAAGCCAATTGCGATTTCATCTTCAGTCTTGCTCGATCGTGAACGCTGCGTTCTCTGTGCGCGATGCACACGTTTTTCTGCTCAGATTGCCTCTGATCCATTTATTACTTTGAATGAACGTGGCGCTCTACAGCAGGTAGGCATCTACGAAAACGATCCATTTAAGTCTTACTTCTCTGGCAACACTGTGCAGATCTGCCCGGTAGGAGCGCTCACCGGTACTTCTTATCGGTTCCGCGCCCGTCCATTCGATTTGGTTTCAACTCCATCTGCCTGCGAGCACTGTGCATCAGGTTGCGATATGCGCACCGACGTTCGCCGAGGCAAAACGCTACGCCGCCTGGCCGGAGATGACCCATCTGTAAATGAAGAGTGGAACTGCGACAAGGGTCGTTGGGCATTTAAGTACGTCACAGCACTTGATCGCCTTACTCAGCCTCTCGTTCGCAATTCAGAGGGCGAACTCGTTGCAGCATCTTGGCCAGAAGCGCTCGCAGCAGCGGCAGCAGGTCTTAAAGGTAAGCGTGCCGCAGTTCTGACCGGCGGCCGCGTTACAACAGAAGATGCCTACGGATATGCAAAGTTTGCTCGTATTGCACTTGGTACCAACGATATTGATTACCGCGCTCGAGTCACTTCAGATGAAGAACGTGATTTCTTAGCAGCACACGTCGCAGGCTCTGCCACAACGTATCGTGATATTGATACTGCAGATCATGTCGCTCTGATCGCCTTCGAGCCAGAAGAAGAATCACCAATCGTCTTCTTGCGAATCAATAAGCAATTTAAGAAGCGTGGTCTCAAAGTCACTGCAGTTGCAACTAAGCGCTCTATCGCGATGGATAAGCTCAAAGCAGAGTTCATCAAGGTTGCACCAGGAGCTGAAAGTGCAGCCGTTTCTACTCTTGCATTAACTGCTAAATCAATCATTCTCGTCGGAGAACGCGCATCTGAAAGCGCAGGGCTTTTCTCCGCAGTTGCCTCCCTTGCTGCCAAGACCGGTGCGAAGGTTGCCTACATTCCTCGTCGCGCTGGAGAACGTGGCGCACTTGAAGCTGGCGCACTTGGCAACGTTCTTCCTGGCGGTCGACCTGTTGCCGATGCAGCAGCTCGCGTTGATATTGCAGCTGCGTGGGGTGTGAGCTCACTTCCTGCAGAGCCAGGGCGTACAACTACTGAAATTCTTGCTGCTCTTGCATCAGGTTCACTCGATGCTGTGGTTGTTGGCGGAGTCGATACTCACGATCTTCACCACGGTTCAGAAGCTCTTGCAGCTCTCAAGAAATCCTTCGTTATCTCACTCGAAATTGCACCTAGCTCCGTAACTGCAGTTGCAGATGTTGTGCTGCCAGTTGCTGCAATTACTGAGAAGAGCGGCAGCTTCCTTAACTGGGAAGGCCGCGCCCGCGCCTTTGATTCAGCAGTTGCGGATTCACATAACCGCAGCGATGTTCGTATTCTTTCCATGCTTGCTGATGCACTTGGCAATCCAATTTCATTGGGAACAGTTACAGCAGCGGCTCGTGAATTTAACCAACTTGGTAAGTGGGATGGTGCGCGCGTTGCCATGAACACAGTGTCTCCTGCATCGACACCATCTGTTTCAGGTAGCGATGCCATCTTGACTTCATGGCGTCGCTTGTTGGATATGGGAACTCTGCAAAAGGGTGAAGATAATTTGGCCGGAACTCGTCGACCAACAGTTGCTGTCGTATCTCCAAAGCGCGCAGCGGCGATGGGCGTTAATAGCGGTGACCAAGTGCGAGTATCAAATGCACATGGCTCAATCACTATTCCGGTACTAGTTGAAGATATTCATGATGATGCAGTCTGGATTCCACGTAATTCATTTGCATCCCAAGCACTTGTTGCACTCGATGCAGTTCACGGCGAAGTAGTTACGGTGGTGAAGGCATGACAACAGCAGAACTCTTGGCTCAAGATCCAGTCTGGCTCATTGCTGTTAAGGCGCTTATCGTCTTCATTATCTGCGTCATCTCAACCTTGTTGGCGGTATGGACCGAGCGTCGTGTCTTGGCAAAGATGCAGCTACGCACTGGACCAAATCGCGTTGGAAAATTTGGTTTATTGCAATCGTTGGCCGATGGAGTAAAGCTGGCACTTAAGGAAGACATCATTCCTGCAGCTGCAGATAAAATTGTCTTTATCTTGGCGCCGATTATCGCCACATCAATGTGCTTCATGGCCTTTGCCGTTATTCCAATGACAGGTGAAGTAAGCATCTTTGGACAGCAGACTGCGCTTCAACTTACTGATTTGCCAGTAGGTGTTCTCTACATTCTGGCAGTTACCTCTATCGGTGTGTATGGCGTCGTATTGGCAGGGTGGTCTTCTGGATCTACTTACCCGTTGCTCGGTGGTCTTCGCTCTAGTGCTCAAGTTGTTTCTTATGAAATCGCGATGGGACTTTCTCTTGTAGCGGTCTTTATCTATGCAGGCTCAATGTCAACATCTGACATCGTGGGTTCTCAGCATGACAATATCTGGAACGCAATCGTTCTCTTCCCATCATTTGTTATCTATGTAATTTCAATGGTTGGAGAAACAAACCGCGCGCCATTTGACCTTGCAGAGGCTGAAGGCGAACTCGTAGGTGGATTCCACACTGAATATTCATCGCTGAAGTTCGCACTCTTCTTCTTAGCTGAATACGTCAACATCATCGCCGTTTCAGCCCTTGCAACAACGCTCTTCCTTGGTGGATATCACGCACTTCCAGGTCTTGGCTTTACTGAAAGCTGGCTTGGTGGTTGGTTTACCTTGGTCTGGTTCTTTGCAAAAGTTATCTTCTTCTTCTTTATCTTTATGTGGTTGCGCGCAACGCTCCCACGTCTTCGCTACGACCAGTTTATGAAGTTTGGCTGGAAGGTATTGATTCCGGTTTCACTCATCTGGATTTTGATTGTGGCAACACTGCGCGTGCTGCAGCAAGAAGGCGCATCTCGCGTTGCCATCATCTCCTTCGCTGCTGGAATTGTTATCTTGGTAATGGCTGCTAGCTCGCTCTTAGATCGCAATAAGCAGAAGGCTCGCGCTCCGAAGCCAGACGGTGAAGCTCCTGACTTCCCAATTCCATCGCTTCCACAAGTGCAATCAATCAACGTGTCAGGAGAGAAGTAATGACTGACTTCAACGAGAACTTGAACGTCGAGAAGAAGAGTTCCGGACAAGCTGATATCAACTCAGTTCCATTTACTGAAGTTGAGCAGCCGGGTCCTGCACCTCTTGGCCAACAAGCAAAGGGCTTCTGGGTCACCTTCTCTTCAATGTTTAAGAAAAATCAGACTGTGCAATACCCAGATGTAAAGGCGCCAACTCAGCCACGTTTCCATGGTCGCCATCAACTGAATCGCCACCCAGATGGACTTGAAAAGTGCATCGGTTGCGAACTCTGTGCTTGGGCATGTCCAGCAGATGCAATTTATGTAGAAGGCGGCAACAACACTCCTGAAAATCAAATCTCTCCCGGAGAACGCCATGGCGCGGTCTATCAAATTAACTATCTTCGCTGCATCTTCTGTGGTCTATGCGTGGAAGCCTGCCCAACTCGCGCGCTCACGATGACTAATGAATATGAACTTGCAGACGACAAGCGTGAGAAGTTGATCTTCGAAAAGGAAGATCTGCTAGCTCCACTTCGCCAAGGAATGTTGGCGCCGCCTCATCCAATGTATCCAGGAATGACCGATACCAATTACTACAACGGCGATGTCAAGGAAGCACATCCTTCTCAAGGAGCAAATTAATGTTGACGATTCAAACTCCTGAGGCTGTGATGTTCTGGGTTCTCGGACCTCTCTCTGTCATCGCTGCGATCGGAATGCTGGTTGTGAAGAAGGCTGTTCATTCAGCGCTTCTTCTTGCCTGGATCATGATCACGATTGCGCTCTTCTATATTGCACAAGATGCTGTGTTCCTTGGAATCGTTCAGATTGTTGTCTATACAGGCGCAGTCATGATGCTCTTCCTCTTTATTTTGATGTTGGTCGGAGTAGATGCCTCTGATTCTTTGACCGAAACAATTCCTGGCCTTCGCGCAATTGCAATCACTGCAGCGCTCGGCTTTGGTGGTTTGTTGGTATCTCTTATTAGCCGCGCAACTTTGGGTCGCCCAGCGCTTGGACTTGCTGAAGCAAATAAAGATGGAAATGTGCAAGGGCTAGCAAAACTGCTCTTCTCAGATTATGTCTTTGCCTTTGAGGCAATCTCTGCGCTTTTGATTACTGCAGCTCTAGGCGCGATGGTGCTAGCGCATCATCAACGCACAGTTGCGCGACCAACGCAGCGCGAACAAGCGATCGCTCGCTTCCGCACAGGTTCACTTGCATCTGCCGCCGGCCTTCCAAATCCAGGTGTGTATGCCCGCCACAACGCTGTCGATGTTCCCGCCCTTCTTCCAGATGGCACCCCAGCTCCAAACTCAATCTCTGCAACGCTTAAAGCGCGTGGAGATATGTTGGAGTCAAACCAATTTGAACTTGGCGAAGTTGATAACACAGTGCAGGAGGAGAAGTAGTGAATCCGTATAACTACCTCTATGTAGCTGGTCTACTTTTCACAATCGGTGCCATCGGCGTCATTGTTCGCCGCAATGCAATTGTTGTCTTTATGTGTATCGAGTTGATGCTTAATGCAGCAAACCTGACATTGGTTACCTTCTCAAGAATTAATGGAACCCTTGAAGGACAAGTAACAGCATTCTTTACCATGGTTGTGGCAGCCTGCGAAGTAGTAGTTGGTCTTGCCATCATCATCGCAATCTATCGTTCGCGCCGTTCAGCATCTATCGATGATGCTAGTTTGTTGAAGCGATAAAAATGGTTACTTCATCATCATTGATCTACCTCATCGCGCTCCCGTTATTTGGAGCTCTTACACTTTTGCTTGCTGGTCGTCGCGCTGATAAGTGGGGACACTTACTAGGTACCGCGATGTCAGCCTCTTCATTTGGCGTTGGCCTCTATCAGCTCTCGCAGATGCTTTCACGTCCGACTGAAGAACGAGCAATAAGCCAGAAGCTATTCACCTGGATTGATGTTGCATCCTTCCAAGTTGATGCTGGACTGCTACTTGATCAACTCTCAATTTGCTTCGTTCTACTTATCACTGGCGTTGGAACTCTGATTCACATCTACTCCATCTCCTACATGTCACACGATGAGAACCGTCGCCGTTTCTTTGCTTATCTCAACCTCTTTATTGCAGCGATGCTGTTGCTCGTTCTTGGCGATTCATATTTAACCCTCTATGTCGGTTGGGAAGGCGTTGGTTTAGCCTCTTACCTATTAATTGGGTTCTGGAATCAGAAGCCGGCATATGCCACAGCTTCTAAGAAGGCCTTTGTTATGAACCGTGTTGGCGATATGGGACTCTCCTTCGCCATCATGATTGCATTTGCAACCCTTGGCACCGTCTCATTCGCAGGCGTTAAAGAGGCATCAGAAGGTGCATCCGAGACAGCGTTGACTGCAATCGGAATTATGTTGCTCGTTGCAGCCGCAGGTAAATCGGCTCAGTTCCCATTACAAGCCTGGCTAGGCGATGCGATGGCTGGCCCAACTCCAGTTTCAGCGTTGATCCACGCAGCAACGATGGTGACAGCAGGTGTTTATCTCATCGTTCGCTCAAACTTTATCTTTGATGCAGCTCCAACTGCGCAGTTGATTGTCGTCATCGTCGGTGCAATTACCTTGCTCTTCGGCGCTGTGATCGGTACTGCTAAGGATGATATTAAGAAGGCGCTTGCTGCATCGACCATGTCGCAGATTGGTTACATGGTTCTCTGCGCTGGCCTCGGACCTGCTGGATACGCATTTGCAATCATGCACTTGCTGACACATGGATTCTTTAAGGCAGGAATGTTCTTGGGTGCCGGTTCAGTGATGCACGGCATGAATGACAGCGTCGATATGAGACGTTATGGTGGGCTCCGTAAATTTATGCCAATCACCTTTATTACTTTTGGCCTTGGTTATCTTGCAATTATTGGTGTTCCACCATTTGCAGGCTTTTATTCAAAGGATCTCATTATTGAAACTGCATTTAATGCAGGTGGATTCAAGGGAATCCTCTTGGGATCAATCACTTTACTTGGCGCAGTAATTACCGCCTTCTACATGACTCGCGTAATGATTTTAACTTTCACTAGCCCAAAGCGCTGGGAAGAGAATCAGCACCCACATGAATCACCATTCTTAATGTGGTTCCCAATGGTTGTTCTTTCCATTGGTTCAGTCACTTCAGGTCTGCTCTTCTATCGCGGAGATGCGCTGGCCAATTGGCTCAACCCAGTCTTCGGTGATCACGGTAAAGACCATCATGAGGAACACCTCTTTGAACCAATCGTTGTCTCAGCGATGGCTCTTACTGCTGTTGCTATTGGCGTTGGTATCGCCATCATGAAGTATCAGCTCTCTGAAATTGAGGCAGTGGCTCCACAGAACGTCTCAATCTTTACTCGAATTGCACGTAAGGATCTATTGCAGGATTCATTTAACGAATCTGTCTTTATGCGTCCTGGCCAGGCGCTTACTCGCTTACTAGTTAAAGGCGATGAGAATGTTGTCGATGGCGCGGTTCGTGGAATCGGGCGTACTGCGCTCGGTGCTGGAGCAACTTTGCGTAGATCTCAATCCGGATTTGCACGTAGCTATGCCGCTCTCATTCTTATCGGTGCGGTCGTTCTTATCGCAGGAATTTGGGTGGTCACACTATGAGTTCGTTAACTCTTCTTGGAATACTTCCGCTCATTGGTGCCTTACTGATTGCAGTAATTCCTGCTGAGCAGGCACTTCGCGTCAAGCAGGCGGCCCTAGGTACAACAATTCTTGTAGCTATCTCGGCTGTCATGATGTGGCTTAACTTTGACGAATCAAATACCGCCTTCCAATTTGTGCAATCGGCAGGATGGATTCCATCTTTTGGAATCAACTACGCAGTTGGAGTGGACGGCTTATCTCTCGTTCTCATACTTCTCGCCGTTCTTCTGACCCCCATTGTTGTCTTAGCAGGCTGGAATGAATCTGAAGGTGGACGCTGGTCTGCGAAGGTCTTCTACATTCTTATCCTCGTCCTTGAGACGATGATGATTGGCGTCTTTGCTGCCACAGATGTCTTCTTGTTCTACGTCTTCTTTGAAGCAATGTTGATTCCGGTCTACTTCCTGATTGGTGGATACGGCAGCGGAGAACGCGCCGCAGCTGCTGTGAAGTTCTTACTATTTAGCCTCTTCGGCGGCCTCTTGATGCTCGCTTCAATTATTGGGCTCTACGTCATCTCAAGTAAGAATGGCGGAGCAACCTTCGATATCACTCAGTTATCGCAGATGCATAACTACATGAGCTCAACCACCCAGAATCTGCTCTTCCTTGGATTCTTTATCGCCTTCGCAATCAAGGCGCCTGTGTGGCCACTACACACTTGGTTGCCAGATGCCGCAGCATCTGCAACTCCAGGTACATCAGTGCTCTTGCTCGGTGTTCTCGACAAGGTCGGAACATTTGGAATGATCCGCTTCTGCCTAACTCTCTTCCCAGATGCATCAAAGACATTCACACCAGTAATCATTGTCTTGGCTGTTATCTCAATTCTTTATGGTGCTTTCTTGGCAATTGGTGCACGCGATATCAAGCGTCTGATTGCCTACACATCTATCTCTCACTTCGGATTTATCACCATGGGAATCTTTGCGATGACTACCCAAGGCCACAGTGGTGCAATTCTCTACATGTTCAACCACGGCTTCTCGACTGCAGCGCTCTTCATTGTTGCTGGTTGGATGATCGCGCGACGCAAATCTTCAACAATCGCTGACTTTGGCGGTCTCCAGAGAGTTACTCCCGTTATGGCGTGGTCATTCTTTATCGCAGGTATGTCATCACTTGCACTTCCGGGGCTATCCAGCTTTGTCAGTGAATTCTTAGTTCTAGTTGGCACATTTACGCGCTATCCAGTTGCAGCAGTACTTGCCACCTTCGGAATCGTTCTCGCAGCGCTATACATCCTGATTCCAGTACAGAAAGCGCTTCATGGGCCGACCACACCTGGAAATGAGAACTTGCCTGACTTAAATCTGCGCGAGAAGTTTGCTGTTGGTCCTGTGTTGGCGATCATCATTGCCCTCGGCTTCTATCCCGCTCCTTTGCTCAATGTCATCAACCCAGTGGCAAAGCAGGTAATTGAGTCACAAGGCTTTACGGATCCAGTTCCATCAGAGAGCGCAGGTAAGTAAATGACATTTGTAAATCCGGTCTTGAATTACGCGCAACTAGCTCCGATTCTAATTGTGTTAGCTGGCGCCGTAATTGGCGTCTTAATTGAAGCCTTTGCTCCACGCGAAGCGCGTCATAGCTCTCAACTTTTTATCTCAACATTTGCTCTCGTCGCAGCTTTCGCAGCCTTGATGACAGTTCGCACTCAATCATCTGTTGATGCTGCAATGGGTTCAGTTGCATTTGATGGAGCGGCTGTACTCATTCAAGCCTCAATTTTGATTATCTCGTTCTTGGCAATCTTCCTCATTGCGGATCAAGAGAACTTCACTGCGATGGCAGCCGCAGTTCCAGGTTCAGAAGAAGAGCGTCAATCGCTGCAAAAGGATTTGCGCGTTACTGAGGTCTATCCGCTTACACTTTTTGCTGTCGCTGGAATGTTGATTTTCCCGATTGCTACAGACCTCATCACCCTCTTTGTCGCCCTTGAGATTTTATCTTTGCCGCTTTATTTGATGGCTGGGCTCTCACGCCGCCGCCGTCTGATGTCGCAAGAATCAGCGTTGAAGTACTTCCTTCTCGGCGCCTTCTCCTCAGCCTTCTTCCTCTTTGGCGTTGCATATCTATATGGCTACTCAGGCACAATCACTTTGATTGGTATCCAAGAGAGCATTGTTGGCGGATCAGGTAATGACATCTTCTTGCTCATGGGAATCGCATTCCTCGCTGTAGGCCTTCTCTTTAAAGTGGGCGCAGTTCCATTCCATGCGTGGACTCCCGATGTCTATCAAGGAGCGCCAACGGCTATTACGGGCTTTATGGCAGCGGCGACAAAGATTGCAGCTTTTGGAGCTATCTTGCGCATCTTCTATGTTGGTTTTGCAAATGCAGAGTGGCAATGGAAGCCAGCGCTCGTAGCTATCGCAATTATCACCATGGTATTTGGTTCTGTTGTTGCAATCACCCAGCGCGATGTAAAACGCATGTTGGCTTACTCATCAATCGCGCACGCAGGATTCTTGCTTGCCGGTGTTATCGCCTTGAGTAAGTCAGGACTTGATTCATCAATCTTCTATCTGTTTGCCTATGGCGTCGCCACACTTGGCGCCTTCGCAGTTGTAACACTTGTTCGCGATTCAGCTGGGGAAGTCACAGACCTCAATCGCTGGAGTGGACTTGGCAAGCGCTCTCCACTCATTGCCTCAGTATTTTCACTCTATCTACTCACCTTCGCTGGCATTCCATTAACTTCAGGATTTATTGGAAAGTTCTCAATCTTCTCTGCCGCCTACGAATCAGGCAGCACTGCAATTTTGATAACTGGTGTTCTCGCCTCAGCGATTGCCGCCTTCTTCTACATTCGTGTCATCGTTTTGATGTTCTTTAAGGATCCAGTTGAAGATGGCACCAGCGTTGTCATTCCATCTGCTCTGACTACAATCGCAATTGCAGTCTCAGCAACGTTGACGATTCTGCTCGGTGTCTTCCCAGCACCACTTTTAAATTTCATTGAAACAACTGCATTCTTCATCCGCTAATGGCAGCTATCGGAATACCTGGCATCGCCCCTGAATTAGAGGCTGAGTTAGCGCTGGGTATGCAGAAGGTCGAGAGCCTTCTTCTGAGCCATATTCAAGGTGACTATCCACTCGTAGAAGAAACCTCGCGCCACTTAGTTGCCGCGGGCGGAAAGCGGTTACGACCACTACTGACTTTGTTGGCATCTCATTACGGAGATAAGAACCGTTTTGGCATTGTTGAATCCGCTGTTGTCTGCGAATTAACGCACGTTGCAACGCTCTATCACGATGATGTTATGGATGAAGCGCGCCTAAGGCGTAGCGTAGAGAGCGCAAATAGCCGCTGGGGAAATACCGTTGCAATTTTGACTGGAGATTACCTCTTCGCAAAAGTCTCGGCACTTCTTGCAGATATTGGCCCTGAAGCTGTTCGCCTACAGGCATCGACCTTTGAGCGGTTAGTAATCGGGCAGATCATGGAGACGCAAGGGCCACAGAACGGTGAAGATGCGTTAGAGCACTACCTCCAAGTTGTTGCAGATAAAACTGGCTCTCTTATTGCAGCCAGCGCTCGCTTTGGTGCAATGGTTTCAGGTGCACCGGATGAGATTAAAGAGACTCTCACGATATTTGGAGAGAAGATCGGTATCGCCTTCCAACTAGCTGATGACATTATTGATATTGCTAGCGATTCACACCAATCTGGAAAGACTCCCGGAACAGATTTGCGCGAAGGCGTGCCAACGCTGGTAACGCTCAACCTCATGAAATCAACGCGTCCTGAAGATAAGAAATTGCAAAAGCTAGTGAGCGCTCCCATTAAGGATGAAGCCGTAGTTGCAAGTGTTCTGAAAGAGTTACGTTCACACCCAGCGCTTGCAGAATCGAAAGATCAGCTACAGCAAGTTGCTCGCGATGCTCGAGCCGCCTTGGGCCCATTGCCAGTAAATGACGTTACCGGTGCGCTCTTTTCATTGTGCGATGCGATTGTCGATCGCTCTGCTTGAGCGCATCAAATCTGTTCCAAGAGTTGCCAGCGCTAACCAAATTACAACGAATCCAATCCAACGCGCAGTCGGCATCTCTTCGTGATTAATCCAAACTCCAATTGAAAACTGAATTGTTGGAGTGATGTACTGAAGAAGCCCGATAGTGCTATAAGGCAGGCGTGTAGTAGAACCATTGAATAAGAGCAGCGGAATAGCTGTCATAGCCCCGGCGCTGATGAGCAGGATGGTGAGAAGTAGCCCATTGCAAAATTGGCCCGTGCCTTGGTTACCAAGGTAGAAGAGGTAGAAAGCCATAGGGAAGGAGCGAGATAAGCGTTTCGATAGTTAGACCTTCTAGCGCTCCCAGATCTAACTTCTTCTTTAAGAGCCCGTAGGTTCCCCAAGAAAGTGCGAGAGAAATTGCAACCCAAGGAAGACGACCGTAATCAATAGTAAGAATCGTGACACCAATCGCTGCAATACCTACTGCGACCCATTGCAGTGGGCGCATCTTCTCGCGCAAGAGCAGAACACCAAAAGCGATAATGATCAAGGGATTGATGTAGTAACCAAGAGCAGCTTCAACAACATGGCCATTATTGGTAGCCCAAATATAGGTAAGCCAATTGATTGAAATCAGAACAGTTGTTGCAAATAAGCCAGCCATCTTTTTAGGGTGTTTTAAGATGGCGAGAGTTGATTTCAGTTGTCGCAATAACGCCAAGACAATGACGCAGAAAACTAAAGTCCACACTGCGCGGTGAGAAACTATCTCAAGTGGGTTGGCAGGTTTAAGCAACGGCCAATACAGCGGAAAGAGACCCCAGAAGACATAGGCGCCAACTCCGAAGAGAAGTCCGAGCGAGTATTCGCTCCTTACTCTCACCACTTATCGGTAGTTAACAAATTGGACAGCAAACTCAAACTTACCGTTCTTAATCTGCTCGATAGCTTCTTGCAGATCATCGCGGCTCTTTGATGAAACGCGAAGTTCATCACCCTGAATCTGAGTCTTAATTGATTTTGGGCCCTCATCACGTAAGAATTTTGCAATCTTCTTAGCGTTCTCAGTGGAGATTCCTTCTTTGAGTGTGCAAGCGATTTTGTAAATTTTCCCCGATAGCTGTGGGTCGGCACTTTCGAGGTGCTTGAGCGATACCCCACGCTTGATCATCTTATCTTTGACAACATCGAGGGCGGCCTTGGCGCGTTCTTCAGTACCTGCTTCGATAGCAATCTTGTCGCCAGTGAGTTCAATTTTGGCGCCGGTGTTCTTAAAGTCAAAGCGTGTATCGATTTCGCGGATGGCTTGGTTAATCGCGTTATCGAGCTCCATACGGTCGATCTTTGATACTACGTCGAAACTGCTGTCTGCCACGTTCTGGACCCCTTTGGTAATTCAATTCTTATTGTCACATTCTAATGTGCGCCATTGTAGGGTAATTTGTACTCATGATTCGGAGCTCTCGAAAACTGCCGAGCCTTCCGTACTTCTGGTCCTTAATTGACTGGACCTTGCCATCTCTAAACCCTTACAAGGGCAAGTTACAACGGGCACAGAACGTTGCTGACCTGGCTGCTATTGCGAAGAAGCGCACCCCCAAGGTTGTCTTCGATTATGTCGAGGGTAGCGCTGTAGATGAAGTTGCCTACGACCGCACTCGTAAAGCTTTAGCGCGAGTTGAAATCAATTCTCGTGTCTTGCGTGATGTTTCAGATGTTGATACCTCGACAAAGATTCTTGGTAAAAGTATTGATCTTCCCATCTGCTTCGCGCCCACCGGCTATACCCGCTTGATGCACCATGTTGGCGAACCTGCGGTGGCAAATGTGGCAGCTGAGAATAATTTGATTTACGCGCTCTCTACGATGGGGACAACATCTCCGGCAGAACTAGCAGCTGCTGTCCCTAATGTACGCAGATGGTTCCAACTCTATGTAATGAAGAATCGTTCCGACACTTTGGCAGTTATCAAGCAGGCGAAGGACGCTGGCTTTGAAGCGCTCGTGCTCACAGTTGATACACCTGTTGCGGGCCTTCGTTATCGCGATAATCGCAATGGACTTACTGTTCCGCCAAAGATTAGGTTAAGTACAGTTCTTTCGATTGCACGCAAACCAATCTGGTGGCTCAATCTCTTTACAACTGGCAAGCTTGAGTTTGCCGCCTTCCGCGGCTGGGATAAACCACTCTCTGAGCTAGCTGCTCTTATCTTTGATCCATCAACTGATTATGAAGATATTAAATGGTTGCGCTCTGTCTGGGATGGCCCCATCGTTATCAAAGGTATCCAGAGCGTGGCCGATGCCAAGGCGGTGGCTAAGTGCGGCGTTCAGGGAATCATTCTCTCCAACCACGGTGGTCGCCAATTTGATCGCGGTCCAGTTCCACTCGAGATTCTTCCTGAAGTAGTAGATGCAGTAGGTAAAAAGGTCGAGGTCTATATCGATGGCGGAATGATGTCTGGTCTCGATGCCTTAAGTGCAGTAGCGCTGGGAGCAAAGGCGGTTTTTATCGGCCGTGCCTACCTTTATGGCGCGATGGCTAATGGTGAAAAAGGGGTGCAACAAGTAATTGACTTAATGCGCCGCGAATTTATCAACGGCATGTCACTTTCAGGATCTCGCACAATTGAAGAAGTTCAGAAGAACGGCGCACAGATAAGGAGTAGTTTCCATGAATAAGGTTGCAATCGTTACTGGGGGAGCCAAAGGAATTGGTCTTGGCAGCGCCCAACGCCTGCTCGAAGATGGTGCGACCGTAATCATCTTCGATGTAGATGAGAAAGCAATAGCTAGCGCCACAGCACAGTTCGCCAGCTACGGTGATCGCTTTTCAGGTGCCAAAGTAGATATCTCATCAGAGGCTCAAGTAAAGAGCGCTGTCACAGAGGTCGGCAATAAACATGGTCATATTGATTATCTGGTTAATAGTGCAGGTGTGCAGACCTATGGCAACGCTGAAGAAACCACAGATGAAATCTGGGAGAAGACATTCGGCGTCAATGTAAAGGCTATGTATCTGACAACAAAGTATGCCGTTCCATTTATGCGCAAAGTTAAGGGCGGTTCAATCGTCAATATTTCATCCGTGCAATCACTTTCCAACCAGAAAGGTGTAGTCGCATACGCTGCCTCAAAGGGCGCGGTCAATGCTCTTACTCGTGCAATTGCAGTTGATTATGCTGCTGAGCAGATTCGTTGCAACGCTGTGCTTCCGGGTTGCGTTGATACTCCAATGTTACGAGCAACTGCGCAATCATTTAAAGGCGATCGCAGTGAAGAAGATCTTTTGCATGAATGGGGACTTTCTCATCCAATTGGACGTATGGCGAGCATCCATGACATAGGCAATCTCGTTGGCTTCTTATGTTCTGATAAGTCTTCATTTGTCACAGGAGCTTCCTATGTCATTGATGGAGGCTTGATTACTCAAGTTCCAGTCATCCTCCCTGAATAGCGCCGATTTCAAGAGATCTAATAAATAAGGTAATCTACGCAAGCCGTAAGACCCTGGCGGGTTGCCCGAGCGGCCAATGGGAGGGGACTGTAAATCCCCCGGCTCTGCCTTCGAAGGTTCAAATCCTTCACCCGCCACCAACAACGCCCTTCACTACGAGGGGCGTTTTTGATTATTCGGGCTTCTTGCAGTTCATTTGCGAGTCGACATACCCCCACCTGCTTAATACGCTTCGCCAGTATTAATTTCGCCCCAGACTTAAGGAGCTCACGTGCAAAAACGTTTTGGAATTATCACCGCAGCTGTAATCGCAGCCGCTCTCACACTTTCAGGTTGCGGACTTGGCAATGACGACTCGTCATCAGCTTCTGCATCATGTGAAAAGGGAGATTTAGCAACAATCACCGAAGGCAAGCTCACTATCGCTACCGGTGAACCTGCTTACTACCCATGGGTTATCGATGACAAGCCAGAATCTGGAGAAGGCTTTGAAGGCGCAGTCGCTTATGCAGTTGCTAAGCAACTCGGCTTTGATGCTGCAGATGTCACCTGGGTCCGCACAACATTTGATTCAGCTGTAACACCAGGAAAGAAGAACTTTGACTTCAACTTGCAGCAGTTCTCAATTACAGAGGATCGCAAGAAGGCTGTTGATTTCTCATCACCTTATTACACAGCTCCTCAGGCAATCGTCTCATTCAAGGGAAGCAAGATTGAAGGAAAGACTTCACTTGCAGACCTCAAGAGCGCCAAGCTCGGGGCTGCAGTCGGTACAACCTCTCTTGATGCAATCGAAAACCAGATCGGCACAAAGCCACAGGTATTCAATGACAACGCAGCGGGTGTATCTGCACTCAAGAACAAGCAGATCGACGGCCTTGTTGTAGATCTACCAACAGCTTTCTATCTATCAGGTGTTGAAGTTCCAAACGGTCTTATCGTTGGTCAGCTTCCTTCAACTGGTGAAGGAGATCAGTTTGGTCTCTTGCTTTCAAAGGGAAGCAAGCTCACATCTTGCGTAAGCGGCGCTGTTGATGCCATTACTGCAGATGGCACACTCGCATCAATTACAGATAAGTGGCTAGCAACTGATGCTGGCGCTCCTGTATTGAAGCCTTAATAGAAACTGCGCAGTAAACAAGGTAGTTTGGCGACCATGTCAGAGAAGAAAAGCTCTGCTTGGTCGCCAAGCTCCCGCGAACTAGAACGACGTAAATCCCGTCGCAGGATTAGCCGCAAGCAAGCAAGTATTGCTGCGGCTTCTTCTATTTTCGTTCTTGGAACTCTTGCGATAATTCTTGTGAGTTCACCAGGCTGGGAAACTGTCAAGGCGACCTTCTTCGATATTGATTATGGGCGCGAGGTCTTTCCAACAGTCGTCCAAGGGCTCTGGATTAATTTGCAGCTCACCTTTATTGGTGGCGCTGCCATTGGCGTCATTGCGCTAGGTCTTGCGCTACTGCGAACTACCAAGTCACCAGCGCTTACCCCATTTAGATTCCTAGCTACTGCTTACGTTGATATCTTCCGAGGCGCTCCACTCATCTTGATTATCTTGCTCGTTGGCTTTGGCGTTCCCGCGCTGGGACTTTCTGGGGTTTCCAGCAATGTCATCTTCCTCGGAACTGTTGCAGTAGTCCTTACTTATTCGGCATATGTTGCTGAAGTTATACGAAGTGGAATTTTATCTATCCATCCAAGCCAACGCGCAGCTGCTCGCTCACTCGGATTAACTTCCGGGCAGACAATGCGTTTTGTTGTATTGCCACAAGCAATACGCCGCGTGGTTCCACCATTGCTCAATGACTTTGTGTCACTGCTGAAAGACACAGGCTTAGTCTCAATCTTGGGAGTCACAGATGCGGTGCGCGCTGCTCAAATTAATGCGAGCCGTACCTTTAATTACACCCCTTATGTTGTGGCAGCCATACTCTTTTTGCTCATCACAATTCCAATGACTCGCTATACAGATCGAGCCATCAGACAGCGCACAAGTGCGCAGAACTCTGAGGGTGCCATCTAATGAGCAACGTTCTAGAACTGGTAAACGTTCGAAAGTCCTTTGGCCCTGATGTTGTCCTGCAGGACCTATCGCTGCAAGTTCCAGAACACACTGCGACGGTGCTTATTGGAGCCTCCGGTTCAGGCAAATCCACTCTCTTGCGCTGCATTAATCTGCTGGAATCAATCGATGATGGCCAGATTTTCTTAGATGGCCAAGAGATTTCAGATCCACTGATCAATGTAGATGAAGTCCGCCGTCGCTTGGGCATGGTCTTTCAATCATTTAACTTATTTCCACATAAGACAGTGCTTGAGAACATCACACTCTCACCGATCAAGGTGCATGGAAAGAGCAAGGATGAAGCCAATGCGCACGCGCTGCACCTCCTTAAGCGCTTTGATTTAGCTGATAAGGCAGATCAATATCCTGACCGCCTTAGTGGAGGACAGCAGCAACGAGTAGCGATTATTAGATCTCTTGCGGTTAGCCCGCGCCTGCTTCTGCTTGATGAAGTCACATCAGCGCTTGACCCAGTGTTGGTTAACGAAGTTCTCTCTGCTGTACGTGATCTTAAGAGCGATGGCATGACGATGGTATTGGCAACACATGAAATGGGATTTGCAACCCAAGTAGCCGATGAAGTCTGCTTCCTTGAATCAGGTAATGTCGTTGAACGTGGAAGCGCAGAACAGGTATTGCATAACCCGCAGAACCCCAAGACTCAAGAGTTCTTAAAGCGAGTCCATCAGGCGGGTCGTCTGTAACAAAAAACCCCCGCACATATGCACGGGGGTTTTTCTTATAATCCAACTAATCAAACAGTTGTGTCACCAGCGCGACGACGACGGAGATTATCTCCAAATACTGCCAACAAGATAACTGCGCCTACAACCACATACTGCCACTCTTGCTGAAGACCAAGGATGCGAAGTCCGTTGATGAGAACAGACATGATGAGAGCACCAATGATTGTTCCACCGATAGTTCCTTTACCGCCAAAGAGTGAAGTTCCACCGATGATGACCGCTGCGATTGCTTCGAGTTCGTATCCAAGACCGAGGTCTGGCTGAGCAGAGCCCAGGCGTGAGGTGATGACTACTGCAGCAAGACCGACATAAACGCCGCAGAGAGCGTAGATAGCAACCAACCAGCGATTTACTTTAACGCCAGAGAGCTTTGTCGCCTCAAGATTGGAGCCGATTGCAAAGTTGTAACGACCTAATACCGTCTTGTTGAGAATCAGAGAACCGATAATTGCTGCAACAAAGAGGATGAGAACACCGTTAGGGAAATTCGGGATGATATTTCCCTGGGCGATCTGATCCCAACCCTTAACATCTGTTGCGAAGAGGATTGGCTTCAAGTCAGAGATAATGAGAGCAAGTCCTTGCGCACCTTTCATGGTTGCAAGCGTTGCGATAAATGGCGGTAGACGCAGAACGGTAATCAAGATTCCATTGACTGCGCCGAGCAAGCCACCCACAACCATTCCAAGCAAGATTCCTACCCAGACGTTGAGTTCATAAGCCATCACCATTTTTCCGGTAATGACTGCAACGAGAGCCATCGAGGTACCAACGGATAGGTCGATACCGCCAGTGATGATTACGAAGGTAACTCCGATGGCGAGCAGACCAATAACGGTGGTCGACATCAAGATACCGCCAGAGACATTTGCCCAAGAGGCAAATACTGGGTTCATGATGGTGAAGAAGATAAAGATAACAACGAGAGAGGCAAGCGCTGCTACGCGACCAATCTCACGTCGAATGAAGGCTGAGACCTTGCTTCCGCCTTCGCCCTGACCAGCTGTAGTTAGATCATCTGACATGTGTTTCTCTTTCCTCTTCTTAGTGAACTACCGATAGTTCGTCGCTAAATTTGGTTGCGTACTCAATAATCTTTTCTTGGTTAGCATCCTTATTGTCGAGAATTCCCGTTAAACGTCCTGCACACATAACCGCCACTCGGTCTGACATGCGCAAGATTTCAGGAAGCTCGGATGAAATCATGATGATTGATTTTCCTTCTTCAGCTAGCTTGGTTAAAAGCTTGTAAATCTCATCTTTAGCGCCCACGTCGATTCCGCGGGTTGGTTCGTCGAAGATCAAGATGTCGCAGTTACGGGTCAGCCACTTACCAATGACGACCTTCTGCTGATTTCCACCAGAGAGGTTCTTTACAAATTGATTCTCAGAAGGTGTGCGCACCCGGAGCTGAGAGATGACATCGCGAGTCACGCCTGCTGCCGGCTTAATGCGAAGCCAACCGAACTTAGAGAAGCGTGGAATCGAGGAGAGAATCACGTTAAATGTGAGGTTTTGAATTAGGAGAAGACCAAAACGTTTGCGATCTTCAGAGAGATAGCCAATTCCAGCAGCAACAGCATCTGATGGTTGCTTAATCTTTACCTCTTTACCGTGAAGGTAAATCTTTCCTTCAGTGCGAGGGTCGGCTCCGATGATGGCGCGAGCAAGTTCAGTACGTCCGGCGCCCATAAGGCCAGCGAACCCGAGGATTTCACCTTTGCGAAGTTCAAAGGAGACATTGCGAAGCAAGTGGCGATCTGAAATACCTTCCACCTTCATGACAATTTCGGAACCGATATTGCGGTTGCTAGGGCGCTGATCCTGATCAACTTTTCGTCCAACCATGAGCGAGATAACTTCAGGAATTGAAGTTTCGGTGGTCTTCAGCGTCTTTACATACTGACCATCGCGAATGACGGTGATCCGGTCAGTAATTTTTGCTAGCTCTTCCAAGCGGTGCGAGATATAGACAACGCCCTTACCAGCTGCCTTGAGAGTGCGAATAATCTTAAAGAGGGACTCAGTCTCGGCTGGAGTCAGAGAGGAAGTTGGCTCATCCATGATGATTACTGAGCCGCGATAAGACACTGCCTTTGCAATTTCAACCATCTGCTGCTTTGCAATTGTGAGTTCACCAACGATTGCTTTTGGATCAAGATTGAGTTCAAGTTCTGCGAGCAACTTTGTCGCTTCATCATTGAGCTTTGGATTATTGAGGAAAACTCGGCCTGGCCGGCGATCTTCACGGCCAATAAAAATATTCTGTGCAACTGTGAGGTGGGGCATCAAGTTAAGCTCTTGGTGAATAATGCTGATGCCTAAACGCTGTGCTTCGTATGGGTTAGGAATTTCTACAGATTGGCCGCGGTATTTAACATCGCCGGCATCCTTTTTGTAGATACCTGAGAGAATCTTCATGAGGGTTGATTTGCCCGCCCCATTCTCACCAACGATGGCATGTACTTCGCCTTCGTTGAGATCGAACTGAACGTTATCGAGGGCCTTTACTCCTGGAAACTCTTTACTTACGCCAGTGAGCGATAAGAGTTGAGCTGTTGCCATTGTTTCCCCACAAACCTTGAGCGCTGAAAGTAATCGAATAGTAAAGCATGATGGCCGAGATTGCTCCCGGCCATCATGCCTTAATTACCTACTAATAGGTCGAGAACGACTTATTCGTAAAGGTTTCCAGCAACTGTTGGGTCGCTGATGTTCTTCTTATCGTAGTAGTAGAAGCCAGTGTCGATAAGTGGCTTTGGAACTGTCTTGTTGCGTACGTAGTTAACGAGCGCTTCTACAGTCTTAGCACCGATACCCATTGGGCTCTGTGTGATTGCACCAGTCTGAAGACCAGACTTGATGTTTGCAATCTGCTGCTTTCCTGAGTCGAAGCCGATCAACTTAACTGCGCCGTTCTTCAACTTAGCTGCCTTGAATGCCTGGCCAGCTCCGATTGAAACGCCTTCGTTAGTTCCGTAGATACCCTTGAGGTCCTTGTTAGCAACAAGTGCTGCGCTAACGATTTCCTGTGCCTTAAGAGCGTCTCCACCTTCAGCGTACTGAGTTGTGAGGAGCTTGATGCCCTTGTGCTTCTTCTTGATCTGGTTGATAAAGCCGTTTGCACGGTCGATACCTGTCTGGTTTGTCTGTGAGTGACCGACAACTAGAACCTTGCCCTTACCCTTAAGAAGAGCTGCCATCTTATCTGCAGCTAGTGCACCTGCTGCTGTGCTGTTTGTGTATGCAACGCCAAGTGCGCAATCTGATTCAACGCCAAGCTTGCCTGGGCAGCTTGCTGCTGTATCGAACATGTAAACAGGAATTCCTGCATCATGTGCTGCCTTGAGCTTTGGAACAGCCTGTGTTGTTCCGAGAGCTGCGTAACCGATTGCATCTGGCTTAACTGCAATTGCTGCATCAAGCATTTCAAGTTGCTTATCGATCATTGTTTCAGCTGCTGGACCCTGGAAGACGATCTCTGCGTTCATCTTCTTCGCTTGTGTCTCAGCGCCTAACTTAACTGCTTGCCAGAACTGATGTGTTTCGCCCTTTGAGATCAAATAGATCTTGAGGGTCTTCTCTGCTGCTGTTACTGGAGCAGCTGTTCCAGTTACCAATGCAAGAGCTGCAACTGCAGCTACTGCCATTAGACCTTTCTTCATGTGTTTCCCTTCAAAAGCAGCGGAATTGCTGTGTGGGAATCCTATGTGCGGGATATGGCTGATTCAAGGAAAAATCAGGATTTGCAGGAGATTGCAAGAGATTGTTACAGGTTCGTTATCTATGATGTTATTTATTCGTTATCTTGTAACTGCGCGCTACGTTCAGCGCCCAGAACGCCTCTTTCTCGCTATCCGAGAACCCTTGAGTCACTCCTTCAGCAAGGCCAACTACCTCTGAGTAGGTGTTGGCGGCAAGAAGAGCTACAGGCCAATCCGAGCCAAACATTATTCGTGATGTCGAGAAACTTTCGATGATGTGATCTGTGTATGGAGTGAAATCTGAAACTTCCCAATTTTTCCAATGCGCTTCAGTTACTAACCCTGAAATCTTGCAGGAAACGTTTTCGAAAGATGCTAATTCCGTGATGAGTGATTTCCATGGTTCTAACTCTTGGCGAGATATGTATGGCTTAGAAATATGGTCAAGTACAAAGCGAGTATCTGGACAAGCACGCACTAATTCGATTGCTGCTTTAAGTTCTGGGGTCTTTGTCAAGATGTCATAAGTGATATCTAACTTTCCAAAACCTTGCACCGTCTTAATTACTTGGGGTCTTGCTAAGTAATTCGAATCGGGATGATCTTGAGCAATATCACGGATACCTTTGAGATAACTTCCACCCTTGGCAGCTAAGTATTTTTCACACTCTGCTAAAGATGTTGGTGAATCAACATCGAGCCAACCTACAACCGCAACAATCGTCGGAGATTGCTCAGCTAACACAAGTGCTTCATAGGTTTCTTCATGGGTCATGCTGGCTTGAACAAAGACGGTGCGCTCTATGCCTGTTCCAGCAATCGCAGCCTCTAGGTCTGCAATCGCAAAGTTACGGCGGATGGGAGCCATCTCTTCGCCAGCCATCCAGTCGTAATCACGTGCAGATAAATCCCAGAGGTGATGGTGGGAGTCAATTCTCATCTACGGAATTTAACCTTGGGCAACGACGTGTTCAAGAGGGCTGCCAGCTGCAATTAACTTCAACTGCGATTCAATCAGGGCTCGTCCACGCGGTTCAAAGGCTGCTGAATTTCCGCCCACGTGTGGAACCACAATCAGATTGGGAGCGCTCCAGAGAGGATGTCCTTGAGGTAGCGGTTCAGGATCTGTGACATCGAGGGCTGCATAGATGCGACGTGAATTAAGTTCCTTAAGTAGCGCTTCACTATCGATGATGGGACCGCGCGCAACGTTGACGATGAGCGCACCATCTTTCATGGCAGCTAAACGCTGCGCGTTAAACATATGACGAGATGAATCAGTAAGAGGCAGAATCAAAATGACGATATCGAGTTGGGGAAGATGCTTATCAAGATCATCAATCTTTACTGTGCCATCGCGGCCAGATTGGGTGAATGCGGTGATAGATACATCAAAGCCAGATAGCTTGCGCGCAACTTCTTTTCCGATAGAACCAAATCCAATAATGCCAACCTTGCTATCGGAAAGTGCTGGAAAGCGGCGATGGTTCCAAATACCGGCACCTTGTTCACGGATAAATTCAGCAAAGCCGCGACGGGATGCAATTGCAAGTCCTACCGCTAGCTCTGCAGTTGATGCATCATGAACTCCGCGCGCGTTGCAGAGTGTTAACCCAGGGCGAAGATAGGCCAAGGCATCGTCGTAGCCAGCATTGAGCATCTGCAGAATCTTGAGATTAGGCATCTTGGCTGCATATGAAAGCGCCTTAGCGCCACCCATATAAGAAGGTACATACATATCTATCTGCGATAGATCGGAGGTGTCGAGTGGAAAGTTTGCAGGGGATAGAAGCGTGATTCCATCGGGCGCAGATAGATCTGACCACTGGGTCCAGACGCGCATGCGTTACTTCACCCGTTCTGGAATAACTTCAACAGTATTTGAAAGAGTTCCGACTCCCGCCACGTTGATTTCAACAATATCTCCGGCGGCTAATGAAATATCCATCGGTGGAACAATTCCAGTGCCGGTAGAGAGAATGAGGCCATGAGGGAAGTCTTGGCATCTAAATACGTAATTGACTAAATCTTCAAGGGTGCGATTGAGATTGCCTAGAGATGTCTCTGCCTCCCACTCGATTTTCGAACCGCGCACAATCTTGGCTTTAATTGCCATCTGATCCGCACTCGGTGCAAGCCACGATGGAGTGATATCTGGGCCAAGGGATGTTGAGCCGATATAGATCTTAGCCTGTGAAAGGTACAGAGGATTTTCGCCCTCAATAGAACGTGCAGTGACATCGTTGCAGATGGCATAGCCAATGATTTCGCGATGCTTATTTATATAGATAGCAACTTCTGGTTCTGGCACCGATGCTTCGCTGTCGTAGCGAATTCCAATCATTGCGTTGGTGCCGCGCGCACGCACCGCAGTGGATTTAAAGAAGAGTTCAGGGCGGTCTGCTTCATAGACGAGCTGATAAACATCAGGCACGCCGCTCTCTTCTTTACGCGCATCGCGAGAGCGAAGGTAGGTAACTCCTGCGCCCCAGAGTTCAATCTCAGGCGCGATAGGTGCTGCCAGGGTTCCGGTTATTTCAGTACTTGCTTGAGTTACAGTTGTTTTAAGCTCAGCTAAAGTTAGATGCATTGCGTCTGTAAGGGTTGGAAGCGCTGCGATAGTGCGGTGTACTCCATCGACTGTTACGGCAAAGCGATACTGCTCATCTTTGGTGTGAAGTACTGAAAGTTTCATTGCAATCCAAACTAGTCGACGTGGAAGTTTTCAGGGATGACATGCCACCACTCGCCTGGACGAGCTTCTGGAACTTGGCTCTGCATAGGATCGGTGATCTTCCACCAACGCTGGGTTTCAGGGTCAGCAGCGATGCTCGCCATATCCTTTTCGTAATCTGTACCTGTGTATTCCATGTAGGCAAAGAGCAGGTGCTCGTAACGAAAAATTGAGTAGTTCTGGATATTTGCTTTCTTAATTGTGGCGAGCACTGTTGGCCATACATCAGCATGGATTCGTTCGTACTCTTCAATCTCATCAGGCTTAATACCAATCACTTGTGCAATACGACGAACGCTCATGCAGGAATCCTTTCGATGAGGTTGGCATCTTCAAGCTCTGCCCAGATATCGGATGGGAGCTCTAAGTTAAAAGCATCAACATTTTCGAGGAGTTCAGCTGCTGTTCGTGGGCCAGTCAATACTGAAGTCACAGCCGGATGGCGAAGTGGGAATTGCAGAGCCGCTGCAAGCAACGGAATATTGCGAGCTTTTAGGAATTCACCAATCTTGGCAGCGCGGGCGATGATTTCATCTGATGCTGGAAGATAGTTGTAAGTCGCTCCAGCGACTGGATTAGCGAGAACGCCTGAGTTGAGAACTCCACCCATTGAGATATCTATGTTGTGAGCAAGTGCGTATGGGAAGAGTTCGCGGTGAGATATCTGATCAAGGAGTGAATATCTTCCGGCAATCAGTGCAATATCTAAATCAGTGCCCTTCATAATTTGAAGAGCTTGCTCAGCATGGTTGATGCCAATACCTACAGCTTTAATTAGCCCTTGAGAGCGATATTCGGCAAGAACAGGAAATGCATTTTCAATCGCTTCTTTGACATGTTCTTCTGCATCGTGCATTAAAACGATATCAAGATGATCAAGACCCATGCGTTCGAGACTTTCATCGAAGGCGCGACGAATTCCATCTGGTGAATAGTCGAAGACTGGAACTAAATCGCGCGGTGCATCGGGAAACCATGGGAAAGTTTCTGCATTCGGATCGTGGCGAAGTACACGTCCAACTTTGGTCTCAACAACAAAGGGAACTTTTGCGTTTCGTAGCGCTTTTCCTAAGCGAATTTCAGCAACCCCATGGCCGTACTGAGGTGCGGTGTCAAAATAATTTATGCCTACGTCGAGAGCGGTATTGAGCAGTTCATCTCCATCTGCATCAGTAACAGCCTTAAAAAGACCGCCAAGAGGGGCAGTCCCGAGACTCAATCGAGTTACTTCAAGATCGGAACGCTTTAACTTAACTTTTTGATTGTGTCGCGCCATTTAAACATCATATATGATTTTTCACGTCTAGCGAAGAGTCAGTTTTGAATAATCTAGCAAAGGAATGTCATGCCTAAGGTCACTGGATTTAAAACAATAGATGTTCGCTTCCCGACTTCGCGGGGACTCGATGGGTCTGATGCAATGAATAAAGAACCTGACTATTCAGCAGCATTGGTAATTCTAGAAACAGATGACCCACAACTACAAGGGCATGGCTTTGTCTTTACTTGCGGTCGCGGTAACGATTTGCAGTGCGATGCTATTTCACTCCTTGCGCCGTATGCGGTCGGCCGTGATGTCTCAGATTTAGCAACGAGCATGGGGGACTTTGCACGCAGCTTGGTACGCGATTCGCAGATTCGTTGGTTAGGACCAGAAAAAGGCGTTACACAAATGGCTGCAGGTGCAGTCATCAATGCGGCGTGGGATCTTGTGACAAAACATGCAAAGAAACCGCTCTGGAAATTCCTCTCAGATTTAACGCCCGAAGAGATTGTTGATCTCGTTGACTTTAGATACATCACCGATGCACTGACTCCTGAAGAAGCTCTAGAAATTTTGCGTAAGGCGGTGCCACAACGAGCTGTGAATGAAGCAAAGCTGATTGCCGAAGGCTTACCTGCTTATACGACAACTCCTGGATGGTTGGGCTATAGCGATGAGAAGATGGTTCGTCTTGCCAAAGAGGCAGTTGCTGATGGCTACACCCTGATTAAATTAAAGTGTGGCGGATCTCTTGAAGATGACAAGCGACGCCTGCGTTTAGCGCGCGAAGCAGTTGGGCCAAATATCAAGATTTCTATCGATGCCAATCAGGTCTGGGATGTCAACCAAGCGATTGAATGGATAAAAGGGATTGGCGATGTCAATCTTCATTGGGTTGAAGAACCTACCAATCCAGATGATGTGCTGGGACATGCAGCTATTGCAAAGGCAATTGCACCAGTCAGGGTTGCAACTGGTGAGCACGGCATGAACCGCATCATCTTTAAGCAGATGTTGCAGGCGAAATCCTTCTCATTCATGCAGATTGATGCAACGCGTGTTGCGGGCGTGAATGAAAACCTCGCAAATATCTTGATGGCAGCGAAGTTCGGTGTTCCGGTTTGTCCTCATGCCGGCGGTGTTGGCCTCTGCGAACTCGTTCAGCACTTGGCTATGTTTGATGCAGTGGCAGTCTCTGGTCACCATTCTGACCGAGTGGTTGAGTTCGTTGATCACTTGCACGAGCACTTTGTTGTCCCAACCAATATCCAAAATGCACATTACATGCCACCATCAGAGCCAGGAACTGGTGGCGAGATGTATGCACAATCAATCGCAGACTTCACATTCCCTACAGGAAAAGAATGGGTAAACGCATGAGTAAAGAGTTCGCAGGACTTACAGCAGCCGTCACTGGAGCGGGCTCAGGAATTGGCCTTGCTACCGCAAAGATTCTCGCTGATGGAGGAGCCAAGGTCTATGGGCTTGATATCGCAGAGGGTGGGCTCGCAGGCGTTGGCGAATGGCTGCAATGCGATGTCGGAGACGATGCATCGGTAGCCGCAGCTTTCGCAAAGATTTCCTCGTTAGACATTCTTATAAATAGCGCCGCAATTAGCGCAGTAGGCAACGTTGAAGCCAACCCTTCTGATGAGTGGCAGAGGGTTATGAATATCAACGTTGTTGGTATTGCGCGCACAGCGCGCGGTGCGCTGCCGCTACTTCGTAAGAGTAAGTCTGCTTCAATTACAAATGTTTGCTCAGTTGCTGCAACAGCAGGTATCCCAAAGCGTGCACTTTATAGCGCAACAAAGGGCGCAGTTCTTTCACTTACTTTAGCTATGGCTAATGATCACATCTCTGAAGGAATCCGAGTCAACTGTGTAAATCCTGGAACTGCCGATACTCCTTGGGTACAACGGTTACTTGCACAAGCAGCTGATCCTGCTGCAGAACGAAAGGCTCTTGAGGCGCGTCAACCAATGGGAAGACTTGTCAGCGCCGAAGAAGTTGCTCGCGCACTCTGTTTCTTGGCAAGTCCACTGCAAGGTTCCACAACCGGAACATCACTTTCAGTCGATGGTGGAATGCAAGGTCTGCGAATTCCTAAATGAGCTCGATAAACGAAGAGGAACTTCGCGCGAAGTTAGATCCACTTTCGTATGCGGTGCTCCGTGAAGGAGCAACAGAGAGGCCATTTACCGGCGAATACACTGATACCGAAACTGTTGGCATTTATCAGTGCAAAGCATGCGGCAACGAACTTTTTCGTTCTGAAACCAAGTTTCATTCAGGCTGTGGTTGGCCATCTTTCTACGCACCAACGTCAAACGACGCTGTGACCTTAATTGAGGATCGCTCCCTTGCACCACGTATCCGAACCGAGGTTCGCTGTGCCTCTTGCGATTCTCACTTAGGCCATGTCTTTGAAGGCGAGGGATTCGACGTACCTACCGATCAGCGCTGGTGTATCAACTCGGTCTCGCTCATTCTCGAGGAAAAGGCCTAATCTCGCCCGCATTTGTAATGCTTTCGTTATCAAAATTCTGTGGGTTTCTCGCCCATTTCAGCATAGGTTTACCGCCACATGAGGCAACCAGGCCCCTCCAGGTACCTCATGACTTCGAAGTCACACATTAAGAGAATAGGAAGAAAATGTCAGAAGATACGAATTCGGTTTCTCGCCGTTCGTTGCTCAAGGGCGCTGCAGTTGGTGGACTAGGCCTAGTCGCCGGCAGCACACTTGCAGCTGGCTCAGCGGATGCAGCAACACGTTTGAAGGGCAGCACTGTTCGTTGGACTACTCGCGGCGGTGGAGCAACAGGCGACAAGATTGCTAAGGCAGTCAACGATGCGTTTACAAAGAAGACAGGCGCAAAGGTTGTTGCACAGCAAGTTAACTCAGATGACTTCCAAAATAACTTTGCACAAATCATGCAGGGCTCACCTGATGATGCATTCGGTTGGATGGCTGGGTACCGTTCAAATCACTTCGGTGAAATGGGTCTCCTAGCAGATCTCACCCGTGAAATTAACCGCCTCAAGGGAACACTTCCTGCAGCGGCAATTAAGGGTGCAACAAGCCCAGTATCTAAGAAGCCATACATCATCCCAACTACTTACTACCCATGGGCTCTGCACTACCGCAAGTCAATGGTTAAGGAAATTGGAATGAACCCAGAGAAGATTGATACCTGGGATGACTTCGTTAAGTTGATGACTCTTACACAGAAGAAGGGTCTTGTTGGATACTCACTCGGCGCCAAGGGCGGCTGGGAAGCAATGGGTACATTCGACATCCTTAACGCAAAAACTAGTATCATTAATGAATGCTATT
>JAPOKG010000090.1 GCA_029977785.1 Actinomycetota bacterium | reverse complement strand
ATCAAGGGTTGCTGAGAAGAGAAGACGCTGACCATCAAGCTTTGCCTGATCAAGGATTTCCTTAACAACAGGCAAGAAGCCCATATCTGCCATCTGATCTGCTTCATCAAGAACAGTAATTTGCAACTGATCTAGTTGAACTTCACCCTTATTAAGTAGATCGATCAAACGACCAGGTGTAGCAACCAAGATTGCAGTTCCGCGACGCATTGCAGTGATCTGCTTTGAGTACGACATTCCACCAGCAACAACAACTGACTCGTGACCAATTGAACGTGCAAGAGGCATTAGAACTTCATCGATCTGCTGTGCAAGTTCACGTGTTGGTGTTAAAACAAGTGCCAATGGCTTATGTGGCTTTGCAACCTTGCCATTGAGATTGTTAAGAAGTGCTAAACCAAATGCAAGAGTCTTTCCTGAACCAGTTTGTCCACGGCCCAAGATGTCATGACCTGCAAGAGCATCTGGAAGTGTTGCAATCTGGATTGGGAATGGATGCAGAATTCC
>JAPOKG010000008.1 GCA_029977785.1 Actinomycetota bacterium | reverse complement strand
ATACGGATTTATTGATCACATTGCAACAAACGAAGGCCAAATTGCGGGAGGTAAGAAGTAATTAAGCACGCTCAAGAAATTACAAACCGCTACATTCTTCCAACAATTGAAGAAAAGACTGCCTACGGTTACAAGCGCCTTGATCCCTACACAAAGCTCTTCGAAGAGCGCATCATCTTCTTGGGTCAGGCTATCGATGACACAGTTGCAAACGATGTTATGGCGCAGCTCCTTACCCTCGAGTCCATGGATCCAGATCGCGATATCTCGATCTACATCAACTCACCAGGTGGCTCATTTACGGCGCTAACTGCGATTTATGACACCATGCAATTTGTTCGCCCAGACATCACCACAATCTGTCTTGGCCAAGCAGCATCAGCTGCAGCAATCATCCTTGCTGGTGGAACAAAAGGTAAGCGCTATGGACTAGAACATTCACGTATCTTGATTCACCAACCATCTTCTGAAGGTGGCGGTCAGGCATCAGATATCGAAATCCAAGCGCGCGAAATCATGCGTATGCGTGGACTCCTCGAGACGATGCTGGCAAAGCATTCCAACCGCACAATTGAGCAGATCGCTGCCGAAATTGAGCGCGATAAAATTCTTACCGCTGCTGAAGCAGTTGAGTACGGATTAATCGATAAGGTTATGGCTTCACGTAAGGCTAAGCCTTCCGCGTAAAAAATTAGAAAGCGAGCCCGGCGAGAAATGTTGAAGAAATATTTCGAACCGGGCTCTCTCTTTGCCAATCGCTCTTACAGAAACCTCTGGCTTTCAACAGTCCTGACCATTGTGGCGATGACCGCATTTCCTATCGCTCTTGCAATCTCAGTACTTGATGCGGGTGGCAGCGCCACGGTGCTCGGGTTAATTCTCGGAGTTCGCATCGTTGCTGGAGTGCTCTTTGCGCCAGTTGGTGGAGTCTGGGCAGATCGTTTGCCACGCAAGACTGTATTGATTGTGGCTGATGGTTTTCGTGCAGTAATTGGCAGCATCGTTATCTTTGCTGAACCCGAATCAATCTCTTTCTGGATACTTGGCGGAATTGTTTTTCTTATGGGAGTCAGCGATGCCTTCGGTGGTCCCGCTGTCGGTGCAATCATGCCGAGCATCTTGCCTGATCATCAATTACCAGCTGGAAATGTGCTGCGGGGGATTGCGACGAAGGGTGGAACTATTGCGGGTCCAGGTATCGCTGGAGTCCTGATCGTTTCATTTGGCACACATGTTACGTATATAGCTACATCATGTTTCTTCTTGTTGGGTGCTGCGATGCTTTTTAGGGTCAACGAGAATCGGAATGCAGATAATAATCGCGAGCCAGAGAAGTTCCTGCACGAGGTAAAAGAAGGTTTACGCGTTGTTTGGTACTACAAGTGGATTGCAGCGATGATTGTGATGGCAACTTTTCAGTTGTTGATGGTTGTAGGTGTTGAGAATGTCTTGCTTCCGGTAATCACCAAGCGAGATTTCGGAACTGCTGCTGTCTATGCAACAGCAGCCGCGCTCTTTAGCGCTGGTGGTCTGATTTCAGCAATCATCAGCATCAAGCTCAAGATCAAGAATCCTGGAACTGTTGCAGTTGTTGTGTGGGGACTATTTATCTTCGCACCCCTTGCCTTAGCTTTTCCATCCTCTCGAGAATTCATCTTCTTGGCCTACTTCTTAGCTGGATTCTCGGTCGGCCCTTGGGAAGCTTTCTGGTTCACAACTGTGCAACGAGAAGTTCCTACGGAGTATCAAGCTCGAGTTTTTAGTATTGATTACATGGGAACAGTTGGCTTACTTCCACTTGGAATGGCTCTTGCTGGTCCGATGGCTGATTGGCTCGGTGAACGACCGCTCTTAATTGGAATTTCTGTATTCCATCTCGCCATCTGCGCCGCAGTGCTCTTTGTACCTGGGGTGCGCCAAATGAAATCTGGGTTACCTCCGTACACACCGAAAGTACGCGATTCTTCTATGGGCGAACAGAAATAGGGCAGATTTAGGGCACATTTCTTAGGCGTGAAAACTACTCTTTACCCATGTCTACACGTATCGGTGAAGCGAACGACCTTCTCAAATGTTCTTTCTGCGGCAAGACCCAGAAGCAAGTCAAGAAACTTATTGCAGGTCCCGGCGTTTACATCTGCGACGAATGTATCGAGCTCTGTAACGAGATCATCGTTGAAGAACTCTCTGAAGCAGCATCTCTTGGTTTAAGTGAACTCCCAAAGCCACAAGCTATCTTTGAATTTCTTGATCAATATGTCATCGGCCAGGATCGCGCCAAGAAGTCACTCTCTGTTGCTGTCTACAACCATTACAAGCGTGTGCAATCTGGTGACTCACGTAGCGATGATGGAATCGAACTCGCGAAGTCAAACATTCTTCTCCTAGGACCAACAGGTTGCGGCAAAACCCTCATGGCGCAAACTCTGGCCCGTATGCTCAATGTTCCTTTTGCAATCGCCGATGCAACAGCGCTCACTGAAGCTGGTTATGTCGGTGAAGATGTTGAAAACATTCTTCTCAAGCTTTTGCAGGCAGCAGATTATGATGTCAAGAAAGCTGAAACAGGAATTATCTATATCGATGAAATCGATAAGGTGGCTCGTAAATCTGAGAACCCATCAATTACTCGCGATGTTTCAGGTGAAGGTGTGCAGCAAGCGCTATTGAAGATTATTGAAGGAACAGTCGCCTCTGTCCCACCACAAGGCGGACGCAAGCATCCACATCAAGAATTTATTCAGATTGATACAACCAACGTTCTTTTCATCGTTGGTGGCGCATTCGCTGGCCTCGATAAAATCATTGAAGCCCGTAGCGGTTCATCAGGAGTTGGTTTTGGTGCAGAACTTCAAACTGCTGAAGATAAGAATCGTAAAGATATCTTCGCTGACGTCATGCCTGAAGATTTACTTAAGTTTGGCATGATCCCTGAATTCATCGGTCGCTTGCCTGTTCTCACTAGCGTTGAGCAACTAGATAAGCCCGCCTTGATGCAGATTCTGACCGAACCAAAGAACGCTCTCGTAAAGCAATATCAGAAGCTCTTTGATCTCGATGATGTCGAACTTGAATTTACTCCTGAATCCCTTGATGCAATCGCAGAGCTTGCTCTCAAGCGCGGTACTGGTGCACGTGGATTGCGCGCAATCATGGAATCAGTGCTGCTTTCCGTGATGTACGACGTGCCTAGCCGCACCGATATTGCGAAGGTAGTAATCGAGAAGGCATGCATTGAAGATGGTGCAGCGCCAACCTTGGTAAATCGAACTGGTGATATTCCTAAGCGCGCTTCTCGTCGCGAGAAGTCTTCTGAGGAGAAAAGCGCTTAAAAAGTAAACTAGAATCGCCTCTATGTCTTCCAATCAGCGCGAACTAGCATCGTCATTTGTTCCTGGCGATATCGAAGGTCCGCTCTACAAAAAATGGATTGACTCTGGATATTTCACAGCAGATGCAAATTCTTCTAAAGAACCATTCACAATCGTTATCCCTCCACCTAATGTCACAGGCAACCTTCATATTGGCCATGCGCTCGATCAAACGCTGCAAGATTGTTTAACTCGCCTAAAGCGCATGCAGGGCTTTGAAGCTCTCTGGCTACCTGGAATGGACCATGCAGGAATTGCTACACAGAACGTTGTTGAAAAACAGTTAGCGGCAAAAGGATTATCTCGCCACGATTTAGGGCGCGAAGATTTTGTAAAGAAAGTCTGGGAATGGAAAGCCGAATCTGGTGGACAGATTCTTGGACAGATGAAGCGCCTCGGAGATTCTGTCGATTGGTCGCGCGAAGCGTTCACGATGGATGAGAATCTATCGAAGGCAGTTTTAACAATCTTCAAGAAACTCTTTGATCAAGGGCTTATCTATCGCGCCGAACGCATCATTAACTGGTGTCCACGCTGCCTTACTGCGCTCTCGGATATTGAAGTTGAGCATCAGGATGATGAAGGTGAATTCGTTCAGGTTCGCTACGGCGATGGCGAAGCGAGCATTGTTGTTGCAACCACTCGCGCTGAAACCATGATGGGCGATGGCGCTGTCGCAGTCCACCCTGATGATCCGCGCTACAAGCACATGATTGGTACTGAAGTTCTTTTGCCTTTGGTTAACCGCATGATTCCGATCATTGCCGACGAGCTAGTGGACCCCGACTTCGGAACAGGTGCTGTAAAGGTAACTGCAGCTCATGATCCAAATGACTTTGAAATGGCGATGCGACATAACGTGCCTTTCGTCGTAATCATGAATGAACACGGCGTCATGGATGGGACTGGCACTGAATTTGATGGCATGGATCGTTTTGAAGCACGCGTTGCAGTTGTCGCTAAGCTCAAAGAGATGGGGCGTATCGTTGCTGAGAAGCGCCCTTACATCCACGCAGTCGGGCACTGTTCACGTTGCGATACAACTGTCGAACCGCGTTTATCTAAGCAATGGTTTGTAAAGGTTGCACCTCTGGCAAAAGCTGCCGGCGATGCTGTGCGTGATGGTCGCGTCAAGATTGAACCAGCGGAGTTAGCTCCACGTTACTTTGAGTGGGTAGATAACATGCACGACTGGTGTATCTCTCGCCAACTCTGGTGGGGACATCGCATTCCAGTTTGGTATGGACCAAACGATGAAGTCATCGTCGTAGGTCCTGGCGAAAGTGCGCCAGCTGGTTACACACAAGATCCAGATGTTCTTGATACCTGGTTCTCATCCGCACTCTGGCCATTTTCGACTTTGGGTTGGCCAAATCAGACAGCAGATGTAAAGAAGTTCTATCCAACTAGTGTGCTTGTTACAGGCTACGACATCTTGTTCTTCTGGGTAGCACGCATGATGCTCTTTGGCCTCTTTGCCATGGATGGCGTACCACCATTCCACACCATCGTTCTGCATGGACTTGTGCGCGATCAATTCGGAAAGAAGATGTCTAAATCTCGTGGCAACGTTGTTGACCCACTTGAATTTATCGACAAGTACGGAGCAGATGCGCTTCGCTTCACTCTGGCGCGTGGCTCTAACCCAGGTAAAGATCAAGCACTTGCTGAAGATTGGATTGCAGGTTCTCGAAACTTTGCGACCAAACTCTGGAACGCAACTCGTTTTGCCATGATGAATGGCGCAACGACCGAAGGCCCACTTCCGGCGCAGAGTTCACTTTCAGCAATTGATGCGTGGATTCTCTCCCGCCTAAGCGAGACAACTACCGAATACACAGCGCTCCTGGAAAGTTACGAATTCGCTCGTGCCTGCGAAACCATCTATCACTTCGCTTGGGATGATCTCTGTGACTGGTATCTAGAACTTTCTAAAGAAACTTTTGCCTCAGGTAACGCCGCAGATTCACAACGCGTACTTGGCCATGTTCTTGACACCTTATTCCGCCTGCTACATCCAGTGATGCCATTTATTACCGAAACTCTCTGGACAACGCTGACAGGCAAAGAAACTCTTGTTACCGCTGTGTGGCCAGAAGCCGATACAGCGCATATCGATAAGAAGTCTGAGACTCTCATTGGTGAACTTCAGAAAATTATCACCGAGGTTCGTCGCTTCCGTAACGATCAAGGCGTTAAACCAAGCCAGAAGATTCCAGGACGCATTATTGCCCCTGCCGAAGTGACCGCCTATTCATCAGCGATGGCTTTCTTACTTAAGCTAGAGCTCACAGATTTCACACCGAGCGCTTCTGTAGAAATTGGCGCTATGAAGGTTGAACTAGATTTATCTGGAACAGTCGATGTTGTTGCAGAACGCGCCCGCTTAGAAAAAGATTTAGCAACAGCGCAGAAAGATCTCAAGACTGCTGAAGTGAAGTTAGGCAATGAAGGATTTATGGCAAAGGCTCCTGCTTCAGTTGTTGTAGAAATCAAAGAACGCTTAGCTGCAACAACAGCCGATATAGAGCGCATCACTGCGCAACTTGCAGCGCTTAAATAAATGGCACATATCTCAGCAGATGATCAAGCGCGCATCGACGCGATTGAAGCGGCGCTGCTCAAGCGTTGGCCTGAGACTCGTATTGAACCGAGCTTAGAAAGAATTGCAGCGCTCGTCGATATTTTGGGCTCGCCTCAACTGACCTATCCAACAATTCATATCGGTGGCACCAACGGCAAGACATCAACATCACGCATGGTCGATTCGCTTCTCTTTGAGATGGGGCTGCGCACCGGCAGATTTACCAGCCCACACTTAGAAAGCTTCTTAGAACGCATCGCCATCAATGGCGAACCCATTACGGCTAGCGCTGCGATCTTTGCCTACAACGACATTGCCGCTTACCTTGATTTAATGGATTCAAAGTTTGAGCATCCCATCTCGTTCTTTGAAGCAATCACTGCTCTTGCCTTTGTGGCTTTCGCAGAGCATCCAATTGATGTTGGCATCATTGAAGTAGGTATGGGTGGCCAATGGGATGCCACCAATGTAGTTGCTGCAGATGTCTCGATGATTATGCCGATCGGCTTAGATCACACTGAATATTTAGGCGAGACTCTTGCTGAAATTGCACAGACTAAAGCTGGCATCATTAAAGAGGGCGGCTTTGTAGTCATGGCGCACCAAGAACCAGAAAGCGCGGTCGAGTTACTGAAGCAAGCCGCAGCAGTGGGTGCTGATATCGCGCGCGAGGGCGTTGAGTACTCAGTGATTTCTCGAGCGGTCGCTGTTGGCGGACAACTGGTGACAATTCAAGGAGCCAAAGAAATCTATCCAGATATCTTCATTCCGCTTCATGGAAAGCACCAAGCATCCAATGCAGCAGCAGCGCTTGTGGCAGTGGAGGCGTTCTTTGGTGATCAGGATTTAGATATTGAAGCGGTCCGGGCAGGATTTGCCAACGTGAAGTCACCTGGCCGCTGTGAAGTACTGCATCGCGACCCCACAATCATTATTGATGCTGCCCACAACCCTCATGGGGCCGCGGCTATTGCTGAAACGATTCAGAGTGAGTTCACCTTCGATGAAGTTATCGGAATTTTTGCGCCTATGGGGGATAAGGATGTCCGGGGGATTCTCTTGGAGCTAGAACAAGTGATGGATTCAATCATCGTCACCGCAAACTCTTCACCGCGGGGAATGAAAGTAACTGATCTCGAGAAGATGGCCGCTGAAATCTTTGGAAGCGATCGCACTTTCTCGACGCCAACACTTACCGAAGCAATCGATAAAGCGGTGAAAGACTGTATTAGACCCTTGAGTGATGAAACCATCGGAATTTTAATTACCGGTTCAGTTGTTTCGGTGGGAGAATCGCGCACGATAATTCGTAAAAAGTTTGCAAAGGAGACTTTCTAGTGCGCATGTTGGCATCGGCAGTACTCATCATGGAAGTTTTCATTATGGGCTTTGCTATGTTGCTTGCAAAAGATAACCACGGTTCCGCAGCGATTATTGCTGGAGCAGTCATTGCACTTTTAATGCTGCTCACCCCAGGACTTCTCAAGAAGCGCATAGGTTGGATTGTGGGATCACTTCTGCAAATTTCGATGATTGGATATGCCGTTGTTGTGCCGTCCATGGCCATTGTGGGGCTAATCTTTGGGGGACTCTGGATTGCAGCCATAGTGGTGGGTCGTAAGGGTGAGGCGGCTCGGGCAGCGCTCATGGCTTCCAAGACTCCAAACCCCTAATAGACTGCACCAGTGAGCACAGAAAAGACACTCGTCCTAGTCAAGCCAGACGGCGTTGCACGTGGTTTGGTTGGCGAAGTCATTGCTCGTATCGAAGCAAAGGGTTACAAAATTTCTGCGCTTCGTATGATGCAAGCCGATCGTGCGCTTCTTGAAAAGCATTACGCAGAACATCAGGGCAAGCCATTCTTTGAACCACTCGTTGAGTTCATGATGTCCGGTCCCATAGTTGCGATTGTTGCTGAAGGCAATCGAGTAATCGAAGGCTTCCGTTCACTTGCAGGAGTAACCGATCCAACAGTTGCTGCCCCTGGCACCATCCGCGGGGATCTTGCTCGCGATCAAGGAACCAAAGTTGTACAAAATATTGTTCACGGCTCTGATTCACCAGAATCTGCAGCACGTGAAATAGCAATCTTCTTCGAAGGGAAATAAATGTCTAACAGAATGTCCTTCATCGGCCGCGATATGGCCGTGGATCTAGGTACTGCAAATACGCTCGTCTATGTCCGAGGTCGTGGCATCGTTCTTAATGAGCCATCTGTAGTTGCAGTCAACCAAGACACTGGTGGAATTCTCGCTGTTGGACTTGAAGCCAAGAAGATGATTGGCCGTACTCCTGGCAACATCGTGGCTATTCGCCCACTTAAAGATGGCGTGATTGCAGACTTTGACACCACTGAGCGCATGCTCCGTTACTTTATTCAGAAAGTCCATCGCCGTAGCTATCTAGCAAAGCCACGTATCGTTGTCTGCGTCCCATCGGGTATCACAGGTGTTGAACAGCGTGCGGTCAAGGATGCTGGATACGCTGCAGGTGCACGCAAGGTTTACATCATTGAAGAGCCAATGGCTGCAGCAATCGGTGCAGGTCTTCCGATCCACGAACCAACCGGAAATATGGTGGTTGATATCGGTGGCGGTACGACTGAAGTAGCTGTGATTTCACTCGGTGGAATCGTTACAGCGCTCTCAATCCGTATTGGTGGCGATGAGCTAGATCAATCAATTATTAATTGGACCAAGCGTGAATATTCATTGCTTCTCGGAGAACGTACCGCTGAAGAAATCAAAATGGCTATCGGTTCTGCCTACCCACTGCAGGGTGAAAACGATGCTGAAATTCGTGGTCGTGATTTGGCTACAGGTCTACCAAAGACCATCGTGGTCACAGCTGCTGAAATTCGCAAAGCACTTGAAGAGCCTGTCAATCAGATTGTTAACGCAGTCAAGGCAACTCTTGATAAGTGTCCACCGGAACTTTCTTCGGATCTCATGGATCGTGGAATCGTTCTTACTGGTGGAGGAGCCCTTCTTAAGGGGCTTGATGAAAGACTTCGCAAAGAGACCGGCATGCCAATTCATATTGCAGATCGCCCACTCGATGCAGTTGTTGAAGGCTCCGGTAAGTGCATTGAAGAGTTTGAAGCCCTTGAAAAGGTTTTGATCTCCGAGCCTCGTCGATAGGTAATCTAAAGTGCGCTACGGCGGCGACAACCGCGGTCGCTTACTTATCATCGTTTTAATTGTCACCTCGCTTTTTTTGATCACTCTTGATCTCCGCGGTGTGCAAGTAATCGATGGTCTGCGCACAGGAACTCAGACAGCGCTTACACCCGTTCAAAAAGCTGGTTCATGGGCCATTTCTCCACTCCGTAATTTTCTCTCAGATGTAACAAGCCTCGGTCGCACTCGTAACAAAATTGAAAAGCTACAAGCAGAAAACGATAAGTTGCGCCTTACCTTGCAGAATCGTAAGAACGCCGATGCTCTCTTAAAGCAGTTAAATGGCGTTCTTGATCTTGCTGGAACCGCTGGATATAAGGTAGTTGGCGCCAAGGTTATTTCTCATGGCTCAACAACTTCATATACTCAATCAATTACGATCGACGTTGGTTCCAACTCTGGCGTGCGTAGCAATATGACTGTCTTATCGGGGTATGGGCTAGTTGGTGTCGTTAAGTATGTATATCCAAATAGCGCACTTGTGCAGTTGGCATCAGACCCAGCATTTCGTATCGGCGCGCGTATCGCGGGTTCACAGCAGATTGGAATCTTGAGCGGACAAGGCACTCGCCGTGGAGTTCTCCAACTCTTAGATAACCGCACACAGATTAGGAAGGGCGACGTTCTTCTTGCTCGCGGTAGCCAGGGCGGTAGACCCTTTGTTCCAGGGGTGCCGATTGGTTCAGTGACAGATGTTGATAATTCACCCGGTGCCGTTACTCAGACAGCTGACGTGAAGTTCTATACCAACTTCTCAACTTTAGGAGTAGTCGCAGTTGTCGTATCGGGTGAAGGCACAGATCCACGAGATGCTCTTGTACCACCCAAGCCAATCCCAACTCCAATACCTACCGTGACTGTATTTGTTACGCCGTCACCGAGCCCAACTAATTAAGCGAATGTAGCTATGTCACTGCGCAGTTTTCTTTATTCGACTCCAATCTTTCTCACTGTCTTTCTCTTACAAGAAGCTGTTGTCACCCAATTTCGCCTTCCGCTTGGTGGTTTTAATCTGTTATTGATTGTTGCTCTTATTTGGGCAGCGCTGAGCACACCTGAAATTGGTGCGCTCACAGGTTTTGGGGCAGGACTTGCAATGGATTTGTCGCAAAGTTCATCAGGTCCGATGGGGCAGTGGACTCTAGTAATGATTATCGCTTGCTATTCAGTCGCTTTTCTAGGTTATGGTGATGACAATATTCGTGCCAACCCAATCAATATCGTCCTGCTTACAACAATCGGAACTGTTGCAGCACGCATCGTTTATCTCGTTCTAGGAATACTTTTGGGAGAGGAAGCAGGGAATCTGCAGAGTATTTTCTGGAGCCTTGCAGGGACAGCTTTCTGGACAGCAATTATCTCTCCGCTATTGCTTAAAGTTATTTCGTTTATTCACGCAAACGTCTTTGGGTTGAGCTCACGAATATGAATCAACGTTCTCGCCTGAGTCTTCTCGTTACTCAAATCTTCTTTGCTAGTCTCATGTTGGCGCTCTTCGGACGGCTCTTTTATCTCCAGATTGCAGCAGGCCCGATTTATCGTGATGCAGCGCTGAGCATCCAGAGTCGTGACGTTGTAACGCCTGCAAATCGTGGTTTCATCGTTGACTCTTCCGGTGTCCCTTTGGCACTGAATAAAGTCGGCCTAGCAATCACAGTAGATCGCACCAAAATAGATAAGTTGCCAGATAAAGGTGAAGCAGTAATTCGGGACTTGGTAGGGCTACTTGGTCTGAACTATGCCGATGTGTGGCAACGTACTCGACTTTGCGGCGAACTTCCCAAGGGTCAGAAAGCTGGATGCTGGACTGGATCACGTTTCCAACCCATTCCAATTACTAAAGAGGCCGACCCACAACTTGCACTTCGCATCGTTGAGCGTTCAGATCGCTATCCAGGCGTGACAGCCTCACCAGTTGCAATTAGAAGCTATCCAGAAAATTTAGGGCTTAGTGGCGGACATGTACTCGGCTATGTCGGCCCACTAACTGAAGAAGATTTATCTGGGGCAAATGGAAGGACATATTTCCGCTCTGAGTCCATCGGTAAGGCAGGGCTTGAAAGTATGTATGACTCATACCTTCGCGGCGTGCCAGGAATTAAAACTTTTATCGTAGATCGCAAAGAAGCGGTAACAACTACCCGAAAAAATACGGAGCCAATCGCCGGTTCACATCTTGTGACGAGTCTTGATATGCGACTGCAAGCGGCTTCTGAGAAGGCGCTAGCTGATGCAGTAAAGCGTGCTCGCGGGCTTGGCTTTCCGGCAGATGGAGGAGCTGCGATTGTGATGGATGTGCGTAATGGTCAGGTACTGGCACTTGCATCTCATCCCACCTTTGATCCAAACGCATTTGAACGGGGCTTAAGCGTTGAGCAAGCGAACAACTTATTTAGCGAGAAGGCTGGCGTCCCAGCGCTCAATAGAGCTTTGCAAGGTCTCTACGCTCCAGCTTCTACATTTAAGGCTGTCTCACTTGTTGCTGCCGCTGATGCAGGTTATGACCTAAAGAAGAACTATGCCTGCCCAGCAGAGGTTCAAGTAGGAAATCGTGCATTTAAAAACTTTGAAAGTAGAGCGCAAGGAACAATCTCCATCAAGAAGGCGATAGCGATTTCCTGTGACACTATTTGGTATCAGATTGCCTACGACGAATGGGTCCGCGACGGTGGACTTCGCCCGAAATCAAACGCTAATGACTATTTTTATAACGCCGCAAAACGTTTCCAGATTGGCGTGAAGACAGGTATCGACCTACCTTCTGAGTCTTCAGGGCGTCTTGCTGATCGCCAGTGGCGTAAAGATTGGTACAGTCAAAATAAGGATTTCTACTGCAACTACAAGGAACGTACTAAAAAATCTGCACAGACTCCTTTCTTGCTCGAGCTCGCCCGAGAGAATTGTTTGAATGGCGACAAAATCCGTGCTGGAGACGCCGTCAACTTCTCAATTGGTCAGGGAGATACCGTCATTACTCCGATTAAGTTGGCACAGATGTATGCAGCTATCGCAAATGGGGGAACTATCTGGAAGCCAACGATTGCCAAAGCTGTTGTGAAATCTGACGGTACCGTTGTGAAGAAATTTCAATCAGAAAACCTTGGAGATATTGGCGTAGACCCTGTCACACTCAAACTTTTACAAGAATCTCTCCACGAAGTTACTCTCACTGGTACTTCAGCGGGAGTCTTTAATGGATTCCCAGTTCAGACATCTGGAAAGACAGGAACTGCGCAAGTCTTTGGAAGAAATCTCAATGGTTCATTGAAGGCCGATACATCTTGGTATGCCGCATATGCACCAACGCAGAGCCCACGATATGCCGTTGTGATGATGGTGAGCCAGGGTGGATATGGTGCAAGCACTTCAGGTATTGGAGTAAAGAACATTTTTGAAGCACTCTTCGGAGTTCAAGGCCGCACCGCAAAACCAGAGTTAGCGCTCTTCCCCGAAGGAAAACCGCCAACCAAATTGCCACGAATATCACCAGCAACAAAAGCGAAACCATCTATTCTCAACCCAGGTAAAGCAGTCAGTGCGAGCCCAACACCTAAGGCGGTGGCGAAGAGATGAGCACCTTCCTCAATCGCAACCCATACCGTCGCGCACATCGGACATCCTTCTTTGCTGGCTTTGACCCGATTTTAACGGCTGCAGTCGGAGCACTTCTGGTTATTGGAACTCTGTTGGTCTATGCCGCAACTCGCGATTGGTATTCGGCAAATGGTTTAGATCCTGAGTACTACCTCAAGCGTCATGTCATCAATATTGTGATTGGTATCGTCCTGGCTTGGGGAACGACAATTATTGATTACCGTTTACTGCGCGCCTACACACCATTTATTTGGGGCTTAGGAGTTTTTGGTCTAATCCTGGTTCTTATTCCTGGAGTCGGCTCCGAGATTAATGGCGCCCAAGCTTGGATTGGTCTTCCATTTGGTTTCCAAGTTCAACCTGCGGAAATTGCCAAGATTTCAATAATCATTGGAATCTCGATGTTGCTCTCTGAACGTACGCATAATAGTGATGAACCTAGTAACCAAGATGTTTTGAAAGCTTTAGGAGTGGCAGCTCTACCAATCCTGCTGATCTTGCTGCAGCCTGACATGGGAACTGTCTTCATTATTAGCGCTTCAGTCGTAACAATTATTGCAGTCTCTGGTGCACCTACACGTTGGGTCGTTGGTCTCTTACTCGTTGCTGTCATAGGAGGCTTTGTCGCAACAAAGACAGGAGTGGTCACCGAGTATCAACTTAAAAGGTTGCAATCATTTGTCGATCCCAATGCAGATACGCAGGGTGCTGGCTATCAGTTACGACAAGCCCGCATTACTGTGGGTTCAGGTGGCTTATTAGGAACTGGCTTATTTGATGGACCACAGACAAGTGGTCGATTCGTTCCAGAACAGCAGACTGACTTTATCTTTACGGTCGCTGGCGAGCAGCTAGGCTTCATCGGTAGCGGATTTATCATCTTCCTTTTGTTTATTGTCTTAATGCGTGGTTTTGCAATCGCGCGAAGATCCACCGACCCCTATGGAACTTTGGTGTCGACAGGCGTTGTTGCTTGGTTTGCATTCCAAATATTTGAAAATATAGGAATGACTTTGGGGCTGATGCCGATGACAGGGGTACCGTTGCCATTTCTTTCCTATGGTGGATCGAGCATGTTCGCGAATCTCATCGGATTTGGGCTTTTGCAGAATGTTCACGCCAGCCATCGCGGCTAAATTACGCTCAAAATAGGACTTCAGCTCCGCTATCTGCCATACTTAGCCCAACAGTTCAGCGCGGCCAGCGATCCTTATCGCGCCTGCGGCGGACTACACAAAAAGATTTGCTCGTCAGGAAAGTTCCAGTATGGAAAGTTCGCAGCGGGCCACGAGAATGCATTTCTCATAAGAGAAATGCGCTAAAGGATTTGGTGCCATGGCTATTGAGCCAAAATCACCGCGTAAGCGCGCGGTTAAGAAATCAAAAGGTAAGTCTAAAGTTGAAGAATCGACCTCTGAGGCATCCTCAGAAGTAACGGTTATCGATGAAGCGCCTACACGCGCTACTAAAGCGGGCGCAAAGAAGACCGCTGCAATCCCAGTTCCAATCTTCCAAGCAGCAGAAGTTGTTGCGCCTCCGCGTGCTCGTAAATCAAGCGCTAAGAAAGCTGATGCAGAAAAGACTGCTGTCGCTGAAGATGTAACGAGTGACGAGAGTGAAGAATCAGATTCACGCGGTGGTCGAAATCGCCGCCGACGTCGTGGTGGACGCGGTCGCCGTAAGCCACAAGGTGATGAACTCACTACCAATGAAGGTTCACAAGAAAGCGATGAGTCGCCAGAGGGTGCATCAGAAGAAGGTTCAGAAGGTGCAACTCACCGCCGCCGTCGCCGCCGCCGTGCAAGCGGAGATGGCGTTACACCGGGTGAGGTCATCGATGAAGATGGCGTAGTTACAGTTGTCAAAGTCCGTGAAGTGCGTGAAAAATCAGACCGCCCTGTGCGCGAACGTACAGAGCGCGGAACACGTAATCGCCGCGATCGCGATCGTGGTCGCAGCGACTCACGCGAATACCGTGAGCCATACCGCCGACGCGGAACAATTATCACTGATGGAGAATTCCTAGCCCGCCGTGAAAACGTTGATCGCGAGATGGTTGTTCGCCAAATTGGAGACAGAATTCAGATTGCTGTCATTGAAGATAATGTGATGGTTGAGCACTACGTCAACCGAAATGCCAACGTTTCTTACGTTGGCAACGTTTATCTTGGTCGTGTTCAGAACGTTCTTCCATCTATGGAAGCTGCCTTCGTTGATATTGGTAAGGGGCGTAACGCTGTTCTCTATGCAGGTGAAGTAAATTGGGATGCAGCAGGTATCTCTGAATCTGAACCTCGAAAAATTGAAATGGTTCTCAAGACGGGGCAACCAGTTTTGGTGCAGGTAACTAAAGATCCAATTGGTCAAAAAGGTGCGCGTCTGACAAGTCAGATTTCACTTCCTGGTCGCTATGTTGTCTTTGTTCCTGGTGGAGGAATGAGTGGTATTTCAAAGCGTCTTCCTGAATCAGAGCGCACAAGACTTAAGGCGATTCTGAAGACTCTTATTCCTGAAGAAGCGGGCGTCATTGTTCGTACTGCTGCAGAGGGTGTTTCGGAAGTTGAGTTGACTGCAGATGTCGAACGCCTGAAGGCGCAATGGGAAGATATTTATCAGAAGTCGGTTAACCCTAATTTCCACGCACCAGCGCTTCTACTCTCAGAGCCAGATCTTGCTGTCCGAGTTATCCGCGATATCTTCAATGAAGATTTCCGCAAGCTCATCATTCAAGGAAATGAAGCATGGGATGAGATCACTTCTTATCTTGGCTCTATCGCACCTGAGTTAATGCCGAAGATTGAAAAGTATGCCGGCACTGGGGATCTCTTTGCTGATTACCGCGTTGAAGAACAGCTCGCAAAGGCATTTGATCGCAAGGTGTATTTACCGTCAGGTGGCTCCCTTGTTATTGATCGCACCGAAGCGATGGTTGTTATCGACGTGAACACTGGAAAGTTCATTGGTAAGGGCGGAAACCTTGAAGAGACTGTCACCAAGAACAATTTGGAGGCTGCAGAAGAAATTGCCCGTCAGTTACGCCTTCGCGACTTAGGTGGAATCGTTGTTATCGACTTTATCGATATGGTTTTGGAATCTAATCGTGATGCAGTTCTGCGTCGCTTAGTTGAATGTCTGGGCCGTGATCGCACTAAGCATCAAGTTGCCGAAGTAACATCGCTCGGTCTTGTGCAAATGACTCGTAAGCGCGTTGGACAAGGGCTCATCGAAGCCTTCTCCACTACATGTGATTCATGTAATGGTCGCGGAATTCATATTCATATGGATCCAGTAAAGATGAAGGCTCCAATGCCTCAAGTAAATGCGCAGAGCGAGCACCATCCAGATATTGAAGAAGAGCCAGCCGACGAGACTCCAACTGACTCTGAAGCGGTCACAACCCCAAAGGGCAAGCGCCGTCGCAGGGCGGCTAGTTCAGGGGTTATCACCGCATAGCAATGAGCTGATTTGACCCATGGGGTACGAAATCCGTACCCTTAGCGTCTGCCTGAACGCGCCTCACGCGTGAATCGGGCTTGATAACTAATAAGAAGAACTGAGGCAATGAGCATGTACGCAATCGTTAAAGCTGGCGGTCGCCAGGAGAAGGTAACTGTTGGCGAGACCATCACCGTCGATCGCATCGACGCTGCTGCTGGCGCATCAGTTTCATTCCCAGCGCTCCTCGTTGTCGATGGCGCAAATGTCACAACTGACCCAAAGGTTCTCTCAAGCATCAAGGTAACTGGCGAAGTTATCGACGAAGTTAAGGGTCCAAAGATCGACATCCTTCGTTACAAGAACAAGACAGGTCATCGCCGTCGTCAAGGTTTCCGTGCGCAGCACACACGAGTAAAGATCACCGCAATCAGCGGTGCTAAGTAAGGGTTAAGGGAGCAAAGTAAATGGCAAGTAAGAAGGGTGTTTCCTCAACACGTAACGGTCGCGATTCCAATCCACAGTACCTCGGTATTAAGCGCTTTGGCGGTCAAGAAGTTAATGCAGGAGAAATTCTCGTTCGCCAGCGTGGAACACACTTCCACCCAGGCAAGAACGTAGGACGCGGTAAGGATGACACTCTCTTCGCTCTTGCAGCAGGAGCAGTTGAATTCGGTCGCGCTCGCGGTCGTCGCGTAGTGAATGTAGTCCCTGCAGTTTAATTTAGGTTTCTCTTAAAGGAGCGGGCCGCATTTATCGCGGTCCGCTTTTTTATTGCACACATGCTTGTAGCCAAGAAAGGGGAGTGAAGGAAGATGACAACATTCGTTGATCGCGTCACTCTCTTTGCTTCTGCCGGAAAAGGTGGCGACGGCTGCGTCTCTGTAAAGCGTGAAAAATTTAAGCCACTCGGTGGACCAGATGGTGGCAACGGTGGTCGCGGCGGAGACATCATTCTCGTCGTCGATTCATCGGTCACAACTCTTCTTGATTTCCACCACTCACCACATCGCAAGGCGACCTCTGGCCATCAGGGTTACGGTGATCGCAAAGATGGAGTGTCTGGCGAAGATCTCATCTTGGCTGTTCCAAATGGCACAGTTATCTACGATGAAGATGGAACACAGTTAGCAGACCTAGTTGGAATCGGCACAACTTTCCTTGCAGCCCGTGGAGGACACGGTGGCCTCGGCAACTTAGCGCTTTCATCTTCTAAGCGACGCGCACCGGGCTTTGCGCTCCTCGGAGAACCTGGCGAAGAACGTAAACTCATTCTTGAATTAAAATCAGTTGCAGATATTGCACTCGTTGGATTTCCAAGTGCAGGCAAATCTTCATTAATTGCCGCGATTTCAGCTGCTCGCCCAAAGATTGCTGACTACCCATTTACAACGCTCGTTCCAAACTTAGGTGTTGTACAGGCTGGAGATACTCGTTTCACGGTAGCTGATGTTCCAGGGCTTATTCCAGGGGCCTCACAAGGCAAAGGTCTTGGACTGCAATTTTTACGCCACGTAGAACGCTGCGTTGCACTCGTTCATGTTCTTGATTGTGGAACTCTAGAAACAGACCGCAATCCAGTTGATGATCTACAGGCGATTGAAGATGAGCTTGCAATCTATGGTGGACTCGAAGATCGAGTAAGAATTGTTGCTCTCAATAAAATTGACTTACCTGATGGTAAGGCTATGGCAGATATGGTCGAAGAACAGCTTCGCGAAAAAGGTTACGAGGTTTACAAGGTATCGGCTGCAAGCCGTGAAGGCTTGCAAGAACTTCTCTATGCCATGGCTCGTCTTGTACAACGCGAACGTGCAGAAGCAGCAAAGGATGAACGTACTCGCATCATCCTTCGCCCAACAGCAGTTGATGACTCAGGATTTACTGTACAAAAAAATGGCGACGGGTCATTTAGCGTACGCGGACAGAAAGTCGTGCGCTGGGTGCGTCAGACAAACTTTAAGAATGCTGAAGCAATTGGTTATCTGGCCGATCGTTTGGCTCAACTCGGCGTTGAGAAAGAACTCTTTAAGAAGGGCGCAGTTGCTGGCTCTGAAGTTCGTATCGGCTCTGGCGATAATGAAGTTGTCTTTGAATGGGAACCAACCATTGAAGCAGGCGCCGAACAGCTCGCTGGATTCTTACATCGCCGTGGAGAAGATTCACGCCTTGAAGGCGCATGGCAGGCAGTAGAACGTGAAGAAGACGTTCTTACCGATGAAGAGATTGCCCGCCAATGGGAGTACAACGTGGCTAATCCCCATACTCCCGAATTAATCGAGGGAGATGACAAGTGAGCCGCGCAGCTATTGCTAGCGCTAAGCGCGTTGTCATCAAGGTTGGCTCATCATCTTTAACTGGTTCTGCTGGCGCAGAACTTGATCCAGCCGCAGTTCAAAAAATCGTTGATCTGGCTTATTCGTTTAAGCAACGAGGTGCCGAGGTCGTTGTTGTCTCATCCGGCGCCATCGCTGCAGGTCTTTCACCACTGGGTCTAAAGGTTCGTCCTAAAGATTTAGCAACACAACAAGCGGCTGCATCTGTAGGACAAGGTTTATTGATCGCTCAGTACAGCGAGAAGTTCAAGGCCCATGGCGTTATCTCTTCACAGGTACTGCTTACAACTGAAGATGTCGTCAGACGTTCTCACTATGCCAATGCGCAGCAAACGCTAACCAAGTTGCTCTCACTGGGCGTTGTTCCAGTCATTAACGAAAATGACACAGTCGGTACCCAAGAAATCCGCTTTGGCGATAACGATCGCTTGGCAGCTCTCGTTGCTCTCTTGATTCAAGCAGACCTACTTATTCTCGTCTCAGATATCGACGCTCTTTATGATGCGCCACCATCTCAAAGCGGTGCACAAGTAATTCGTAACGTTGCGCAGATGGCAGATATCGAAGGTATTGCGCTCGGCGGCGCAGGCTCTGCAGGCGTTGGCAGCGGGGGAATGGTTACCAAAGTCGAAGCAGCGCGCATTGCAACCAGCGCAGGAATTCCGATGCTCCTAACCTCACTTGCCCAATCAGATCGCGTCATTGCCGGCGAAGAGCTGGGAACTTTCTTCGAAGCGCACTCATCAAAGACAAATTCACGACTTCTCTGGTTGGCACATGCTTCAACGCCTCGCGGCAAGTTGATTCTCGATGATGGCGCAGTCAAGGCGATCTTGGAAAGAGGCGTTTCGCTATTGCCGGCAGGGGTTACAGCTGTTGCAGGTGAATTCATCTCAGGAGATACCGTTGAACTCGTATCCCAATCAGGCAAAGTTATTGCACGAGGCCTCGTCGCTTTTGATTCAGAAGAGATTCCTCAGATGCTGGGTCGATCCACCAAGGAGCTAGCGGCTGCACTTGGTCCAGAGTATGAACGTGAACTAGTACATAGAGATGATTTAGTACTCCTATGAGCGCCACTGAACTCGTTGCAGATCTAGCAACAAGAGCACGTACGGCAGCTCGCACACTTTCGACTGCGACAGGCGCAGAACGTAAAGCTGCTCTTGCAGCAATTGCACAGGCTCTTGAATCTCGCAGCGCTGAAATTCTGGCAGCAAACGAAGCTGACATGGTCAACGCTCGGGCAGAGAATATGCATCCACAGATGCAAGATCGTTTACTCCTGACTGCCGAACGCATCAAAGCAATCGCAGCAGGTGCACGCCAAGTAGCAGCGCTACCGGATCCACTCGGTCAGATACTCCGTAAATCCACTCTTCCTAATGGTCTCGAACTTGAGCAGATCTCTGTTCCATTTGGAGTTATTGGAATGGTCTATGAGGCCCGCCCTAATGTCACAGTCGATGCCGCAGTGATTTTGTTGATGTCAGGAAATGCAGCGCTCTTGCGCGGCTCATCCACTGCGCGCAATAGCAATGAGATTTTGGTAAACGTCATGAAGGACGCTCTTGCGACAACGAAGATTTCACCTGAGGTTCTGCAGTTGATCCCATCTGAGGATCGTGACACCGTGAAGGCTCTTCTGACTGCACGTGGCAAAGTTGATCTGGTTATTCCACGCGGTTCTGCCTCGCTGATTCGCATGGTCGTTGATGAAGCGACTGTGCCAACAATCGAAACCGGCGCTGGCGTCTGCCACGTTTATGTTGATGAGTTTGCTGATATCGAAAAGGCGCTACCGATTCTCATTAATTCAAAGACCCATCGACCAAGCGTCTGTAACGCTGCTGAAACTTTGCTGGTGCATAAGGCGATTGCACCTACCTTCTTACCGATGGCTCTGAAAGCGCTCAGCGATGCTGGCGTTATCTTGCACTCTGATGCAACTGCTCAGAAAGTGGCAGATACCTTCAAGATTGCATCGACTATCGCAACAGATGCCAACTGGTCTACCGAATACGGCGTCCTTGAGATGAACGTGGCAGTTGTAGATTCAGTAGATGCTGCAGCCGATCACATTGCTCGATACGGCACCAATCACACCGAAGCGATAGTGACGGAAGATAAAGCCAATGCTGCTCGCTTTATTGCGCTCTCTGATTGCGCAGCTGTGATGGTCAATACATCGACACGATTTACCGATGGCGAGCAGATGGGCTTCGGCGCAGAGATCGGTATCTCTAATCAGAAGTTACATGCGCGTGGACCTATGGGCCTTGAAGCGATGACTACAACAACCTGGATTGTTACGGGTACTGGGCAGATTCGCATCTAATTCGGATTTTTCACCTAAAGTTTATAGACTGCGACAATGAGCAGCCTCTCCCGCGATGATGTCGCAAAGCTTGCAGGCCTAGCCCGCATTGAAATGACTGAAGCTGAACTCGTCGAACTCTCTTCACAATTTGGATTAATTCTCGATGCTGTAGCACGCGTCCAAGAGATGGATCTATCAGGCGTTAAGGCAACGTCGCATCCACAGCCGCTAGAAAATGTTGCGCGCCCCGATGTAGTTCACCCAAGCCTCTCTCCTGAGGATGCGCTCTCGGGAGCACCAGCTCAAGAGGACTCACGTTTTCGTGTGCCACAAATTTTAGGCGAAGCGGAATGATTAATAAGACTGCTGCCCAAATGGCAGAAGCCCTGGCAAAAGGTGAGACAACATCAGTTGAATTAACGCAGGCACACCTTGATCGCATTGCAGCAGTTGATGGCCAAGTAAAAGCGTTTTTGCATGTTGATACTGAAGGCGCACTTGCGCAGGCAAAGGATGTAGATGCGCGTCGCGCCAAGGGCGAAAATTTATCGCCGATTGCAGGTATCCCACTTGCACTTAAAGATGTGCTTGTACAGAAGGGCGTGCCAACAACTGCAGGCTCAAAGATTTTGCAGGGATGGCATCCGCCCTACGACTCAACAGTTGTCAGCAAGTTAAAGAGCGCTGGCGTTGTCATTATGGGTAAGACCAATATGGATGAATTTGCGATGGGTTCATCGACAGAAAACTCTGGCTACGGACCAACTTTTAATCCTTGGGATTTAACTCGCACACCAGGTGGATCATCGGGTGGATCTGCAGCAGCTGTCTCATCCTTTCAAGCGCCCCTTGCAATTGGCTCAGATACTGGTGGCTCAATTCGCCAACCGGCCGCCCTGACCGGAATTGTCGGAGTGCGACCAACATATGGCGCTGTATCACGTTTTGGTCTGATTGCTTATTCATCAAGTCTGGATCAAGCTGGACCATTTGGTCGCACAGTGTTGGATACCGCTTTGTTACATGAAGTTATGGCAGGACATGATCCTAAGGATGCAACAAGTATCAATGCGCCCGTTCCTGCGGTAGTCGCAGCAGCCAAGAGCGGTGACGTTAAGGGAATGAAGATTGGAGTTATCAAGCAGTTGCAAGGTGAGGGATATCAAAAGGGCGTGCAAACTCGCTTTGATGAATCACTTCAGGTTCTTGCATCCCTTGGTGCCGAAATTGTTGAAGTTGACTGCCCAAGTTTTGAATATGCACTTGCGGCTTACTATCTCATTGCACCATCTGAATGCTCCTCTAACTTAGCTCGCTTCGATGCGATGCGATACGGCCTGCGCACTGGCGATGTTGATGGCGCTTCAGCAGAAGCTGTCATGAGCGCAACTCGTGATGCTGGTTTTGGCCGCGAAGTAAAGCGCCGCATCATCCTTGGTACATACGCTCTCTCATCAGGTTATTACGATGCTTATTACGGCAGCGCTCAGAAGATTCGTACGTTGATCATTCAAGATTATGCCAAAGCATTTGCTCAAGCAGATGTGCTGGTTTCACCAACTGCGCCAACTACTGCCTACAAGATTGGCGAGAAGGTTGATGACCCGATGGCGATGTACTTAGGGGATGTTGCAACCATTCCAGTAAACCTTGCTGGCATCTGTGGAATGTCGCTACCTGCAGGCCTCGCTGATGAAGACAACTTGCCGGTCGGCTTCCAAATCATGGCACCCGCAATGCAGGATCAACGTTTATACCAGGCAGGCGCAGCACTTGAAGCAGCTCTACTTTCCAAGTGGGGCGCACCCATTCTTTCTAAAGCTCCAGAGTTGAAGGGAGCGAAGTAATGGCTCTTCCAACCTATGAAGAAGTAATTGCAAAGTGGGACCCGGTTTTAGGTCTTGAAGTTCACGTTGAACTCAATACACAGAGCAAGATGTTCTGTTCATGCGCTACTGAATTTGGTGCTGCACCAAATACTCAAACCTGTCCAGTCTGCTTGGCACTTCCGGGCGCACTTCCTGTAGTCAATGAGAAAGCTATCGAATCAACCATCCTGATTGGACTCGCCCTTAACTGCAAGATCGCGCCGTATAGCCGCTTTGCTCGTAAGAATTACTTCTATCCAGATATGCCAAAGAACTTCCAGATTTCTCAATATGACGAGCCAATCTGTTTTGATGGCTATGTTGATGTTGAAATCGAAACCGAAGAAGGCGCTAAGCAGTTCCGCATTGAGATTGAACGCGTACATATGGAGGAAGACACCGGTAAGTCACTTCATGTGGGTGGCGCAACTGGCCGCATCCATGGCGCTGATTACTCGCTCCTTGATTACAACCGTGCTGGTATTCCCCTGGTTGAAATAGTTACCAAGATTGTGCCTGGCACGGGTAAGTACGCACCAGAAGTTGCTAAGGCCTACGTTGCCGAACTCCGCGATATTTTGCGCGGGCTCAAAGTTTCAGATGTAAAGATGGAGCAGGGTTCTTTGCGTTGCGATGCGAACGTATCCCTCAAGCCGATTGGCTCTGATGTGCTCGGTACTCGTTCAGAGACGAAGAATGTCAACTCACTTCGCTCCGTCGAACGCGCAATCCGCGGTGAAATGATTCGCCATGCTGAACTTCTCAATGATGGAAAGAAAGTGAAGCAAGAGACTCGTCACTTCCAGGAAGATACTGGCCTTACTCGCTCAGGTCGCTCCAAGGAACAAGCAGAGGATTACCGTTACTTCCCAGATCCAGATTTGGTTCCAGTAACCCCTGCTGCTTCATGGATAGAAGAGCTGCGTGCGAGCTTGCCGGAACGGCCATCGCTGCGTCGCAAGCGCTTAAAGGAAGAGTGGAACGTACCGGATAAAGAGATGGCAGCAATGATTAACGCTGATGTTCTCGATATCGTCGAAGCAACAGTTCTAATGGGCGCAGATCCAACCAAGGCGCGCACCTGGTGGCTAGGTGAGATTTCACGAATTGCTAACGAAAAAGAACTTCCAATCGCAGAACTTGCCATTACCCCAGCTCACGTGGCCGAGTTGGTAGAGCTCGTTGCGAAGGGTGAATTAACCGACAAACTTGCTCGCCAAGTTGTCGAAGGTGTGGTTGCAGGAGAAGGAACTCCATCAGAGGTTGTTGCAAAACGTGGAATTAAGGTTGTTAACGATGATGGCGCGCTAATGGCAGCGATCGAGAAAGTCTGCGCAGAACAAGCAGAGACAGCCGAAAAAGTTCGTGGGGGACACCTACCTGCAGCTGGAGCGCTTATTGGCGCTGTTATGAAAGAGACAAAGGGCCAAGCAGATGCTGCGCGTGTGCGCGAGCTTCTACTTGGCCACCTGGGTCACTAGATCTGTAATTTCACATGGCTGATGGCCATTGAAATAACTAATTAGTGGAGGCCAGCGCCTTCAGTTTCGACCAGTGACTCTTTACCGATATTAATAAAGAAGAAGAGCACCACGGCGCCAACAAAGAGCAAAGCAGCGCTGCACTTAAATGCCACTGTAAATCCATGTGTCATAGCGAATGGTTGAACCATTTCACCTAACTGCTTATTAGCTGTGGCATATGTAGTGGCAGCTGTAGCAGCAACTGTATTCAATAAAGCTGTTCCAAGTGATCCACCAACTTGTTGGGATGTATTGAGCATGGCACTGGCGACCCCTGTGTCGTGGTTAGAGACAGCGTGGAGAGAGGTCGATGTCAGTGGGATAAAGACAAGCGCCATTCCGCTAGACATGATGAGCAGTGATGGAACAACATGCGTTAAATAAGAAGTTTCAGGAGTAATGCGAGTAAGGAGCAAGAGTCCAATTCCAGCGAAGATGAGTCCCGGAACCATCAACGGCTTTGGGCCAACCTTTGGAAGCAATTGCGATGCGATACCAGCGAAGATGATAATTCCAGCGGTAAATGGCAAGAATGCAAAACCTGATTTCAGTGCGCTAAATCCTAGGATTACTTGGAGATAAAGTCCGAGGAAGAGGAACATTGAGAAAAGTCCAGCGCCAACCACAAGGGATCCAAGGTATGACCCACCACGATTTCGCTCTGTGACTACGCGAAGTGGCATTAATGGATTAGCTACACGCTTTTCGATTGTCACAAAGATGGCGAGAAGAACAACCGCTGCTACCAAGAAAGTAATGGTTGTGCTTGATGACCATCCTTTTGTAGCGGCTTCATTAAAGCCATATGTAAGTGAGAAAAGACCTGCAGTCGCAGTAAAGACGCCTGGGATGTCGTAAGTGCTATCGCCTTGCGCCTTAGATTCATGAACAAATTTAATTGCCAAAATTGCAGCCCCGACTGCAATAGGAGTATTTACTCCCAAGCACCAACGCCATGATGCATATTCGGTAAGCGCTCCACCGAGAATGAGACCGATTGCAGCGCCTCCACCAGAGATAGCCCCGATAACACCAAAGGCTTTGGCGCGCTCTGCTGGCACTGTAAATGTGACTGAGATGATGGAGAGAGCAGCTGGAGCGAGAAGTGCTGCAAAAACTCCCTGAAGTGCACGAGCTGCAAAGAGAAGCTCTTGCGTTGAAGCGATTCCACCGAGTGCGGATGCTGCTGCAAAACCAATAAGTCCAATGAGGAAAATCTTCTTGCGACCCATGTAATCGCCGACACGACCACCGAGCAGTAGAAGCGAGCCAAAGGCCAAGGTGTAGGCAGTGATAATCCACTGCTGGTTGGCATCTGTGATTCCGAGTTCAATCTTGGCGCTAGGAATCGCAATATTCATGATTGAGCTATCGAGAACAATCATTAATTGTGCGATTGCCACGACAAATAAGGTCCGCCATCTCGTTGGATCTAAGGCTTTATCTTGGGTTGGCGCGCTATCTTGAAATGACACAGGGGTGTCTCCTTCTTTCATTGTTGTATTTCATGAGTGGGTATATCGCGTGAAGAAATCTTCAGGATAGAATCATCTCATGTCTACGATGAAACCGCGCTCAGGGCTCGTTACTGATGGATTAGAACGTGCACCAGCGCGTGGAATGTTACGTGCAGTCGGTATGGGCGATGAAGATTGGGTAAAACCACAGATTGGTATCGCATCAAGCTGGAATGAAATCACACCATGCAATCTTTCACTCGATCGCTTGGCAAAGGCATCCAAAAAGGGTGTTCTTGATGCGGGTGGATTCCCTATGCAATTTGGAACTATCTCAGTCTCTGATGGTATTTCTATGGGCCATGAAGGAATGCACTTCTCGCTCGTCTCTCGTGAAGTAATTGCAGACTCTGTTGAAACTGTGATGCAGGCTGAACGTTTAGATGGAATGGTCACATTCGCAGGTTGTGATAAATCACTTCCAGGCATGATGATGGCCGCAGCTCGCATCGATGTGGCATCAGTATTTGTCTACGCCGGTTCGACTTTGCCAGGTAACGTCGATGGCAAAGACGTCACGATTATTGATGCCTTTGAGGCAGTTGGTGCATGCGCACGTGGATTAATAACAAGAGAGCGTGTTGACCAAATTGAAAAGGCAATCTGTCCTGGCGAAGGCGCGTGTGGCGGTATGTACACCGCAAACACTATGGCGAGTATTGCTGAAGCAATTGGACTTTCACTTCCAGGATCTGCAGCCCCTCCGGCAGTTGATCGACGTCGCGACGCATATGCTGAACAAGCTGGCGCTGCAGTTGTAAACCTCATTGCAAAGGGAATCACTACCCGCGATATATTGACAAAGAATGCCTTCGAAAACGCAATCACCATCTTGATGGCTCTGGGCGGTTCTACCAACGCGGTTCTGCACTTACTTGCTATTGCACATGAAGCAGATGTCGACCTGACTCTTGAAGATTTTCATCGCATTGGATCGAAGGTTCCTCTTCTTGGAGACCTCAAACCATTCGGTAAGTACGTCATGACAGATGTCGATCGAGTTGGTGGAATTCCTGTCGTACTTCGCATTCTGCTTGATGCTGGATATTTACATGGAGATTGCCTCACCGTGACAGGAAAAACAATGGCTGAAAATTTGGCCGACATTAATCCTCCGCTGGCAGATGGCGAAGTGTTGTTTCCGGCCGAGAAGCCCATGTCAACAGATATTGGAATCACCATTCTGGGTGGCACTCTTGCAACCGAAGGCGCGGTTTGTAAGACGGCAGGAATTGGCATCGAAACCTTTGAAGGCCCAGCGCGCGTTTTTGAACGCGAACAAGCCGCTATGGATGCACTTGAAAATGGAACTATCCAAGAAGGTGATGTAGTAGTTATTCGCTATGAAGGCCCAAAGGGTGGACCGGGTATGCGCGAGATGTTGATGATTACAGGTGCAATCAAAGGTGCGGGTCTTGGTAAGAAAACACTTTTACTTACCGACGGTCGCTTCTCTGGTGGTTCTACTGGTCTCTGCGTTGGACATGTTGCTCCTGAAGCAGTCGATGGCGGTCCAATTGCATTCATTAAAGATGGCGATCGCATTCGTATTAATATCCCAAATCGCACACTTGATTTACTCGTGGAGCCGTCAGAACTTCAATCCCGTAAGGTTGGATGGAAGCCGCTGCCCCACAAATACACCCGTGGTGTTCTCCATAAGTATTCGAAGCTGGTTGGCTCTGCATCGAAAGGCGCTGTCTGCGACTAATTGAGGGGCACCGTCCATTTATTGAGACGTTCATCTCATCTCTTGACGCATAGCCCTGCGCATTGGAGAATAGCGCCATGCAATCAGCCCTATCTGTCGTAACAGAGTCAGTAGTTTCAGTGGTGGTGATTCGATAGCGCGTGCCTTCATGTCACGCGCGCCCTCAGATATCTGAGGGTTTTTTCGTTTAGGAAAGAAATAGAAAAGGGAAGAAGAAAGGAGCAAGAAGATGGCCACACACGTTCCAACAGCGAACGGAACAGAAATGACAGGAGCTACTTCATTGGTGAAGAGCCTTGAAGCAGCTGGCGTAGAAGTGATGTTTGGACTACCAGGTGGCGCAATTCTTCCTGCTTACGATCCGATCTTCGATTCCACTATTCGCCACATCTTGGTTCGCCATGAACAAGGCGCAGGACATGCCGCCACTGGTTACGCACAAGTTACTGGTCGCGCCGGTGTCTGTATTGCAACTTCAGGGCCAGGTGCAACAAACCTTGTCACGCCGCTCATGGATGCTGCAATGGACTCTGTCCCACTTGTAGCAATCACTGGTCAGGTTCCATCTGCAGCTATCGGCACCGATGCATTCCAAGAGGCAGATATTCGTGGCATCACCATGCCATTTACAAAACACAACTATTTGGTGACAGATCCAGCTCAGATCCCAGGCGTTATTGCTGAAGCATTCCATATTGCAACAACAGGCCGTCCAGGTCCAGTACTTGTTGACGTCGCTAAAGATGCGCTGCAGAAAATGACAACGTACAACTGGCCAACTTCAATTAACTTGGCTGGCTACAAGCCACGAGTGAAGCCAGAGGCGCAAGCAATTACCGATGCTGCAGCGTTGATTGCACAATCTTCCAAGCCTGTCTTCTATGTCGGCGGCGGCGTCATTAAGGCAGATGCTCATAAAGAGCTCCGTCAATTAGTCGAACTTCTTGGCGCACCAGTTGTCACCACTTTGATGGCACGCGGTGCATTCCCAGATTCACACCCACTTCATATGGGTATGCCAGGCATGCATGGCACAGTAGCTGCGGTAACTGCGCTGCAAAAGGCTGATCTGCTTATTACTTTGGGCGCACGCTTTGATGACCGCGTTACCGGCAAACTTTCAACTTTCGCAGTCAACGCCAAGATTCTTCATGCAGATATTGATCCTGCTGAAATCGGCAAGAATCGCCATGCAGATGTCGCCGTTGTTGGCGATGTCCGCGAAACAATCACGGCGCTGATTCCAGCGCTGAAGGCAGCCCTTGCAAAGAACCAGCCAGATCTTGCTCCATGGTTGCGCCAGATGAACTCGCTTAAATCAACATATCCATTGGGATATGACCTTCCTGATGATGGATCTCTCTCTCCTCAGCAAGTTATTCAACGCATCGGCCAGATTTCTGGAACAGACACAATCTTCACAGCAGGCGTTGGCCAACATCAGATGTGGGCTTCACAATTTATCTCTTATGAACATCCACGTACTTGGCTCAACTCAGGTGGAGCCGGAACCATGGGTTACGGAGTTCCTGCTGCAATGGGCGCAAAGGTCGGTGCACCAGATGCAACTGTTTGGGCTATCGATGGCGATGGCTGCTTCCAGATGACAAACCAAGAACTTGTTACATGTGCTCTTAACAACATCCCAATCAAGGTCGCAATTATCAACAATGAATCTCTTGGCATGGTTCGCCAGTGGCAAACATTGTTCTACGAAGGTCGTTACTCAAATACATCGCTCGATTCCAAGCGCGTACCAAACTTTCCAATGCTTGCAGAATCAATGGGATGTGTCGGGCTCGCCTGTGATAATCCAGACGATCTTGATAAGACAATTGAAAAAGCGATGTCAATTAACGATCAACCAGTTGTTGTTGATTTCCGTGTTCACCGCGATGCCATGGTCTGGCCGATGGTTGCTGCCGGAACTTCTAACGATGAGATCATGATCGCCCGCGCTACCGCGCCTGACTGGGATTCACAGGAGCTCTAATGACTACTGCGCCTCGCCGTCAACACACACTCGAAGTTTTAGTTGAGAACGCTCCTGGCGTTCTTGCACGCGTTGCGGGACTCTTCTCGCGCCGCGCCTTCAATATTGATTCTCTCAATGTTGGACCAACTGAAAATCCAGCTATTTCCAAGATGATCATCGTGGTGGGGGTTGAAGGACACTCACTCGAGCAGGTAATTGCCCAGCTCGATAAGTTGATCAGCGTTATTTCGATCAAAGAAATTATGGCCGACACAACGCATGCAGTAAACGACACCCAACCTGACTACCAAAACTAAGTTCAACTACACAAAGGAGAAGTACCGTGGCAGCAACGATGTATCACGAAGAAGATGCAGATCTATCAATCATCCAAGGTCGCAAGGTTGCGATTATCGGTTACGGCTCACAGGGCCATGCACATGCCTTGAGCTTGCGTGATTCTGGCGTTGATGTCCGCGTTGGTCTTAAAGAAGGTTCACCTTCACGAGCAAAGGCTGAGGCTGAGGGGCTTCGCGTTGTAACTGTTGCTGAAGCGGTTAAAGAAGCGACAGTAATCATGATTTTGGCTCCTGATCACGTTCAGCGCCACATCTACACAGAATCAATTTTGCCAAATCTTAAAAAGGGCGATGCCCTCTTCTTCGGCCATGGATTCAATATTCGCTTCGGATACATCAAGCCAACTGCAGATGTTGATGTCTGCATGGTTGCACCAAAGGGTCCAGGTCACTTGGTTCGTCGCGAATACTCAGCAGGTCGTGGAGTTCCAGTAATTGTTGCTGTTGAGCAAGATTCAACTGGTAACGCATGGCCACTTACCTTGTCTTATGCAAAGGCAATCGGTGGACTTCGCGCAGGCGGAATCCTCACAACATTTACTGAAGAGACTGAAACAGATCTTTTCGGAGAACAAGCAGTTCTCTGCGGTGGAGCTTCCCAGCTCGTTATGTACGGTTTTGAAACTCTCGTAGAAGCTGGATATCAGCCAGAAGTTGCATACTTTGAATGCCTGCACGAACTCAAGTTGATTGTTGACTTGATGTACGAAGGCGGAATCGCAAAGCAGCGTTGGTCAGTCTCTGACACAGCTGAATTCGGCGATTACGTTTCAGGCCCACGCGTAATTGATCCACGCGTTAAAGAGAATATGAAGGCAGTACTTGCTGACGTCCAGTCTGGTGCATTTGCTAAGCGCTTCATCGATGACCAAGAAGCAGGAGCTCCTGAATTTAAGGCGCTTCGAGCAAAGGGTGAGACCCACATCATCGAAGGCGTTGGACGTGAACTTCGCAAGATGTTTAGCTGGATGAAGAATTCCAACAAGGATGACTATAAAGAAGGAAGTGCGGCGCGTGGCTAAACCTGTCGTTCTGATTGCTGAAGAACTTAGCGCTGCAACTCTAGATGCTCTAGGTCCTGACTTTGAAGTTCGTAATTGTGATGGTGCAAACCGTGCTGAACTTCTAGCAGCCCTAGGCGCTGGCGTTGATGCGGTGTTGATTCGCTCTGCGACAAAGATGGATGCTGAAGCTATCGCTGCAGCAAAAGGTTTAAAGGTTATTGCTCGTGCAGGTGTTGGCCTAGATAACGTTGATATTCCTGCGGCAACGGCCGCTGGCGTCATGGTTGTTAATGCACCTACATCAAATATTGTCTCTGCGGCCGAGCTAGCTATTTCACTGTTGCTCGCATCTGCTCGCTTTATCTCACCAGCACACGCAGCTCTTAAAGCTGGAAAGTGGGCTCGCTCTAAGTACACAGGCGCTGAACTCTTTGAAAAGACTCTCGGTGTCGTTGGCTTTGGTCGTATTGGGCAACTTGTTGCTCATCGCATGCAGGCATTCGGTATGAACGTCATTGCCTACGATCCATATTTGCAACCAGCGAAGGCTGCGCAACTTGGTGTTGAACTCGTTGAACTCGATGATCTCTTAAAGCGTTCTGACTTCATCACCATTCACTTGCCAAAGACAAAAGAGACTGCAAACCTCATCGGCGTCGAAGCCCTAAAGAAGGTAAAGAAGGAAGTTCGCATCATCAACGCCGCCCGCGGTGGAGTACTTGATGAAGCGGCCTTATATGACGCAATCACCGAAGGTCGCGTCGCTGGCGCTGGCCTTGATGTTTATGTCACCGAGCCATGCACTGATTCACCTTTATTCCAACTTGATCAAGTTGTTGCAACACCTCACCTAGGTGCATCAACTGATGAAGCGCAAGAGCGTGCAGGTATTGCAGTCGCTGTCTCGGTTCGTAAGGCACTTGCTGGCGAATTGGTGCCGGATGCAGTCAACGTTAAGGGTGGAGCAATCCACGACGAGATTCGTCCTTCACTTCCACTTGTTGAGAAGATGGCGCAGATTGCCACAGCAATTGCAGGTGAGACTCCAGTTTCTATGGATATCACCGTCAAAGGCGATATCTCAGGACATGATTCTTCAGTTCTGGCTATTAGTGCGCTCAAAGGCGCACTTGTTGCATCAGGCTGTGAAGACGTTACCTACGTCAACGCTCCAGGACTTGCTTCAGAACGCGGCGTTACTTCGTCAGTTACTACGACTCCAGAAAGCCACGAATACCGCAGCATGATTTCACTTCATGCAGCGCTTTCAAATGGAAAGTCAATCAAGGTTGACGGCACTCTTATGGGCATTCGTAAAGTTGAAAAAATCATTGCTGTAGATGGCTTTGACCTTGATCTTCCACCAGCTGAAAACCTTCTCTTCTTGCGTTATGCAGATAAGCCAGGTGTAGTCGGAGCAGTGGGTAATGCTCTCGGGACTGCGAAAATTAATATCGCAGGCATGCAGGTTGCTCGTGAATCTGCTGGTGGCAGTGCGTTGATGGCGCTGACTGTTGATTCTCCAGTCTCTGATGCAGTGGCTGAAACTGTAAAGAAAGAGACTGGTGCAGAGCTCGTTCGTTCAGTTACTTTGGTGAACTAATGGCGCGCACAATTAACCTTGCAGTTATTCCAGGCGATGGAATCGGCAATGAAGTTGTTGCTGAAGGTCTTAAAGTTCTTGATGTCGTTGCAGCTAAATACGGCGTGACATTTAATAAGACCAACTACGACTTAGGTGCTGGCTATTGGCATCGCACCGGCGAAGTTCTACCTGACTCAGTTCTGGCAGAGCTCGCCAAAGCTGATGTCATCTTGCTTGGCGCAGTGGGGGATCCAACAGTTCCAAGCGGTGTTCTTGAGCGCGGCCTACTTCTTAAACTTCGATTTGCCTTTGATCACTACATCAACTTGCGCCCTGCAAAGTTGATGCCTGGAGTTACTGGTCCACTTGCAACAAAGGCGCCAATCGATTTCATCGTTGTCCGCGAAGGAACTGAAGGCCCATATGTTGGCGCCGGTGGCGTTCTTGCTGAAGGCACAGATGCAGAGATTGCAACTGAAGAATCACTCAACACTCGTCGTGGCGCCGAGCGCGTTATCCGAGATGCCTTCGCTCGCGCTGCAGCCCGTGATCGTAAGAAACTGACCTTGGTACATAAGAACAACGTGCTCACTCGTGCTGGCAGCTTATGGACTCGCACCTTCAATGAAGTTGCAAAAGAGTTTCCAAACGTCACAACTGATTACTTGCATGTTGATGCTGCGTCAATGTTCTTTGTCACCAACCCAGAACGTTTTGATGTTGTAGTCACCGATAATCTCTTCGGAGATATCTTGACCGATATCGCAGCTGCAATTTGCGGGGGAATCGGCCTTGCTGCTTCAGGAAATATCAACCCAACTGGCAAGTTCCCATCTATGTTTGAGCCGGTTCATGGCTCTGCGCCAGATATCGCCGGCAAGAACATCGCAGACCCAACTGCGACAGTGATGTCTGTTGCGATGATGCTTCACCACCTTGGTTTATCGGATGCAGCAAAGGATGTTGAAAAGGCTGTGGCTAGCGATTTAGTATCACGAGGTGATACCAAACGCGGCACCACCGAAATCGGTTCAGCGCTAGCGGCATTGGTGAAGTAAATGAAAATTAATCTCAATCCACACGCAGTTCCAACGGCAGAGCGCGAAGAAAAGGTCGCTAACTGTGGTTTCGGAAAGTATTACACCGACCATATGGTCGTCTGCGAATGGACTGAGAGCGGTGGTTGGCAGGAACCAGAGTTAAAGCCATATGGTCCGCTGACCTTGGATCCTGCAACTGCAGTCTTTCATTACGGCCAGGAAATCTTTGAAGGAATGAAGGCCTATCGCCAACCTGATGGTGGTATTTCACTCTTTCGCCCGGAAGCAAATGCGCGACGCTTTGCAAAATCAGCTCAACGCCTAGCTCTCCCTGAAATGCCGGAAGAGCTCTTCTTGGAAACAGTTCACACTCTCGTTAAGCATGATGCAGGTTGGACTCCAGGCAAAGTTGGTGAATCTCTCTACATTCGCCCATTCATGATTGCCACAGAAGTTGGCTTGGGTGTTCGCCCAACAAATAAAGCGACCTACATTCTTATTGCAACACCAGCAGGTGCTTACTTTGATCCATCAAAGGCAGTCTCTGTCTGGATATCAACTGAATATGTTCGCGCCGCCCTTGGTGGTACAGGCGAGGCAAAGTGCGGCGGAAACTACGCAGCATCCCTCGTTGCCCAAAAGGCTGCTGCAAAAGAAGGTTGTGATCAAGTTGTCTGGATTGATGCCAAAGAGCGTAAATGGATTGAGGAGATGGGCGGCATGAACCTTTACTTCGTTAAAGGTAAAGGCGCCGATGCAACAGTTATTACTCCAAAGCTAACTGGAACTCTGCTTCCTGGAATCACACGCGATTCAATTTTGTCTGTGGCTAAAGATCTTGGTTACAAGACAGATGAAGTCATGCTCTCTATCGATGATTGGCGCGATGGCGTTACATCGGGTGAAATCTCTGAAATCTTTGCCTGCGGAACTGCAGCAGTTGTCTCTCCTGTGGGACAAGCAAAATCTGCGATGGGTACCTGGGTAACAGGTGATGGGCAACCAGGACCAATCACCATGCAGATCCGTAACCACCTCCTTGGAATTCAACACGGCACCATCGCCGATAAGCATGGTTGGGTGAAGCAGGTTTCACTGTGACCCCAGATAAAACTTCATTTGATAGGGAAGCCCTCCACATCTATGACACCACTCTTCGCGATGGTGCGCAGCAAGAAGGCCTCAATCTCTCAGTCCATGACAAGTTAACGATTGCACGCCACCTTGATGATTTAGGCGTCGGTTTTATTGAAGGTGGATGGCCCGGAGCTAATCCAAAGGACACTGAATTCTTTGCACTGGCTAAAAAAGAACTCAAGCTTAAGAACGCCACCTTCGTCGCCTTCGGTGCAACCCGTCGCCCGAATGTAAAGGCAGCCGATGATGTATTACTCGGTGCGCTCCGTGATTCAGGCGCTCCAGCAGTAACGCTTGTTGCCAAGGCATATGACCGCCACGTTGATCTAGCGCTTAAGACATCCCTTGATGAGAACCTTGAAATGATTCGAGATTCGATTTCACATTTGCGCCAAGAAGGTCAGCGAGTCTTTCTCGATGCAGAACACTTCTTCGACGGCTATCGTGCCAATCGTGCTTATGCTCTTGAAGTCATTCGCGTTGCGATGGAGGCCGGCGCTGATGTGGCAGCGCTCTGCGATACCAATGGCGGAATGCTGCCTGATGAGATCGCCGATGTTGTTCACGATGTATTGGGCGCAACCTCTGCACGCCTTGGAATTCACTGCCACAACGACACAGGGTGCGCAGTAGCAAACTCAATGGCTGCAGTTGCAGCAGGTGCAACCCATGTTCAAGGAACGCTCAATGGATATGGCGAACGAACTGGAAATGCAGACCTTGTCACCATCATCGCTAACTTAGAATTGAAGAAGAAGAAGGAAGTTTTGCCTCAAAACGCGCTACGAGAAGCGTTCCGTATTTCTCACGCAGTTGCTGAAGTGACCAATATTTCTCCTTCTCCTCGCCAGCCATATACTGGCGTATCAGCCTTTGCTCATAAAGCTGGGTTACATGCATCTGCAATCAAGGTTGATCCATCTTTGTACCAACATGAAGATCCATCTTCTGTCGGAAACGATATGCGCATGCTTGTTTCAGATATGGCAGGACGAGCATCTATCGAACTTAAATCTATGGAACTTGGCGTAGACCTTGGGGGAGACCGCGAACTGATTGGTCGCGTTGTCGAACGCGTCAAAGAGATGGAATCTCGCGGTTTTACATTCGAAGCAGCCGATGCCTCATTCGAACTTCTTCTGCGTGAAGAAGCCACAGGAAAACGCCCATCATTTTTCACTATTGATCACTGGCTGACCACAACAGAGCGAGGCGCCAAAAACTCAATCATTACTAAAGCCGAAGTCACTGTTACTGCTCAGGGCAAAGAGATCACATGCTCTGGCGAAGG
>JAPOKG010000089.1 GCA_029977785.1 Actinomycetota bacterium | reverse complement strand
GCCATAGAGCGCTAATTCATTTTCAATTGCTTCAAGGTCATCGATTGGGTTGCGATCAGTTTCCAGGGTTCCGCAATCGAGTACATGAACGAGTGCAACGCAACGTTCGACGTGACGCAAAAATTGAAGATCTCATCCTTCCTGTTCCAAATGGAACTGTGATCTACGATGAAAACGGCGAACAAATCGCAGATTTGATTGGTATCGGTACAACATTCCTTGCAGCGCGCGGTGGACACGGCGGCCTCGGCAACCTTGCGCTCTCATCTTCAAAGCGTCGCGCACCAGGTTTTGCACTCCTAGGCGAACCAGGTGAAGAACGCAGACTCACTCTTCAACTCAAATCTGTAGCTGATATCGCACTCGTTGGCTTTCCAAGTGCAGGCAAATCTTCACTGATTGCAGCAATTTCTGCAGCGCGTCCCAAGATTGCTGACTATCCATTTACAACGTTGGTTCCAAACCCAGCCGCGAAGAGCTGGCCGCCGTGCCGCACCACCTGATCGACAC
>JAPOKG010000088.1 GCA_029977785.1 Actinomycetota bacterium | reverse complement strand
AGCAATCGCGCTACTTCGAGAATCAACTGACGTTATTGCTGTTTCCAAGTATTACTCAACTAAACCAGTAGGCGGACCTGATCAGCCCGACTATGTAAATGCAGTCTGCATTCTCAATTCTGACTTACCTGCAAAAGATCTACTCTCGTTACTACATGGGATTGAAAAAAGTTTAGGTAGAGAGCGAGTTGAAAAATGGGGACCACGCACTATTGATTTAGATCTAATTCAGTATGGATCATTACTAAGCTTCGCTGCCGAACTTGAATTGCCCCATCCGCGTGCACATGAACGTCGATTTGTCTTAGAACCATGGCATGAAATTGAACCAGATGCAGTTCTGCTCACGCATGGAAAAATTTCGCAACTTTTGGAGCAATTGCCATAAGACATTAGAATTAAGCCACTGCCTGCCCGGTACCTGAAAGGACTGGAGCCATGAAAGTAGTGACGCACTCGAGTGAACTGCCTTCGGCATGCGCTTTTGTTCCAACTATGGGCGCGCTCCACGCAGGTC
>JAPOKG010000087.1 GCA_029977785.1 Actinomycetota bacterium | reverse complement strand
CAAAATGGCTTGTTGTCCGGATACTTCAAGTCTATAGGGTGTGACTGACGAAAACCTTATGACGATAAGATTATAAGAGCAGTCCTACAAAATGCAAACCCTAGGCGGTGAATCCTAGGTATAACATGATAACACAATTAAGGTGACTATTGGGGATTGGTGAAATGGTATCACACCGGATTTTGATTCCGAGGTCGTAAGTTCGATCCTTACATCCCCTGCCAAAAAATTAATGGGTGGCGAGCAGAACAGGTTACTGCATCGGACTGTAAATCCGACGTCTTATGGCATACGGGGTTCGAGTCCCTGGCCACCCACCAGAATTATGAAAGTAAGTATGTATAAAGTTTATTGGACGTTTGAAAATCGAAACCATGGTAAAGAATTTGATGATATGATCGAAGCTCTTAACTATTGTCAATTATTGCGAAATGGTAATGCAAAGTTTGTTACTATGTGTAGCGAGCTTGCTGACATGGTTGGAGACTTCGGTGTAACAGAAACCGAACCAGGTTATGATTGG
>JAPOKG010000086.1 GCA_029977785.1 Actinomycetota bacterium | reverse complement strand
CGGCTAGCTTTGAACGGGAACCGCTCAGAACGAGCACTGCGTTGGCTAGCTTCGAAACTGCTGTTGCTAACTTCTGTTTTTCTGCGGCATTGGTTGCAGCGTTCATCTGCGCTTGGAATTGAGTGACTTGTGCGCGAGCTTTTTCAAGCGCTGCAGTTGTGGTGTTGAGAGCTGTGGTTGCGGCAACATATTCAGTATCAAGTGCTGCTGTCTGCTCGGATACGTTTGCAAGATCTGCCTGTGCTTTAGTTGCAGCTTGGAACTGTGTTACTGCAGTGAGACATTCAAAAGATAGCCAGGTCAACTTTGAATTCTTGACTAATGGATTCTTGGCGCAGCGATACTTGTAACCATTGACGCTCTTTACAGAATTGGCTTTAGAGCATGCGACGCCATTGCTAATTTTGGTCGCAGCAGATGCTGCAGGTGCAGCAGCTCCAGGCCCAGCTGCAGCAGGCGCAGCTCCAAGCGATGCGGCCTGCGGGGCTTCCGGGGGTGCCAGCGGGCTTCCCACCGCGCGCCGTGCTCGCACCCCAGCAGCAGATGCTGCTACAGCAGCAGC
>JAPOKG010000085.1 GCA_029977785.1 Actinomycetota bacterium | reverse complement strand
CAGAAAATTTATCAAAAATAACTGATTATAAAGATAGGGGTACATGCATCTTATTTGGTGATGGTGCTGGAGCTGTAGTACTTGAAGAAAGTGATGAACCTGGAATTTTATCAGTATGCCTTGGAGCAAGTGGAAAAGAAGCAGAATTGCTCTACACACCAGGTGGAGGATCTAAAGACCCCAATGGATATCGCTTCCTTAAAATGGAAGGGAAAGAAGTATTTAAAGAAGCAGTAAAAGTTATTCAGTCAAATTCATTAGAGGCTATTGAATCTGCTAATCTTAACCCTAATGACATTGACCTTTTTATTCCACATCAAGCAAATATGAGAATTATTGAAGCGGCAAGGGAAAGGTTGGAACTTCCCTTGGAAAAATGTTATGTGAATATCGAAAGATATGGAAACACTTCATCTGCTTCAGTTTTGCTTGCATTACACGAAGCTCTGAATGAGTCAAAAATAAAAAAAGGTGATAATATTTTATTCTCTGTCTTTGGTGCTGGTTTTGCTTGGGGCTCTGCTGTAATCAAATGGTAATTAACAAAAAAATAAATTTTGATATAGACATTGGTGAGACTAGTAATGTATC
>JAPOKG010000084.1 GCA_029977785.1 Actinomycetota bacterium | reverse complement strand
CCACCACTTACTACTCTTAATCCTTGTTCTTGAAAAGAATCAGCTAATGCTTTTGCATTGTTTAAAATTTGTTGTGCATATTCTTGATATTCTTTTGTTAAAGCTTCTTTAAAACATACAGCTTTTGCTGCTATTTGGTTATTTAGTGCTCCGCCTTGAGCACCTGGAAAAGTATTTTTATCAATATCCTTTGCGAATTCTTCCCTTGTTAAAATAATTCCACCACGAGGTCCTCGTAAAGCTTTGTGTGTAGTTGCAGTAACAACATCAGCATATTTGGCTGGATTGTCTACAACTTTTCCAGCAACTAGCCCAATGAAGTGAGCTGCATCAACCATAAAATGTGCGCCAACTTCATCTGCAATCTCTCTGAATTTTTGGAAATTAAGTGATTGTGAATAGGATGAGTAACCAGCAATTATTAATTTGGGTTTATGCTCTAACGCCATGTTGTAAACAGTTTCCATATCAATTAATTCTGAATCCTCGTCTAGGCCATAGCCAACAAAGTTGTATACCTGACCTGAGAAGTTAACAGGTGAACCGTGTGTGAGGTGTCCTCCCTGATCAAGTGACATGCCTAGTACTGTGTCTCCTGGTTCCAGT
>JAPOKG010000083.1 GCA_029977785.1 Actinomycetota bacterium | reverse complement strand
GCCTCTATGGCATGTCTACGCGCAACTGTTGGAACTGGCGATATCTGGCAACACCTCTCTGATGGTGAAGCCTCAATCCCGGTACCTCTGATGAATATCCTCAATGGAGGAGCTCACGCAAATTCGAATGTCGATGTACAGGAATTCATGGTAGTTCCACACGGTTTTGATTCGTATCCAGAAGCACTTCGTGCAGGTACAGAAATCTACCATTCACTACGAGCAGTCCTCAAGGAAGCAGGACTACTTGGTGGAGTTGGTGACGAAGGTGGCTTTGCTCCAAACCTACCTCGTAACGAGGAAGGTCTGCGTTATGTTGTCGAAGCAATTACTGGCGCTGGATATACACCAGGAGAACAAGTATCGATTGCGCTTGATGTAGCCAGTCAGGAATTCTTGCACGATGATGGCTACCACATCGATGGTAAGGTAATGAGTGGTTCAGAATTAGGTCAATTATACTCTTCATGGCTCGATGATTATCCAATCGTCTCAATCGAAGATCCATTTGGCGAGGATGATTGGGATTCTTGGGTAGAATTCACTCAGCGTGAAGGACACAGAGTACAAGTTGTTGGAGATGATTTGTATGTTACCAACCCAGAACGGCTCGCTCACGGGATAGAAAT
>JAPOKG010000082.1 GCA_029977785.1 Actinomycetota bacterium | reverse complement strand
AAAGACCGTGTGAAGGACCTAAAGTATCAGATACGCCGAGCAGATAAGGGCAGAGAAAAGGATAAGTTGGCTCGTGAGTTGCGAGACCGAGAAGCCTATTTGAGAAGTATAGCGACATACCTAGAAAGTGCCACTTGGCTGGATTTGTTTTACGGTCCTGACCAAGAAAACCGGATGAGATGGAGAATTGTTGCGCCGGCTTATGATGAAGATGGATATATGAAAACAAAACCCCTTGACTTTTATGAAGATTGATGTTAGGATGGTATCCATGAGTAGAAAAAGTTTAGCCCGATTAGCTCATTTGGTAGAGCAGCTCACTTGTAATGAGCAGGTGGCCAGTTCGATTCCGGCATCGGGCTCCAAATACTGGACGGTTCTATATAAAAAGTGGCCCCGAAAAAACGCGGGCCGGTTTTTGCGTCCAACCTTTTTTGCGGGTATCGTATAACGGCTATTACAAAGCGTTGCCAACGCTTAGATGACAGTTCGATTCTGTCTACCCGCTCCAATTTTATAATGATGGTGATTTTATGGTTTTAGTTGATTTCAATCAAATTGCGATAGGTAGTGTTATGGTGTCTCTCCACAGAGGCGCTGAGCTTAGTGAAGATTTTGTAAAACACCTAATACTCAATCAACTTAGGTATTAC
>JAPOKG010000081.1 GCA_029977785.1 Actinomycetota bacterium | reverse complement strand
GCCGCCACGGCCCGCCGCGGTGCGCTGGCCGAAGACGGACGCGAAGAGCTCTGCAAGGACCACGGGCCGCTCGGGGATCTTACGCATGTGCACATGTAAAATCTCTTCACGACCTTTAATATCGGGCAATGACACTGCCACCTGTCGGTCAAATCGACCAGGTCTCAAGAGCGCTTTATCAAGCACATCAGCTCGGTTAGTAGCAGCAATGACAATCACGCCTGAGTTAGGATCAAAGCCATCCATCTCAACCAGAAGTTGGTTTAGGGTTTGCTCTCGCTCATCGTTGCCACCGCCCATGCCAGCACCACGATGACGGCCCACAGCATCAATCTCATCAATGAAGATAATGCAAGGCGAATTTTTTTTAGCCTGCTCAAACATGTCTCTAACCCTGGCAGCACCAACACCAACAAACATCTCAACAAAGTCCGATCCAGAAATCGTAAAGAAGGGTACCTTAGCCTCACCGGCAATGGCTCGGGCAAGGAGTGTTTTACCTGTTCCTGGAGGGCCCACCATCAAAACACCGCGTGGGATACGACCACCTAGTTTATGAAATTTAGATGGATCTTTAAGAAAATCAACCAGCTCATGGACCTCTTCCTTTGCCTCATCACAGCCAGCCACATCAGCAAACGTTGTTTTATTATTGGTTTGATCCAATTGCCTAGCTTTACTTTTACC
>JAPOKG010000080.1 GCA_029977785.1 Actinomycetota bacterium | reverse complement strand
ATGTTTTAACGCTAACTGCAACTCCAATACCTAGGACTTTACAGTTATCTCTCTCAGGTGTGCGTGATTTATCTATTATAGCCACACCACCTGTGGATAGATTGGCAATTAGAACATTTATAAGTGAGTTTGATTTCGTAACGATTAGAGAAGCCTTGCTACGCGAGAAATTTAGAGGCGGTCAATCTTTTTATGTAGTTCCAAGAGTTGCTGACCTTGAAGAGATCGAGACGTTCCTTCGTGAGCACGTCCCAGAGGTTTCTTACGTAATTGCTCATGGTCAAATGCCTCCTGGGGAATTGGATAATCGAATGAATGCATTTTATGATGGCAAATTCGATGTGCTACTAGCCACCACAATCGTGGAAAGTGGTTTAGACATACCTTCGGCCAATACAATAGTAGTACATCGTGCTGAAATGTTTGGCTTGGCGCAATTATATCAAATCCGGGGTCGTGTCGGTCGATCCAAGCTTCGAGCCTATGCTTATATGACTACGAAAGCGAGAACTAAGCTCACAACAGCATCTGAAAAAAGGCTCAAAGTACTTGCGTCACTCGACGCACTGGGTGCAGGTTTTTCTTTGGCAAGCCAGGACTTAGACATTAGAGGAGCAGGTAATTTATTAGGAGAAGAACAATCTGGACAAATTCGGGATGTTGGATACGAGCTTTATCAATCCATGTTGGAGGAGACC
>JAPOKG010000007.1 GCA_029977785.1 Actinomycetota bacterium | reverse complement strand
GTCATGGCACAAGCGGTTCAACAGACTTTTTCTCAGACTCGACTTGGTATTGGTCCGCCGATTACAGATGGCTTCTATTACGACTTTGAACCCCCACAACCATTTACTCCTGAAGATCTTGAAAAAATCGAAAGCGCAATGCGCAAGATTGTGAAAGAGGGCCAACGATTTAAGCGTCGCGTCACTAACGAAGCTGAAGCTCTTAAAGAACTTGCGCACGAGCCATACAAGTGCGAACTGATTGGGATTAAAGGTAGCGGCAACGACGAGACTAGCGTTGAAGTTGGTGGAACAGAGCTAACGATTTACGACAATCTTGGTCGAGATGGACAACCAGTCTGGTCAGATCTCTGCAGAGGCCCTCATCTACCTTCTACTAAACACATTCCAGCGTTTAAGTTGATGAGAAGTGCGGGCGCCTATTGGCGTGGTTCTGAGAAAAATCCAATGCTGCAGCGCATCTATGGAACAGCATGGCCTTCACAGGATGAACTCAACGCATATCTCGAACTTCTTGCTGAAGCAGAAAAGCGCGACCACAGGCGACTAGGACAGGAGTTAGATCTCTTCTCATTTCCAGAAGAAATTGGTTCCGGTCTGGCAGTGTTTCATCCGAAGGGTGGAATTGTTCGTCGCGCGATGGAAGATTATTCTCGTAAGCGCCACGAGGACGAGAACTATGAGTTTGTCTATTCACCACATCTCACAAAAGCAGCGCTCTTTCAAAAATCTGGCCACCTCGACTGGTATTCAGAGGGCATGTATCCGCCGATGATTATGGATGAAGAGTTGCACGCTGATGGGACTATTAAGCGGGCTGGGCAGCAGTACTACATGAAGCCGATGAACTGTCCCTTCCACAATCTTATTTTCCAGTCTAGACAACGTTCTTATCGCGAACTTCCGCTGCGACTCTTTGAATTCGGAACTGTCTATCGCTATGAAAAGTCTGGCGTATTGCACGGTATTACTCGGGCTCGTGGATTTACTCAAGATGATGCGCATATTTACTGCACCAAGGAACAGATGCCTGGTGAGCTGGACTCGCTACTTACCTTCGTTTTGAATCTATTGCGTGATTACGGTCTCCAGGATTTCTATCTCGAACTGTCGACTCGCAATCCAGAGAAATCAGTTGGTGAAGACCATGATTGGGAAGAAGCAACAGAGGCGCTTCGTAAAGCTGCAGTTGCCCAAAAATTAGAGCTTGTTCTAGATGAGGGTGGCGCTGCTTTTTATGGTCCAAAGATTTCTGTTCAAGCAAAAGATGCAATCGGTCGCACCTGGCAAATGTCTACGATTCAAGTCGACTTCCAATTACCACAGCGATTCGAACTTGAGTTCGCTTCAGCGGACGGAAGTCGCCAGAGACCTGTGATGATTCACCGCGCGCTCTTTGGATCCATCGAACGTTTCTTTGGGGTTCTCACTGAACACTATTCAGGAGCCTTCCCACCATGGCTTGCCCCAGTGCAAGTAGTTGGAATTCCAGTTGCCGACTCTTTCGCTGAATATCTCTCAGGTGTTATTAAAGAGATGAAGGCATCAGGTATTCGCGCTGACCTTGATGACTCAGATGATCGCATGCAGAAGAAAGTGCGTAATGCGCAGATGCAGAAAATCCCCTATATGGTCATTGCTGGAGAAGAAGATATGAAGGCTGGTGCGGTCTCATTTAGATATCGCAATGGCGAGCAGAAGAATGGCATTCCGGTGGCGCAAGCAATCGCTGAAATAAAAGCAACAATTGCTGCACGCGAGCAGGTCTAAAGATGAGTGAAATTTCTGGGGTAGGAATGCCCGATGGCTGGCAACGGCTTTGGGCGCCTCACCGCTTAGATTATTTGCGCGGAGAGAACCGCCCTCTCGAAGGTAATGGCGTTGTGTGCCCGTTCTGTCGCATACCAACGCTGAGCGATGAAGAAGGGCTCATCGTTGCTCGTGGAACACACGCTTATGCTGTAATGAATCTCTATCCATACAACCCAGGACATTTGCTTATCTGCGCCTTTCGCCATGTTGCAGACCTCACCGATTTAACTGATGAAGAACGCCACGAGATTACAGATATGACATCCCATGCAATGCGCGTTCTTCGAAAGGTTTCAAAGGCTGATGGATTCAATTTGGGCATGAATCAAGGAGCCATCTCTGGCGCCGGAGTAGCAGAGCATATTCACCAACATGTCGTTCCTCGATGGTCGGGGGATGCAAATTTTATGCCGATTATCGGCAAGACAAAAGTGATGCCACAACTACTTACTATGACGCGAGAAGAGTTAGCTGCTGCTTGGTAAGAGGTCTATATACCGGTGCACGACATCAACACCAATTCCCTTATTGAGATTGATTGGAATGGCTGGGAAGATTATGCCAGCAGCAAATGCACCTTCATCCATCTCTGAAGTCTGCTCCAAGTACTCATCGCGAAATTCGCGAACCAACTCTTCGTGTTCTGGATCGCAATGTCTTGTAGTTGGCGGGTTAGTTGAGTAATCAATAATTTCAAGGTCCTGCAATCGAATGAGTGCGATTGGTTCGCCATTGTCACTATGCAGAACTAAATACGGAGTAATTACTTGATCGAAAACTCTGCTGGCCAACATCGCAGCATCATCAAAATCCAACTCTTGACCCTCGAGTCCATTGACAAGAACTAGGCGAGGAATCTGGAAATCATCCAGCTCTTGCCAGAGTGAAATCGTCTGCGCATCAATCCCGGCACTTGGGTTGATTGCAAAGATTGCCAGATCAGAATCTGGCTCAGCCTTGTCTGTAACCGTTCCAGCAAAAGTCGAGGCGATGGCGGCGGGGGATGCGCTGACGTGACCGTAAACGTGTATCCGCAATGACGGGGAATTCACAGGCTCAGAATTGGGGCTTGGCACGCGGGTAAGCCTACGATGGTGCCGATGATTAGTAGCTCACTGAAACCAGCAGTCACTCGATTAATCAATCCAGTGGCTCGAGTTGCTGTATCTATAGGCGTGACGCCAAATGCCATCACACTTCTTGGAGCTGTCGGAGTAATTGGTTCAGCTGCCTGGTTCTACCCAAGAGAAGAATTCTTTTGGGGAACTATCTTTATCGTCTTCTTCGCTCTTAGCGACCTCTTTGATGGAGCGATGGCGCGAATCTCGCAGAAAGGCGCAAGTCTTTGGGGCGGTTTTCTGGATTCGACCATTGATCGCGTTACTGATTCGGCAATCACAATTGCAGTCATTGTTCCGTTAATTGCTGCCGATGACCCTCTTTCTTATCTTGGATTAGCAACGCTTGTAACGGGCTTTCTTACACCCTATATCCGGGCAAAAGCTGAAAGCTTCGGAATTGAATGCTCCGTTGGAATTGCAGAGCGAACCGAAAGACTAATCATCATTCTTACAGCAGTGGGATTTCATGGGCTCGGAGTTCCCTACATTCTCGCTGTTGGGCTCTGGCTCTTGGCTATTCTTGGAGTGATTACAGTTTTTCAGCGGATGACCGTTGTACGACGAGGGCTCGCCTCAAGATGATGGGTCGCATGACTGCTGCCACCTATTTCACGGGATGGTGGATTGTGAGGACGCTCCCCGAAGAGAGCGCATACAAACTTTTCAATGTAATCGCGGACTTCGTCTACCGACGCAATGGAAAAAGCGTAAAGCGCTTACGAAGTAATTTAGCTCGCACGCAACCAAAGTTAAACCAAGAAGAGCTAGGTAATCTCACTCAGGCAGCCATGCGTTCATATATGCGTTACTGGTGCGATACATTCAGAATTCAAAGCTGGAGCAAAGAGCGAATTCTCAATTCAGTCACAGTATCCAACAGTAATTTGCTGATAGATCGAATAAAGGATGGGGAAGGCGTAGTAGTCGCTCTGCCACACTCTGGTAACTGGGATTTAGCGGGTGCATATTTCTGTGCGCTCGGAATACCGCTAGTCACCGTTGCTGAGCGGCTAAAGCCAGAAGCGCTCTTTCAGCGTTTCTTAGAACATCGAACGAGAATGGGATTTGAAGTTCTTGCTCTCGATAACCGATCATTTGCAACGCTCATAAAACGTGCGCGTGAGAAGAGACTCATAGCACTAGTCGCCGATAGAGATCTGTCGCAATCAGGAATCGATGTGACCTTTTTCGGCGCACCAGCTCGAATGCCAGCGGGGCCTGCACTTCTCTCAGTTAAGACTGGTATCCCACTGATAGTCGCTCATGTTTCTTATACGCCTCACGGAATCCATATTGATTTCCATGATGTGCCCGTGCCCGGTGTCGGTAGTGATGATGAGAGAATTACGAAGACTGTACAGAGATGTGCAGAGCTCTTTGAATTAGGAATTACCGAACATCCAGAGGATTGGCACATGTTGCAAAGAATTTGGACAGATGGAGATTTCGTGGAAAGAAGTGCTTCATGATGCCGATTTCGAAGAAGAGAATCGGCATTGTCTGCCCCTATGGTTGGGATACACCAGGAGGAGTTCAGAGCCATGTGGGAGATCTCGCACAATATTTAATTTCTGCAGGACACAGCGTCTCTGTTTTGGCTCCCGCGCTCTCTGACGAAAACTTGCCTGATTATGTGGTGAGCGCTGGTCGACCAATAGCAATTCCATATAACGGAGCTGTAGCACGTGTGCTTTTTGGTCCCATCGCATTTGCGCGCGTGCGACAGTGGATTTCCCAAGGCAACTTCGACGTTCTTCATCTCCATGAACCAGCAATCCCATCAATCTCACTTTTAGCATGTTGGGCTGCAGAAGGTCCGATGGTAGGAACTTTCCATGCCGCAGCGAAGCGACAGAAGGTTTCATTCGCCGTTGTACCTTTCTTAGAACCCGTTATTGAGAAATTGACCGCACGCATTGCAGTGAGTGAGGCTGCCCGTGAGACGCTGAGAGAACACCTTGAGACTGATGCCATCGTTGTTCCAAATGGAATCTATGCCGATCGATATCGCGATGGAGTTCTTGAACCACGTTGGTCTGGGAACACTTTGGGATTTATCGGACGATTTCAAGAACCTCGCAAGGGTCTTTCAATTCTTCTAGATGCGCTGCCTCGCGTAGTGAGCGCTTTTCCTGACGTCCAAGTATTTGTTGCTGGCCCAGGTAATTCAGATGAGACTCTTGAGGTGATTGAACCCAACCTGAGAGATCGCATTCATTTCTTGGGTCGCATTAGTGAGAAAGAGAAAGCGAATTTCCTCACCTCGGTTGGGCTATATATCGCTCCCAATACAGGTGGTGAATCCTTTGGAATTATTCTGGCGGAAGCGCTTGCAAGTGGAGCCAGTGTTGTCGCAAGTGATATCCCAGCTTTTGATTCCCTTTTAGGTCATGGCAAATATGGAACGACCTTTACATCAGAGAACAGTCAGGATTTGGCTATCAAAATAATCGATCTTCTCTCTCATCCCGAAGAGCGTCTGAATAAAGCGAAGCAGGGCAAGGAGTATGCACAAAGTTTTGACTGGGATGTGGTCGCAGAAAAGATATTTGATGTCTACGAAATGGCGATGGCAGGAGGAAGAAAAGTGACGCTGGCATCGGAAAATCGCTCTTGGAACAAGTTCCTTGGAAGAGATACAAATGAGTAAATATCTTTTTCTTCTCCTTGTAGTCGCCTTCTTTGCCTGGTATCTCTCATATTCGGCGACGCGTCTTGATCGATTGCACCATCGAGTTGAAACTAGTTGGGCAAATTTGGATGGTCTACTACAGCGTCGAGCAGCCATTGCAATTGAGATTGCTCGCTCTGAAATCTCAGATCCGGCAGCATCACTTCTTCTAACTTTTGCAGCCCATCAAGCGCGTGATGCGAGCATCAAGGATCGATCTCAAGCGGAATCGGGCCTCAGCGCAGCGCTAGGGATTCTGTTGGAAAGTACAGAGGAAATCTCTGGTGCGAACGAGAAGGCTCTAGTTCAGGAGCTGCGAGAACTCAATGCCAAGATAAAGATGGCTATCGCAATCCATATTGATGCCGTCAACCGGACAACTATGGTGCGCTCTAAACCAATCATCCGCCTCTTTCGGCTAGCCGGTAACGCACCAGAACCGATTGTCTATGAGTTTGAAGACGATGTTCTTTAAGAAATCCCTAACTCTAATTGTTGCTGTGGCATCTGTTGCAGTCATTGCGTTCGCCTTTCTTGCGCCAACTTCAAAAAACTTCATCTCCTCTGTTTTCGAGGAAGAAGTGCGCAATTCCCTGAGTGGAAGAATTGGACCAGATGGACCAATTTTGGTTGTGAAAATTGATGATACAAAACTGGCGCATCCTCAGATTGGAATTGAGCATGCTGACATCGTTTACATTGAACAAGTCGAAGGCGGGCTTACTCGCCTAGCAGCAGTTTTTTCATCCTACATTCCAAAAGAGATTGGTCCCGTTCGGTCCGCCAGAATTTCAGATATTGAACTGCTTTCACAGTTTGGAAAAGTTGGTTTTGCCTACAGTGGTGCTCAGCAGAAGTTACGTCCAGAAATTGAATCTGCCAATCTCTTTGATTTGGGTGCGCAGAGGATGTCTTCAACTATTTACACAACTGATCCTCAGCGTATTCAACCGTATGCGATGGTTCTTCGCGCTGATCTATTTATGGAGTATGCGCAAGAAAAAGGTTATGAATTTGCCCAATCAACAAGCGCTGGGTGGAGCTTTTCAGATGAGACCAATTTGGGAACAGCAATAAGTTCGGCAAAGATTTCATGGCCAGCAAGTAACTATGAAGTCTTCTGGTCGGCTGAAAGAGAGGTCTGGGAACTTTCGCACAGCGGAGATCTCAATCTCTCATCGACAGGTCAGCGTTTGACGGCGGATACATTCGTTATACAACTGGTATCCATTACTGATTCGATTTACAAAGACAAAGTAGGTGGAGTGACGCCATTCTCGGCGACCGTTGGTTCTGGTAGGGGTTATATCTTGAGAGATGGAAAGTACATTGAAGGAAATTGGAGTCGCCCATCTGAATCTTCAGGTACTCGCTGGACCACCATTGCAGGGGATGAAATTCCATTCGCATCCGGTGCCATATGGATTGCCCTGACCGATAAAGCGCCTAGTTTCACCGCAAATCTTGCGGATGCACCATAGAGACAGACAAAGTAGACTCACCCTCTACGTGGAATAGACCATTTCACGTCTTTGTAAGGAGTTCATTGAATGTCACAGAACACTGGAAGCGAAGCTACAGGCACAGCGCGCGTGAAGCGCGGAATGGCTGAGATGCTCAAGGGCGGCGTCATCATGGATGTCGTTAACGTTGAACAAGCCAAGATTGCCGAAGATGCTGGAGCGTGTGCTGTGATGGCTCTAGAGCGCGTACCTGCCGATATTCGCGCACAAGGTGGCGTTGCTCGTATGTCTGATCCCGACATGATTCAGAAAATTCAAGCAGCAGTTTCAATTCCAGTCATGGCAAAGGTTCGCATCGGCCACTTCGTTGAGGCACAGATTATTGAAAGCCTTGGAGTTGATTACATCGACGAGTCCGAAGTCTTAACTCCTGCGGATTACACCAACCACATTGATAAATGGAATTTCAAGATTCCTTTCGTCTGTGGTGCTACAAATCTTGGTGAAGCGCTACGTCGAATTAACGAAGGCGCAGCCATGATTCGCTCTAAAGGCGAGGCTGGCACAGGTGATGTTTCTAATGCAATGACTCATATGCGCACCATTGGTGGGGAAATACGACGTCTTACTTCAATGCGCGAAGACGAACTCTATGTTGCAGCAAAAGAATTGCAGGCGCCTTACGCGCTTGTGAAGGAGGTTGCCGAAACTGGAAAACTTCCAGTCGTTCTCTTTACAGCAGGCGGAATAGCAACTCCCGCTGATGCGGCTTTGATGATGCAGATGGGTGCAGACGGTGTCTTTATCGGTTCTGGAATCTTTAAATCTGGAAATCCCGCGCAACGAGCCGCAGCTTGCGTCAAGGCAACTACTTTCTATCAGGATGCCAAGGTATTAGCGGATGCATCACGTGGACTGGGCGAGGCCATGGTGGGAATTAACGTCTCTGATATTCCGGTCCCTCATCGCCTCGCTGAACGTGGCTGGTAATCCCACTTCGAATGATTGTTGGCGTACTGGCTTTACAAGGTGATTTTCGCGAACATATCGCGGCGACGAATTCTTGTGGTCATAGTGCAGTAGAAATTCGCACTGCCGAAGATTTGGAAAAGATTGATGCCTTAATCCTCCCTGGTGGCGAATCAACCACGATTATTCAACTATCTGAACTCTTTGATCTGTACGCGCCTATAAGGACCAAAATTGCAAAAGGCCTTCCTGTATATGGATCTTGCGCTGGAATGATTCTGTTGGCAGATCGCATAGTTGACGGTAAAGAAGGACAGAAAACTTTTGGCGGAATAAACATGACCGTGCGACGGAATGCCTTCGGTCGCCAAGTGGACTCTTTTGAATCTGATCTAAAATTTAACGGACATTCACTTCATGCGGTCTTCATTCGGGCCCCTTGGGTTGAGGAAGTTGGCGAAGGGGTGCAGGTGTTATCAGAGGCAGCAGGGCATGCGGTGGCTGTTCGTCAAGGCAATCTACTCGCGACCAGCTTCCACCCTGAATTGACTTCTGACATGGCTGTGCATGAGTACTTTTTTGAAGAGATCTGCAAAGGCAGATAAAGTTCGCGTAAGGCGCTAGAGAACGTACGAGGTGGGTTGATGTCAGGCCATTCCAAATGGGCAACGACAAAGCATAAGAAGGCTGTCATTGATAGCCGTCGCGCCAAAAACTTTGCAAAGTTAATTAAGGCGATAGAAGTAGCAGCGCGTAATGGTGGGCCTGAGGTTGATGGTAATCCAACTCTATTTGATGCAATTGCTAAGGCAAAGAAAAATTCCATGCCGGCCGACAATATCGAGAGAGCGGTTAAGCGCGGTGCGGGACTTGAATCTGGTGGAGCAGATTGGCAAACGATTATGTACGAAGGCTACGGACCAAACGGAGTAGCAATCATGATTGAATGTTTATCTGATAACCGTAATCGTGCGGCTTCTGAAGTCCGTGTTGCAGTCACACGTAATGGTGGTTCTATGGCTGACCCTGGTTCAGTCTCTTACCTCTTTAATCGCAAGGGCGTTATCATCGTCAACAAGGCTGCCGGAGCCACAGAGGATTCAATTCTGGAAGCCGCGCTAGATGCTGGTGTTGAAGAAGTGAATGATCTTGGTGAATCATTTGAGGTCGTCTGTGAAGCAAGTGATCTAGTAGCGGCAAGAACTGCTCTGCAGAAGGCTGGTATTGATTACGAATCCGCGGAATCATCCTTTTTACCATCTATGCAGATTCCTCTTGATGCAGAAGGTGCTCAGAAGGTCTTTGAACTTATCGATGCCATTGAAGAGCTCGACGACGTACAGAACGTATATTCGAATTTTGATGTCTCTGATGAAGTTATGGCGAGCCTTTCCTAACTGAACGGCTCGTTAGTCCTAGGCTTGGAAATTATGAGCCATCCACATAAGCGAGTCCTTGGGGTAGACCCAGGGCTTACGCGTTGCGGAATCGGCGTGATTGAAGGCAGTGTTGGAAAGCAGATATCTCTCATTGGGGTTGGAGTAATTCTGACCTCAAGTGATCTGCCTTTAGAGCGCCGCCTGCTGCAATTAGAGGTTGAGCTGGAAGAGTGGATTTCAGTGCACCAGCCAGATGTCATTGCCATCGAACGAGTTTTTTCGCAACACAATGTCAGAACAGTTATGGGAACTGCACAAGCTGCAGGAATTGCTCTATTAGTTGCAGCTCGTCGCAATATTCCAGTCATGATGCATACACCCTCTGAAGTGAAGGCAGCGGTGACTGGCTCAGGTCGCGCAAATAAGGCTCAGGTCGCGCAAATGGTGAAGCGGTTACTCAATCTCGAAGTCATCCCAAAGCCCGTTGATAGCACGGATGCACTTGCTCTCGCAATCTGTCATCTATGGCGTGGAGGCGGAAATGGAAAAATTGAAGAGGCGCTAAAAGCAGAGAAAGCTCGTATCTCGAAGTTGGTAAAGAGATGATTTCACTTATCAGCGGTGTGGTCCGTTCCATTGCCACCGATAAAGTTATCGTCGAAGTTAGTGGAGTTGGTCTTGCTGTTTCTGTCACTACCCAGACTAGTTCACAACTCAATATTGGAGTTCCAGTTCAACTCTTTACAACGCTCATAGTCCGCGAAGATGCTCTCACCCTCTTTGGATTTCTTGATGAGGAGAGCCGTTCCACATTTGAATTAGTACAAACGGTTACCGGGATAGGTCCGAAAGTGGCGCTAGCAATTATGGGAAGCCATTCGCCTCAGACGCTTGCGGCAGCAATTGCCCAAGAAGATATCTCTGCCATTGAAAAAGTTCCCGGTATTGGGCGAAAAGGAGCCCAGCGACTCATTCTGGAACTCAAAGGAAAGATCTCTGACTTTGGTAGTGGGCATAAGAGTTCACATCATCAACCGGTATGGCGCGAGCAACTAACGGCAGCCCTTGTCTCTCTTGGTTTCACTGCTAAAGATTCAGATTCGGCAATCAACTCTGTTATCGCTGAATACGGCGAAACTGGAGTTGAACCAACAGAGGTTGAGCTCTCTGAACTTCTCAAAAAAGCGTTGCAAAGTGGAAGGCGCAGCTAAGTGAGCGCAGACCGAATGGTTGATCCGAACGAGCAACCTGATGAATTATCGGCAGAGCATGCGCTGCGACCACGGACTCTCGGTGATTTCATAGGTCAACACCGTGTTCGCCAGCAGATAGATGTACTCCTGAGCGCGGCTCGAAAACGTAATTCAGCCGCTGATCACATTTTACTTTCGGGACCACCGGGGCTAGGAAAAACAACGCTCGCCATGATTCTTGCCTCCGAGATGCAAGCACCGATTCGAATAACAAGCGGGCCGGCCATCACTCATGCCGGGGACTTGGCCGCTATTTTATCTTCACTCGTAGAAGGTGAAATTTTCTTTCTTGATGAAATTCATCGTTTGCCAAGACCTGCCGAGGAACTTCTTTATTTGGCAATGGAAGATTTCCGAGTCGATGTAGTAGTTGGTAAAGGTCCGGGGGCTACAGCTATCCCACTGCAGTTACCACGTTTTACATTAGTCGGGGCAACTACTCGTGCAGGGCTTCTGCCGTCACCGCTACGAGATCGTTTTGGGTTCACAGCACATTTAGATTTTTATGAAGAAAGCGAATTGGAAGAAGTTCTCTCGCGCAGTGCAGCTCTTTTGGGACTGACAATTGATAAGAAAGCAATTGCAGAGATAGCAAGTCGCTCTCGAGGTACGCCACGTATCGCCAATCGACTCTTGCGACGTGTGCGCGATTATGCGCAGGTCAACGGGTCTAATTCGCTCAGCCATAGCGATGCCAAAGCTGCTCTTGAAATGTATGAGGTCGATGAACAGGGGTTGGATCGACTCGATCGCTCAGTTCTCCTTGCCCTGATTGAACGCTTTAATGGTGGCCCAGTCGGCCTATCCACCTTGGCTATTGCAGTAGGTGAAGAAGTCGAGACCGTTGAATCTGTCGCTGAACCTTTCTTAGTCAGAAATGGATTTATGGCTCGCACTCCGCGGGGGAGAGTAGCCACAGCGGCCGGTTTCTCACATGTGGGACGCACACCACCTCCTGGGCTGGCCACTCTTTTCGACACACCCACTACGTAACGCCTAGACTCTCGCCTTATGTCCACACCTCAAACACCTGTGAAGACTCCTGTGAAGACTTCCGGCAGACCACTACGCGCGCTCACTTTGTTGGCGGTAATCCTTGTGGGACTTCTCGGAACAGCGCTTATCCAAGGAGCAGACTCCGTTCGACTTGGCCTAGATCTGCGTGGAGGTACGAGCGTCACGCTGCAACCTCGCGCTTCCAATGCCGACAACAAAGTGACGTCAGAGGCAATCGACCAGGCTGTTTCGATTATTCGTCAACGCGTGAACTCCCTCGGCGTTGCAGAATCTGAAGTAACTGCACAAGGAAGTGGCACAAACCGACAAATTGTCATCTCCGTGCCTGGTGAATCTGGTCGACGTGTTGTCGATTTGGTGGGTCAGACTGCGGAACTTCGTTTCCGTCAGGTTCTCGCTGAGTCTTCTGCGCTTGCAGGAATCGGTGGAGGAGAAGCAACTCCTACTGGAGGAGTCTCCGCAGACATCAACGCTCGTTTTGCTGCCCTTGATTGCACCAATCCTGCAAACCTTCAAGGAACAGGTGCAGATTCTCCAAATGAAACTATCGTCGCGTGTGCTCGCACTGGCTCTGCTAAATACATTTTGGGACCGGCCGAAGTTTTGGGCCAACAAGTATCGAAGGCTTCTGCAGGCATTGATCAGCAGGGCGCAAGTGCCTGGTTTGTTTCTCTGACATTTGATGGCGAGGGCACACGAGCATTTGGGGCACAAACTGCTCGAGTGACATCCCTACCTTCGCCGCAGAATCAGGTGGCGATTGTTCTTGATGGACTTGTTGTCTCTGCTCCATCTATTCGCGAGGCGATTCCATCAGGTGAAGCCCAGATCACTGGTTCATTCTCACAAGTTGAAGCTCAAGATCTCGCAAATGTTCTGAAGTATGGATCTCTGCCATTGGCATTTGATCGCGGTGAGGTTCAGCAAGTTTCTCCGACGCTCGGCGAAGATCAGCTTCGAGCGGGACTTCTTGCTGGCGCGCTCGGAATGGGATTGGTCTTAATTTTCTCCGTCGCTTATTACCGAGGTCTTGGAATCGCGATTGTTGGTTCCCTTGGTATCGCAGCGGCGATGCTCTACCTTCTCTTCCTCGTTCTCGGTAAATCAATTGGTTTCACTCTCACCTTGGCGGGAATCGCTGGTTCGATTGTTGCGATCGGCGTGACTGCAGACTCCTTTATTGTCTACTTCGAACGTATTCGAGATGAACTCCGCGAGGGTAAAACTCTCCGTACCGCTGTTGAAACAGGATGGAGCAGAGCACGTCGTACGATCATCGTCGCCGATCTCGTGTCACTTATCGCCGCATTCTTGCTTTACTTCTTCGCCGTCGGTGGCGTACGAGGTTTTGCATTCACGCTAGGTCTAACCACCATTATCGACCTTCTCATCGTTTTCCTCTTTACCAAACCAATCGTGACAGTCCTATCGCGTTGGAAGTTCTTCGCTTCGGGTCACCCACTTTCTGGTCTATCGCCTAAGAGTGTGGGAATGAAAGAGAAGAACGCAAAGATTTCTCAAACTGAATCACCTTTGGAGGCATAAGCACATGGCGAAATTATCGGGTCTTGGCGGCCGTCTCTATTCAGGAGAAACTTCGTTCAATATCGTAGAAAACCGCAAACGTTGGTACAGCTTCTCGGCTCTCTTCATCGTCGCTTCAATTTTCGCACTCGGTGTGCAAGGTTTACATCTTGGAATTGAATTCAAGGGTGGAGCCTCATTTACCGTAAATAAGGCAACTGCGACGGTGCAAGAAGCACGTGAAGCAGTCGAAGCAGTGGGCCTCCCTGGTGAAATCATCGTTCAGAAGATTGGTGATTCTAAAGTCCGTGTTCAGACCGGAGCTGTTGATGCTGCACAGTCTCGTGCAATTGAAGCGGCGCTAACCCAGAAATTCGGTGTGACTGAAGAATCTATTGATACTCAGTTAGTTGGTCCTTCATGGGGTAAAGAAATTACTAAGAAGGCGATTTATGGTCTGATCGCGTTTCTCCTTGTGATTATGCTCTTTCTTGCGATGGTCTTTGAGCCGAAGATGGCGGCAGCAGCCATTCTTGCGGTTGTTCATGACGTATTCATCACTGTGGGAATTTATGCATTGGTTGGCTTTGACGTTACACCAGCAACGATTATCGGATTCTTAACTATCTTGGGTTATTCGCTCTATGACACCGTGGTTGTCTTCGATAAAGTCCGAGAAAATACAAAATCCGTTGTTGCCAATTCAAAGGTCACTTATTCTCAAGCCGCTAACTTGGCGGTTAATCAGACTATTGTTCGCTCTCTTAACACATCGATAATTGCGCTTATTCCAGTGGGATCAATTCTCTTTGTAGGCGCTGGGTTGCTCGGTGCAGGAACTCTTAAGGATTTGTCTCTTGCGCTCTTTATCGGTCTTGCTGTGGGTACCTACTCATCAATCTTTATCGCTCCTCCATTTTTGGCTCAGCTTCGCGAGAAAGAGCCAGCTATGCAGGCCCTAGCTAAGCGCGTTTCCTCCCGCGCAGGTGCTGCAGAGACAAATACAAGTTCTGCAACAAAGATCAGTCGCCGCACCCAGGCAAAGCGCAAAGGTCGCAAATAACCTTTTAGTTATATGGAGACTCAGCCCTTGATTGCGCCGGTAATCGACGCTCTCAGGGAGCATCATCCAAACGCTGATATCGCAGATATCAACCGTGCCTTCGAGGTTGCACGGACAGCGCACACCGGGCAGACGCGAAAATCGGGTGAGGATTACATCACGCACCCTGTTGCTGTGACTCAGATTCTCGCTGAATTAGGTCTTAACGAGATCACACTCATTGCATCTCTTCTTCACGATACTGTCGAAGATACTCCTTACTCATTAACGCAGCTTCGCGCAGATTTTGGTGATGAGATTGCCAACTTGGTTGATGGTGTTACGAAGTTAGACAAATTAACCTACGGACCAACAGCCGAAGCCGAGACTGTGCGCAAGATGGTTATTGCGATGTCGCGAGATATTCGGGTTCTGGTCATCAAACTGGCAGACCGCCTCCACAATGCCCGTACTTGGAGCTATGTCTCTTCGGAATCTGCACAACGCAAGGCAAGGGAGACGCTAGATATCTATGCCCCGCTCGCTCATCGCCTCGGAATGAATGCCATTAAATGGGAACTAGAAGATCTCTCTTTCGCCGTACTTGAACCAAAGAAATTTGAGGAGATATCTCGGCTGGTGGCAGAGAGATCGCCTTCACGTGATGCTCTTACATCCGAAGTGATTGAAGCGGTTCAGGGTGACCTGGCTCGTGATTCGATTAACGCGACCGTTACTGGAAGAAAGAAGCATTTCTTTAGTGTGTATCAGAAGATGGTTGTTCGCGGTCGTGAGTTCAATGAAATCTATGACCTTGTTGGAATTCGAGTATTGGTCAATGATGTTCGAGATTGCTATGCGGTTCTAGGTTCAATTCATGCGCGCTGGAGTCCAGTGCCAGGTAGATTTAAAGATTACATCGCTATGCCGAAATTTAATCTCTATCAATCTCTGCACACAACCGTGATAGGTCCTAATGGCAAAGCAATTGAGATTCAGATTAGAACCTATGAGATGCACTCTCGCGCTGAGTTCGGTATTGCAGCGCATTGGAAGTACAAACAAGGGGGAGACCCTGAAGGAAATTCTCCTGAGATGCTCTGGCTCCGTCAGCTGCACGAGTGGCAGAAAGAGACTGAAGATCCTTCAGAGTTCCTCGAAGCACTTCGCTTTGATCTAGGTAGTCCCGAAGTCTTCGTCTTCACTCCAAAAGGTTCGGTTGTCGCACTTCCTGGTGGTTCAACTCCAGTGGACTTTGCCTTTTCTGTTCATACAGATGTAGGTCTTCGGTGTGCTGGTGCAAAGGTAAATGGGCGGCTGGTCCCACTTGAGTCAAAACTCAATAATGGCGATGTAGTTGAGATTGTTACCAACAAGGGAGAGAACGCAGGACCGAGCCGTGATTGGCTTAATTTCGTTAAAAGCCCACGTGCACGATCAAAGATAAAAGCTTGGTTTAGCAAGGAGCGTCGCGAAGAAGCAATTGATGCAGGACGTGAATCTATTGCCCGTCAGATGCGCAAAGCAGGTCTACCTCTGCAGAAGATATTTGCAGGTCATTCACTTCTGGAACTCGCCCATGAAATGCACTATGCGGATATTGATGCGCTCTATAGCGCAGTTGGGGATGGCCATGTTTCAGCAGCTTCCATCATCGAGAAATTAGTTGCGAGCTTAGGTGCAGAGGATTCACATCCAGAAGCAACGTTAGAGAATATTCCAACAGGTGTTCAAACCACACGGCGAACTTCCAGTGCTATTGAAGTCGAAGGTGTAGATGACGTATTAGTAAAGCTTGCGCGCTGCTGTACTCCAGTGCCTGGAGATTCAATCATGGGTTTCATTACAAAAGGATCAGGAATATCTGTTCACCGTGAGGATTGCATTAACGCATCTGACCTACAGAAAAACCAGAGCGAGAGAGTTGTTGGAGTGAAATGGCTGCCGGGAGCCGCGAGTATCTTTCTGGTCAATATTCAGGTGGAAGCGCTGGATAGAGCTCGCTTACTTGCAGATGTCACACGGACGCTTTCTGAGCAACATGTGAATATCTTGAGCGCTGCAGTTAATACATCGAAAGACCGAGTTGCTATCTCTCGATTTACCTTTGAAATGGCGGACGCCAAGCATTTGGATTCAGTTCTTGCGGCAGTGCGAGGAATCGAAGGTGTTTACGACGTCTATCGAACCTAACTCTGTCTTGACTTAGTTAAATTCTGCCAAGTGTTTCTCGGCTTCTACAAGCCAGGCCTGACGGGCTACCGCTGATTCGCGTGCTTCTTGAGCCTTCTTCGCATTGCCAGCAGCTTCCGCTTTGGCAGCTGCCTTGGTGTAACTCTCGATTGACTCAGTCAATTGTGCAACCACTTCAGCTGCACGTGCCTTCGCACCTGGATCGGTTTTGCGAGCCAAATCTGCATCTGCAGATTTGATTGCCTCTTCAACCTTTGCAATACGTGCATCGAACGCCGCACGCTTATCTCGGTGTGTAATCCCAATTTTGTCCCATGTGCGCATCAGTTCGCGGAATGCGCTCTTAGTCGCCTTAAGGTCGGTAAAGGGCACTAGCGATTCAATCTGGACAATAAGTTCTTCGCGTTTGGCGAGATTTGCAACCATAGAGACTTCACGCTTTTCTAGGTCAGCGTTCTTCGCAGCAAAAAATTGATCTTGGGCCGCCTTGAAACGATTCCATAGCTTGGTGTCTTCACTCTTCTTGCCTCGGCCTGCCGCCTTCCATTGATCCATGAGATCTTTAAAGCGACGAGCTGTCGGAAGCCACTCGGTTGAAGTGGCCAGCTTTTCAGCCTCAGCAACAATCGCCGCTTTCGCTTCAGCAACTTTTCCGGCCGTAGCTTCTAACTGTGCAAAGTGCGTACGACGGCGTTTATCAAACTTGTTTCTTGATGCAGAGAATCTCTTCCAAAATTCAGCATCACTCTTCTTGTCCAAGCGAGGTGCGGCTTTCCATTCATCAAGGAGAGCCTTTAAACGATCGCCTGTGACCTTCCAATTCTCAGATAGCGCGAGAGATTCAGCCTCAGCGACAATCTTCTCTTTTTCGACAAGAATCTGCTCACGACGAGCAGCCTTGGCAGCAGCCTCAGCTGCCTTCTTCGCTTCATAAGCCTCTCGATGGCCTTCAATAAGTGGCTCGATCTGCTCTACCGAAAGAGCGAGTGCGGCAAGATCACCAACTCCATTGAGTTCGCGAACTTGCTGTCGAAGTTTCTTTACTGCTTCGTAGGCATCTTGAGGAACCATAGCTCCACTGGTGATGCGAGCAGCGGTAAGAGCGACTTCAGATGCGAGCGCTTCAAATTTACGAACGAAATACGCAAGTGCCTCTTCAGCTGATTTTCCAGGGTAAGAACCAACAGGCTTCTCGCCTTCTGGTGTAGTGACAAAAACTGTGCCATCTTCGGCAACGCGACCAAATTTCGAAGGATCTCCAATGAGTGCAGATGCTGCGCTTGTTGGAAGTGAATGTGTCTGTGCAAGTGCGGTTGGATTTACATCGGTCATTTTGATCCCCTTTGGCGCGTTGGCAAGTAATTCGACCTACTGTCAGATTCCTTGCCTTCGTTGATATGTGCGTAGTTTTGGTAGAGGTCAAAGGTACCCTGTGCATCCACAAGCAGTAAATCCACGCGAGAAATAGGGGTCACCTAGATGCTTATTTGCTCATTTCCGGCCCCAATGTTTGCCACCAATTGTTGGGTCATCGCGCCAGAAGCTGGAGGCGAGTGCATCATCGTCGACCCTGGCATGCCAGATATATCGGCAGATATCGAGATGATCATAGAAGAGAATAGCTTAAGGCCAGTCGCTGCCTTCATCACGCATGGCCACTTAGACCATACCTTCTCAATCAAACCACTTGCAGATGGCTACAACATCCCAACCTATATTCACTCAGAAGATCGACGCTTCATTGCAGACCCAAGTGGAATTCATGGTGCAGAGTTTATTGATCAACTGGGTGGCCTAATTTTCGAAGAACCGCTCTTGGTTTCTGAGGTAAAACATGGTGCGACGCTAGAAGTTCTAGATATGCAGATTGAGGTGATTCACGCGCCTGGACACACCAAAGGTTCTGTGATGTTTATTCTTAATCAAGAAATCCTCATCAGCGGAGATGTGCTCTTTGCCGGTTCGATTGGTAGAACAGACCTTCCTACAGGTAGCGCGAGCGATATGAGATCAACGCTGAAAAACAAAGTCCTTACTCTCTCCGATGAATTACGCGTGCTCCCAGGGCACGGTCCTGAGACAACTATTAAATTCGAGCGAAAAAACAACCCATATCTGAAAGAATTAACCTCGTGAAATACGAGAAGATTCAAGCGCCCAAAGGCGTTCGTGAATATCTGCCTCCTGAATCCACAGCGTTCGAATGGGTGAGAGAGCAGTTAATTTCACCTGCCCGTCTTGCTGGGTATCAATTGATGGAACTTCCCGTATTTGAAGATACCAATCTCTTCTCCCGTGGCGTAGGTGAATCTACTGATGTGGTGTCAAAAGAGATGTACACCTTTGAAGATCGTGGTGGAAGGTCAATCACTCTGCGCCCCGAAGGAACTGCTGGCGTTATGCGCGCTGTCATTGAGCAGAATCTAGATCGTGGCCAACTTCCAGTAAAAGTCTGGTATTCGGGTCAGTACTTCCGTGCCGAGAGACCACAGGCGGGTCGTTATCGTCAGTTTTATCAAGTTGGAATCGAGGCTATTGGACTCGATGATCCTGCGATAGATGCAGAGGTTATCGCTATCGCCTATCAGGGTTTTAAGAATATTGGTCTGAAGAATTTCACGTTACAAATAACCTCACTGGGAGACTCTGCATCGCGCGCGGCTCATCGCGAAGATCTCATGAAGTTCTATCAGACACTAAATCTGGATGAGGCAACTGCCGCACGAGCACAACTCAATCCACTACGCCTTTTTGACGATAAACGACCTGAGATGGTCGCGGCGATGACTAAAGCTCCGCTGTTGCTTGATTATCTCTCTTCCGATGCTAAAGATAATTTTGAGAAAGTTCAGAGTTATCTCAAGGCTATGGGTATTGAATTCACAATCAATCCGCGTATGGTGCGAGGTCTCGATTATTACACCGGAACTACCTTCGAATTTGTTCATTCAGATCTTGGTGCACAAAGTGGAATAGGTGGAGGTGGTCGTTACGACGGCTTGATGGAAATTCTTGGTGGTCAACCACTATCCGGCATCGGATTTGGATTGGGAGTAGATCGCGCGTTGCTAGCTGCGGTCGCAGAAGGAGTATTGCCGAGTGACTCATTCACCTCTGATTTATTCATCATTCCACTAGGGGAGTCGGCAAAGAGCTCTGCCCTGACTATCGCCTCACGGTTGCGAAACTGTGGGATTACAACAGAAATCGCCTTCGGAGACCGCGCCCTCAAGGGAGCTATGAAGGCTGCAGATAAATCAGGTGCAAGATTTGTTGTAGTGCTTGGTGAATCAGAGTTGCAAGCAGGGACAGTCGAACTCAAGCGCATGGATGATGGAGCAGTAAATTCAGTTAAGATTGAGCAACTAGAAGGAGAGCTCCGCTCTCAATTATCGGTACGAAGAAAATAAGGGTGGCTCACTTTCATGTTAAGAAACCATGATGCAGGTGCGCTACGCGCTTCTCACGCAGGTAAAACCGTTACCTTGGCAGGCTGGGTGGCACGCCGTCGTGATCATGGTGGAGTTGCCTTTATTGATCTTCGCGACGCAACAGGCTCTGTCCAAGTAGTAATTCGCGACGAAAAAATGGCTGGCCAGCTTCGAGCTGAATGGTGCCTACAAATTACTGGAGAAGTTTCTCTTCGTCCTGCCGGAAATGAAAACTCTAATATCCCAACTGGAGAAATCGAAGTAATGGGGGACTCAGTTGTTGTGCTGAGCGAATCTGCACCACTTCCATTCCCTGTGGACTCTGGCTCCGAAGCAGAGATTTCAGAGGAAGTACGTCTTCGCTACCGCTACCTAGATTTAAGACGCGAAGGTCCAGCCGCTAACTTAAGACTTCGTTCGAAGGTGACGGCAGCAATTAGAAGCGCCATGCAAGAGTTGGATTTTCTTGAGATCGAGACTCCTTATCTCACGCGGTCAACACCTGAAGGTGCGCGTGACTTTCTAGTACCGGTAAGACTCCAACCTGGCAGTTGGTATGCACTTCCTCAATCTCCCCAACTCTTTAAGCAGCTTTTGATGGTCGCTGGAATGGAGCGGTACTACCAGATTGCTCGTTGTTTCCGCGATGAAGATTTCCGAGCAGATCGTCAACCAGAGTTCACTCAGCTAGATATCGAAATGTCTTTCGTAGATCAGGCCGATATCATTGCCGTTGCCGAGAAGATTTTGGTTAAAGTGTGGAAAGACGCGGTCGGTTACGAAATTCCAACCCCAATTCGCCACATGACTTATGCAGATGCGATGGATAAGTACGGTTCAGATAAACCTGATCTTCGTTTTGGCCTTGAACTTGTAGAAGTCACAGAGTATTTCGCAAAGACAGAATTTCGAGTCTTTCAAGCTCCATATGTTGGAGCAGTTGTCATGCCAGGAGGCGCTGACTCACCTCGCCGTGAACTAGATGCCTGGCAGGACTGGGCTAAGGCAAGAGGAGCAAAAGGCATCGCCTATATTCTCGTCAACGCGGATGGAACTCTAGGAGGACCGGTAGCGAAGAACATCTCTGAGACCGAACAATCGGGAATAGCAGCTTTCGTTGGTGCAAAGCCAGGAGATGCAATCTTCTTTGCAGCAGGCGAGCGTTCTGCATCTCAACAACTTCTGGGGGCAGCGCGGTTAGAGATCGGACGCCGTTGCAATCTTATAAACCAAGGGGCATGGGAATTTCTCTGGGTTGTCGATGCGCCGATGTTTGAACCAACAGATAACGGTGGTTGGACTGCTGTGCACCATCCATTTACAGGACCTAAACCTGAATTCGCAAAGACATTTAAGAGCGATCCAGCAACGGCACTTGCGTACGCATATGACATCGTCCTCAACGGCACGGAACTCGGTGGAGGATCAATACGTATCCACGATCGCAATATTCAAAAGGATGTTTTTACTGTTATCGGATTGAGCGATGAGGAAGCTCAAAGCAAATTTGGATTCCTCTTGGAAGCATTTAACTACGGTCCACCACCTCACGGCGGAATTGCACTTGGCCTCGACAGAGTCTGCGCGCTTCTTACTGGCTCTGATTCAATTCGAGAAGTTATCGCATTTCCAAAGACCGCCAGCGGTGGAGATCCATTGACTGGAGCACCGACACCAATTACACCTGCGCAACGTAAGGAGGCGGCCATCGATTGGACTCCTCCGAAGGAGTAGTCAGGTAGGCTTACTGTTATGGGTCCAGGTGGAATTGCAACAATTATCGCAGCAGCATCGCTCTTTGTTATCGCCGTCTCTGTGGCATATGCCGTCTTCCGTGTCAGCAAATTGGTCGATGAGGCAAAGGTCTCTCTCAAAGCTTTCACCGACGATACAACGCCCCTAATTAACGAATCTACTCGCACACTTGAACTCATTAACAGCCCACTCGAAAGCTTTGCCAAGATCACTAAGAGCGTCGAAGAGGTCACCTCAAAGGTGACGGGGGCTACCTCAGATTTTATGGATAAGAATGGTCCGGCTGTGAAAGTTGCAGGTGCGCTACTCAGCGCAGCTCAATTGAGCAAGGGTCGTAAAAAGAAGAAGACTGAATAGATCAAGTGGGTGAATGTAACTAGTGGAATCCGCCGAGATCCGTTCGCGCTGGCTGCGCTTCTTTGAGTCTGAAAATCGACAGGGCCTTACCCATACCGTTGTCCCATCTGCGTCTCTGATTGCTGATGATCCAAATCTGCTCTTAGTAAATGCAGGAATGGTTCCCTTTAAACCCTACTTTCTTGGTGAGGTAACTCCACCGTATAAACGTGCGACATCAGTTCAAAAATGTGTGCGCACTCTCGATATTGATGAGGTTGGAAAGACAACGCGTCACGCCTCCTTCTTTCAGATGTGCGGCAACTTCTCATTTGGAGATTACTTCAAAGAGGGCGCCATCTCTCTAGCCTGGGAGCTACTGACCCGGCCAATCAACGATGGGGGATATGGCTTTCCCGAGGATCGTCTCTGGGTGACTGTCTATCTCGATGACGATGAAGCTGCAGACATTTGGCATAAGAAGATTGGTATTCCACGAGAGCGAATCCAACGACGCGATATGGCAGATAACTTCTGGTCTATGGGTGTTCCAGGACCTTGCGGACCCTGTTCTGAAATTTATTATGATCGTGGTCCAGCTTATGGGGCTGAAGGTGGGCCTGTTGCAGATGAAAATAGATACTTGGAAGTATGGAATCTCGTCTTTATGCAGAACGAGCGCGGTGCAGGCGGCGGAAAAGATAGCTATCCAATTCTTGGAGAGCTTCCAGCGAAGAGCATTGATACTGGTTTAGGTCTTGAACGAACTGCTGCGTTGTTGCAAGGCGTGGAAAACATCTATGAAATAGATACCACGATGCAGATTCTCTCTAAAGCGTCGTCACTGGCTGGGGTGACTTACGGAAAATCACAGAGCTCGGATGTCTCACTTCGCGTTGTAGCAGACCATGCTCGTACATCGGCGATGTTGATTGGCGATGGAGTGACTCCAGGTAATGAAGGCCGTGGATATGTTCTGCGTCGCATGATGCGTCGCACAATTCGAAATATGCGTCTTTTGGGCGTTAACGATCCAATTATGTCTGAGCTTACTCAGGCTGCAATCGGTGCAATGGGTCCTCAGTATCCAGAACTCATTTCAGACCAGAAACGCATCTTGGCGGTCTCTATCGCTGAGGAAGAGTCCTTCTTGCAAACGCTAAAGAGTGGGACCCAGATCTTCGATCTTGCTTCTACCCAGTTGAAGGCGCAGAAGAAGTCGGTCTTGCCGGGGGATGAAGTCTTTAAGCTCCACGACACTTATGGGTTCCCATTTGATTTAACTCTTGAGATGGCACGCGAAGAGGGCTTAGAAGTTGATGAAGATGGCTTTAGACGTTTGATGAATGAACAACGTGATCGCGCTAAAGCTGATGCAAAGGCGAAGAAGAGTGGCCACACTGATCTAAGTGAGTACAAGAAGATTGCAGATTCAAAGGGCGCATCAACATTCGTGGGATATACGCAGATTGAATCTGAGGCAGTTGTTAATGGAATCTTGGTAGATGGACTAAGCGTTCAGTCAGCTATCTCAGGTAGCGAAGTTGAAATCGTTCTTGATCGAACGCCTTTCTATGCAGAAGGTGGCGGACAGTTAGCAGATGGCGGTCGGATCACCCTTGCCAATGGCGCTGTTGTTGAAATTGATGATGTTCAGACTCCAGTAAATGGTCTCTCTGTTCATCGTGGTCGCGTTATCAGTGGCGAAGTCGCTCTTGGTTCACAGGCTCTTGCTGCCATCGATTTAGAGCGCAGAAACGCAATCTCTCGAGCTCACACTGCAACGCATATGGTTCATAAAGCCTTCCGCGAAATTCTTGGAGAGACTGCAACGCAGGCAGGCTCCGAGAACTCGCCTGGGCGTTTCCGCTTCGATTTTCCTTCAACTGGCGCTGTGCCAGACTCAGTTTTAAATGAAGTTGAAGCGCGCGTAAACACTCTTCTTCTCGATAATCTCGAGGTAACTGCGGAGACAATGTCGCAGGATGCTGCCAAGAAGATCGGCGCGATGGCTCTCTTAGGTGAAAAGTACGGGGATCAAGTTCGAGTTGTTAGCGTTGGCGACTGGGCGCGTGAGCTTTGCGGAGGCACGCACGTATCTGCATCGGGTCAGCTCGGAGTCATTAAGTTGCTCTCTGAATCATCCGTTGGCGCAGGTGTAAGACGTGTCGAGGCCCTTGTGGGAGTTGATGCCTATAAATATCTGGCGCGTGAACATCTTCTCTTGAATTCACTCACTGAAATTATTAAGGGTGCACGTGCGGAAGAACTGCCAGAGAGAATTTCCGATTTGCTCAATAAGATTAGAGAGATAGAGAAAGAGTTGGCAACTGTTCGCTCAGCACAAGCGATGTCGCAAGTGTCATCGTTGGCCGAAAAGGCGGTAGTTGTTAATGGCATTTCAGTGATTGCAACAGCCTTGGGCGATGGAATTGCAGCTGATGATTTAAGAAAGATTGCAACCGACCTTAAGGGTAGATCTACGAACTCCGTAGTAGCTCTCGTCAGCGTTGTTGAAGGTAAGGCAGTTCTTGTTGCGGCGGTAAGTGATGGTGCAAAATCTGCAGGCGTTAAAGCTGGAGCCCTCGTAAAGATTGGTTCCACGATTTTGGGCGGCGGCGGCGGCGGTAAGGATGATTTTGCGCAAGGTGGCGGAACCAATCTTGACCAGATTTCGGTGGCGCTTTCAGCAATCACTGACGCTATCTCTGGAAAGTAAAAGATGCAGCGGGGTCGACGGATCGCCTTCGACTACGGCGATATTCGCATAGGTGTGGCCGTGTGCGATCCCGATGGAATTATCTCCTCACCGCTAGCAGTTTTGGCGACGGAGAAGAAGCACCTAGCAACTGAGATTCAAGCCATCTTTGCAGAGTACGAACCAGTGCAGATATTTATCGGTCTCCCAAAGCAACTTTCAGGAATTGAAAGCGTTAGCGCCGAGAAGGCGAGAAGTTTTGGGGATTTTCTAGCCGAGTTCACAGATGTTGAAATCACCTATATAGATGAGCGACTTTCTACCGTCAGCGCACAGTCGAAGCTTAGAGAGGCCGGCAAATCTGCCAAAGAATCTAAGGAGCTCATTGATGCGATGGCAGCGGTAGAGATTCTTGAGTTAGGTCTTCAGAGTGCGCGATCTTCCTAGCTCACCCGTTCTTCGAGTTTTCTCAGCTTTCTTAGTCGTTCTACTTTTCACTGGTGGAGTTCGTGAGTTACGTTCAAATACATCAACTGCTCCAGATTTTTCATGTCGTGAAACAGGTAGAGAAGTAATTGTCCATATTGATGCGGGTTCGTCAGGCTCCGATATTGGCAAGGTGCTCGTAGAAGCAGGTGTTGTTAAATCTTCCGAGTCATATTTTCGTGTTGCAGTGGGTGATTCACGATCTACGCAAGTAGCACCGGGGGATCATCGACTCACAGTTCAAAATTGCGCAAAGCAAGTGCTGGAGCAACTGCTGGATGTAAAACGTCTGAGTGGATTAATCAGCGTTCAAGAGGGAATGTGGCTCTCTGAGATTCTTCCCCAGATGTATAGAACTGGATTTAGCGAAAACGATGTTCGAACCGCGTTGGATAAAGTAAAGATACCTATGGGGTTTACATCACTCGAGGGGCTATTCTTTCCGGCGCAGTACAGTTTTGATAAAGGTACATCCGCTCTCGCCGCCCTATCCTCAATGGTTTCGCGGGCTAATCAGGAGATGGTTTCTGCTGGATTCTATGAAAGTAGCGAGAAGTTCACACCCGCCCAGTTCTTAACTATCGCCTCTCTCATCCAAGCAGAGGGCAAGCTCCAAGATTTCACCAAGATATCTCAGGTCATCAGGAATCGCTTGGTCAAAGGAATGCCGCTGCAGTTTGATTCGACAATCAATTATGTTAAGAAGTCGCGTGGCAATATCTTTCTAAGTACTCAAGGAACGTTGATTAACTCGCCGTACAACACTTATCGAAAGTACGGGCTACCGCCAGGACCAATTAATAACCCTGGTCGCCAGGCTATGAATGCAGCTCTCAACCCAGAGCCAGGAAATTGGCTCTATTTCATAACAGTTGCGCCCTCTGATACGCGCTTTACAGATAATCTAGAGCAGTTCAATATCTGGAAGCTCGAATACAAGAAGAACTTAAGAAATGGGCTATTTAGGAGTCAAGAATGATTCGTGGGGCAGTTCTCGGTTCGCCTATCGAACATTCGCTCTCGCCTGTCTTACACCGCGCAGCGTTCGTAGATCTTCAGATAGAGGGAAGCTATGACCGTATCGAGGTGCGCGCAGGGGAGCTAAAGAATTTTTTGACCGAGCGAGGTTCCGAGTTTGATTATCTTTCTCTTACGATGCCCCTGAAGGAAGAGGTCCTGCAATTAGGATTTGCAACGAGCGACTTAGCTCTCAAATCTCATTCTGCTAATACGCTCATTAAAAACGGCGGCACGTGGGAAGCAACATCAACGGATGGAACGGGTTTCATACAAGCACTCGCTCATCGGGGTTTCTCGGATTTCTCATCCGTCTTAATACTGGGTGCCGGTGGAACTGCTCGAGCAATTGCTGCGGCGTTAGATGGTGTAGCGGATTCAATCACGGTACTGGGACGCACAAGCTCGCGCAAAGCATCTTTCAATGAGATCGTTACAGAATCTCAATTCTCATACGTAATATGGAGTAACGCCTTTTCACTTGAGCAATTCTCTTTGGTTGTAAATACAACTCCAGCTGGGGCTGCCGATCTTCTAGCCGAAGGTATAGATGGCGGCATCACCTCACTTCTCTTTGACGTCATCTATAAGCCCTGGCCGACAGTACTTGCGAAGAAGTGGAGCAACGTGGGCGCGCCAGTTATCTCGGGCCTTGAACTCCTTCTCTACCAAGGGATTGATCAGTTGCGGCTAGTTTCAGCGAAGGATTTTGATACTGAAAAGCTCACGTCAATTCTGAGAGAAAAATTGACTAGCGCGCGCTAGATATCCACAGGTGTTTCTGGGCCTCACTACTAGTAGAGGTACCTTCTTGGAATGGCTGCTCTTCTAATTGCAATAGCGCTTTTTGACGTTAAGTTTCATCGCATACCCAATATTGCAGTAGCCCTCGTAGTGGCTCTCGATCTACTCATTGGTTCAAGCCCAGCCAACTTCTCTCTCCTTCCTATTCTTGCGCCCACAAGTATGTTGGCTTGGAAATATCTCAAAATTGGCGGGGGAGATATCAAACTACTGGGTGCAATCCTGATTTTTCTGATTCCGCATGAGTTGCTTCATGGGTACATCTACAACTTACTTTTATGCACTACCGTTTTGGCGGCCATCTACATCATTCGTTGTGGCACTCTAAAAATCGCAATCCCACTGGCGCCTGCGATCAGTGGGGGATATCTCCTATCGATTTTGAGTTAATTTCTCTGCAGGGGCGTAAATAGGTCTGCTTTGTTAAATGGCATCTGCCACAATAGGCACATGCGTTGGATAACAGCAGGCGAATCTCATGGCCAAGCCCTATCGGCAATAGTCGAAGGGCTACCAGCCCATATTGAAATTTCAACGAAAGATATAGATTTTCATCTCTCTCGTCGTCGCCTCGGAGTTGGGCGCGGAGCGAGACAGAATTTTGAAGCAGATAAGGTCACAATTCTTGGCGGAGTTCGTTTGGGAGTTTCACAAGGTGGTCCAATCTCTATTCAAGTTGGTAATAGCGAATGGCCTAAGTGGGAAAAGGTGATGTCTGCCGATCCTGTCCCTGAAGAAGAGATCGCCAATTTAGCGCGTAATGCACCATTGACTCGTCCAAGACCGGGACATGCTGACTTAGTTGGGATGCAGAAGTACGATTTTGATGACGCACGACCAATCTTAGAGAGAGCCAGCGCCCGCGAAACTGCAGCAAGAGTTGCACTTGGTGCTATTGCGCGCAATTTTCTAGAGCAAGCAGTGGGCATAACTATCTTGAGCCACGTTGTATCCATTGGAAGTGCGCGAATTCCTGATGGTTACGCGCTTCCTCAGGCAGGCGACATGGCGCGCATCGATGCGGATCCAGTCAGATGCGCCGACGCGAAGACAAGTGCGGCCATGATTGCCGAAATCGAATCAGCGCATTCAGATGGAGACACTTTAGGTGGCGTCTGCGAAGTATTGGCTTACAACTTGCCACCAGGTCTTGGTTCGCACGTTCACTGGGATCGCAGATTGGATGCACGCCTGGCTGCAGCCATGATGGGAATTCAAGCAATTAAAGGCGTTGAAATCGGAGATGGATTTAGAACTGCAACTCGCAGAGGTTCAATTGCCCACGACGAGATAGAACGTGGAAAAGATGGTGCGATACAACGACGTACGGATCGCGCTGGCGGGACTGAAGGCGGAATGTCCAACGGAGAAATTTTACGCGTGTCAATCGCCATGAAGCCCATCTCCACCGTCCCTAAGGCGCTAGACACTATTGATGTAAAGACGGGCGAAGCGGCTAAAGCAATCAATCAGCGCTCAGATGTCTGTGCTGTTCCTGCTGCAGGTGTAGTCGCCGAGGCGATGGCGGCTCTTGTCCTGGCAGAGGCTGTTCTTGAAAAGTTTGGCGGAGATTCGGTTCAAGAGGTACGTCGCAACTTTGACTCGTATATGAAGAATCTACGTTTTAAGTAATGGCCCCGCGAGTAATTCTGATTGGACCGATGGGTTCAGGAAAGACAACCATTGGCTCGCTCCTTGCAGAAAAACTTGGCTTAACTTTTCGAGATACGGACCATCTGATTGAAGAGCGCGAAGAGAAGCCGGTTTCACAGATCTTTCTTGATCAAGGAGAAGATGCCTTTAGGGCAATCGAGAAAAGAGTTCTGCGAGATGAGCTACTCACAGATGGAACGGTTCTATCTCTCGGAGGCGGCGCCCCTATCTCGATAGATGCGCAATCGGCTCTTCGCGCTATCTCCTCTTACATAATCTTTCTTGATATCTCGCTTTCAACAGTCGTTCCGCTGATAGGCTTCAATCGCGATAGACCTCTTTTACTTAACAACCCCCGTGGGCAGTGGCAGACGTTGATGGAGGCCAGACGCCCGATTTATGAAGCTCTCGCGGATGTAACAATCAACGTTGATGACAAAAGCGAAGAAGAGATTGTTACCATTGCACTTTCGAGTTTGGAGGAGGCGCGATGAAGAAAATTGCAATCACCTCTGAGCGAAGTTATGAAGTTGAAATTGGCGGGAGCTATCTAGAGGCTTTACATGAGATTGCACAGGGTCGCGAACGAGTTGCTGTCATCTATAGCGAGGCGATGAAGGAACAGATTCCAACCTTTGATTTCGGTGGTGCAGAAGCTTTCTACTTTGGAATTCCGGATGGAGAAGCTGGAAAGTCAGCGCGTATCCTTGATTCAATCTGGAATTGGCTTGGCGCTGCGGGTTTTACGAGAAGTGATTTGATTATTGGCATAGGCGGAGGCGCAGTAACCGATATTGCCGGCTATGCCGCTGCCTCTTGGTTACGTGGCCTGGATTGGGTTGCGATTCCTACAACGGTCGCTGGAATGGTAGATGCAGCAGTAGGTGGAAAGACAGGAATCAATAGCGATTACGGCAAGAACTTGATTGGAGCCTTTCATTCACCAATCAAGGTGATTGTCGATATGGCGTGGCTTGATACTTTATCTGATCGCGATTTTGCGGCAGGGCTAGCAGAAGTTGTGAAGTGCGGATTTATTGCAGATGGTCAGATACTGACGAAGGTTGAAGGTCTGACATTAGATCAGATTCGTAGTTCGAAAGAGTTGACGCAGGAACTTATTGAGAGAGCTGTGCAAGTCAAGGCGGATGTAGTCTCTGGCGATTTCAAAGAGAGTTTTAATCGCGAGATTCTCAATTATGGCCACACCTTTGGCCATGCAGTTGAAATTCACTCTCAGTACTCGCTCCGACATGGCGAGTGCGTCTCGATAGGTATGGCTTTTATCGCTCATCTCTCCTTTGAGTCTGGGCTCATCTCGCAGGAGTTATTGGAGAGACACCTCTCAGTTTTGCGAGGTCTAGAGCTACCAGTTCAATATACGCAGGGCGAATGGCCCGAACTATTCTCGGCGATGAAACTCGATAAGAAGTCACGTGGGAATAATCTGCGCTTTGTCGTGATTACCGAAATTGGGAAGACACAGAGGCTTGAAAATCCAGATGAAGCTGCCTTGATATCAGCGTATGAGAAGGTTAGCCAATGAAGGTACTTGTTCTCAATGGCCCAAATTTAGGTCGCCTTGATATACGCGATTCATCCATCTATGGAGATATGAATTATGCAGAGCTCGTCTCCCATATTGAATTGGCCGCAAAGACCCATGGGTTTGTCGCTGATGTGAGACAGAGTAATGATGAAGCGGAGATCATCTCTTGGCTACACGAGGCTGCGGATGCAAAACTTCCAGTAATCATCAACCCTGCAGCTTTTACTCATTACTCATATGCGATTCGTGATGCAGCAGAGTTGGTCAAAGCTCCGTTGATAGAAGTCCATCTATCCAATCCAATGGCGCGTGAAGAGTTCAGACATACATCGGTGATTTCAGGGGTAGCAAATGGGACTATTGGTGGTTTCGGTCCTAATTCATATGTCTTAGCCCTCATCGCGCTAAAAGCGCTCCTTTCTTGATTTTTGTTGAGCAATTGTTATGCGCTAAACTCGCGCACCTTAACTAATCTTTAGAATGCAGGACTGGAGCTATCGTGGCAACAACTAATGATCTCAAAAATGGTATGACTCTCGATATTGAAGGTCAGCTCTGGACAGTCGTTGAGTTCCAACATGTAAAGCCAGGTAAAGGCCCAGCATTCGTCCGCACCAAATTGAAGCAAGTCATGACTGGGAAAGTTGTGGATAAGACTTTTAACGCAGGGGTAAAAGTCGATGTAGCAATCCTCGAAAAGCGCGAGATGAACTTCCTTTACAAGGAGGGTGAAGACTTTGTCTTCATGGATAACGTGAATTTTGATCAAATGAATATTTCAGCAGATACTGTTGGGGATGCCGCCAATTACATGCTCGAAAATACCGGAGCAATTGTCGCGATTCATGAGGGTAACCCTCTCTACATTGAACTTCCAGCATCTGTTCCTCTAAAAATTACTTACACTGAGCCAGGCTTACAAGGAGATCGTTCTTCCGGCGGAACGAAGCCCGCGACAGTGGAAACTGGCATTCAAATTCAAGTGCCGCTCTTTATCAAGCAGGACGAGATAGTTCTCGTTGATACCAGAGACGGCTCCTACCTAGGCCGCGCCAACTAGTGTCAGCTCGCAGCAAAGCGCGTAAACAGACCCTCGATCTTCTCTACGAAGCAGATATTCGGGGCGCCTCTGCTGCAGAACTGCTTACGACGCGAGATATAGTTGAAGAGGGACCTGATGCACGTCCTATCCGTGACTTCACTCGTGAATTGATTAGCGGAATCACTGCAAATAAGCGCAAGATTGATGAATTGATAACAACTTATGCGCAAGGTTGGGATATGGATCGCCTTCCGGCAGTTGACCGAAATATCCTGCGACTTGGGATTTACGAGATTGTTTGGACACCGGATTTGGCAGAAGGAATTGCCATTGATGAGGCGCTCAATCTTGCTAAGGAGCTTTCGACCGAAGAGTCAGCAGGATATATCCACGGAGTCCTCGGGAAAATTTCTCAGATTAAAGAGAGTATTGCACTCTAATTTCGTAGAGACAGAAGCAATTTTTGGCTATCTAGCCAAACTATCAATGATTTTGCCGTGTATCCAAGGCAGATTGCAACGCATTCAACATATCGGTCGCGAAGCGATATCACTTCTCCATTCCAATCTTCTCGGGAACTTTGAATATGCGAGATATATCTAGAAATCATCTGAAATGCTGGTCCTTCATGTGCTTGTTCGGTATCTCTCAGTTGCCTCAAGCGACGTGTATCGATGATTATTCTTCCGGCAAATCCGGCTCCTTCAGTGAGAGTACCTCCGAATAGCGTCGATACGGGGACTCCATAGAAATCTGCAATCTGAATAGCGCGCTTAACGCTCAGCGATCGAGAACCTCGCTCGTACGACCCGAGAACAACTGCCTTAATTTCGCCATTGCTAGCCAGTTCCACATCGCTTAAGGAGAGGGATTGGGCGTGACGGATTGAGCGCAGTCGCTCAGAGACGGATGTAGAAGTGATTTCAGTAGTCATGGTGGGACTGTAGGTTCACATCGAGAGGCGCCCGTTCTTCAATCCACAGGGTATAGAACTCAGGTGGTATCATTCGCTCGCATCCTTTAACGACCCGTCCTGCGAGGCGGGGAAGGAGATTTACAGATGAGCCTTGCCTTGCCTGCGCCAGATATGGCCCGCGCTATTACCCGCATTTCACACGAGATCCTCGAACGTAACTCTGGTTCAGAAACAATCACACTCTTAGGTATTCCAACACGAGGCGCCCACTTGGCTGCTCGAATCGCTGCCAATATCGAAGCGATAGAAGGTCGCGCTGTTCAACATGGAACGCTGGATATCACCTTGCACCGAGATGACCTACGGACGAGACCACCTCGAGCGTTGATGCCGACAGTCATTCCATCGCTAGGCGTTGAAGGTCGCAACGTTGTATTAGTTGACGATGTGCTTTTCTCAGGACGAACCATTAGAGCAGCCCTTGATGCGCTTGGAGAGATTGGCCGCCCACAAACAGTGCAATTGGCGGTTCTCGTAGATCGTGGCCATCGCGAGCTACCTATTCGCGCTGATTATGTTGGGAAGAATCTTCCAACTTCTCAGAACCAGGTAGTCCGAGTCCAATTTACGGAGCTAGATGGAATTGATCTAGTCTCGATTGAAGAGGGCGCCCCGCTATGAAGCACCTTTTATCAATTTCGGATTTATCTAAATCTCAGGCAATAACCATTCTTAACACCGCCGAAGAGCTAGCACGTGCTTCTGATGGCCCGATGAAGAAACTTCCAACTCTGCGTGGTCGAACTATTGTCAATCTCTTTGCCGAAGATTCAACGCGCACAAGAATTTCATTTGAAGCAGCAGCGAAACGTTTATCTGCAGATGTTATCAACTTCTCTGCCAAAGGTTCAAGTGTCAGCAAAGGCGAATCTCTCAAAGATACTGCCCAGACTCTTCAGGCTATGGGAGCAGATGCGGTCATCATTCGCCATAGCGCATCTGGTGCTGCAGCACGTCTGGCAGAAAATAGATGGATGTCAGGTGCAGTTATTAATGCTGGTGATGGGACGCATGAGCATCCAAGTCAAGCGCTTCTAGATGCCTTTACGATACGACGTCATTTAGCGCATGGCAGAGAAGATTTAGCCGGACTTCATATCGCAATTGTCGGAGATGTCCTGCATTCGCGCGTTGCTCGCTCGAATGTTTTGCTGCTCACTAAATTGGGAGCAAAGGTAACTTTGGTTGCGCCACCAACCTTGCTTCCAGTAGGTGTTGAATCCTGGCCAGTGACTGTCTCATATGACTTCGATGCGGTGATTGAAAGCGTTGATGCAGTAATGATGTTACGCATTCAACTAGAACGTATGTCAGAAATGTTCTTTCCCAATGCGCGCGAATACTCGCGCTATTTTGGACTCAATTCTGATCGATTGCGACGGATGAAACCGACAGCGATAGTGATGCACCCAGGGCCTATGAATCGAGGACTGGAAATAACTGCCGATAGCGCCGATAGCGCTCGTTCAGTGATAGTTGAGCAGGTGACCAATGGCGTCAGCGTGCGCATGGCAATTCTCTACTTACTTCTAGCTGGCGTTCCTGAAAGTGAAGGTGTCATCGCGTGACCACTAAATATCTCATTAAGAACGTCGATGTTTCAGGAGTCATCTCAGATATCGCCATTGAAAACGAATTGATTACGGCAATCGGAAGTAATCTCCAGGTCGAAGGAGCAACAGAGTTTGATTTCACTGGTTCGGTTGCTCTCCCCGGACTCGTCGACCTGCACACACACCTACGCGAGCCAGGGAAAGAAGATGCTGAAACTGTTCTATCGGGATCACAGGCCGCAGCTCGTGGAGGATTTACCGCAATCAGTGCTATGGCAAATACCTCACCTGTTGCAGATACAGCAGGAGTGGTAGAACAGGTTTATAGACTAGGACAGAGCGCTGGCCTTGTTGATGTCTTTCCTGTCGGAGCTGTGACACAAGGAATCCAAGGCGAACACCTGGCAGAAATTGGAGCGATGGCTGATTCGGCCGCTCGTGTCCGGGTTTTCAGTGATGATGGGAATTGTGTTTTTGATCCACTGCTGATGCGACGTGCACTTGAATATATTAAGAAGTTCGATGGAGTTATAGCTCAGCACGCGCAAGAACCACGTTTGACTCAAGCAAGTCAGATGAATGAGGGGTTTGTCTCGTCGCAACTTGGTCTCAAGGGTTGGCCCGCTATTGCAGAAGAATCGATCATCGCGCGAGATGTTTTGATGGCAGATCATGTACAAGCTCGACTACACGTCTGTCACGTCACAACGCAAGGTGGTGTTGAAATTATTCGATGGGCGAAATCCCGCGGTATCAATGTCACTGCAGAGGTGACTCCACATCACTTACTTCTTACCGATGAACTCGCACGTAGTTATGATCCTATTTATAAGGTGAATCCACCGCTCAGAACTGAGAGTGATGTCATGGCACTCCGAGAAGCCCTGGCTGAAGGGATCATAGATATCGTTGCAACAGATCACGCCCCTCACGCTGCTGAGACTAAGGAGTGTGAATGGCAAGAAGCCTCATTTGGAATGCTTGGACTTGAAACAGCGCTTCCCATTATCAATATGACAATGGTGCAGACAGGTTTGTTAAATTGGAGCCAAGTTGCTGATCGAATGAGCGCTGCTCCTGCTCGAATAGGTCGCTACGAGAAGCACGGCTCCTCTTTGACAGTAGGTTCTCGCGCTCACATTACTGTGATGAACCCGACCCAGCTCTGGCGCGTGGATCGCGACCGTCTGGCATCGCGAAGCCGCAATACTCCATTCCATGGCATGGAGATTCCTGGAGTGGTGCAGGCTACCTTCTTCAATGGCCGCATCACGCATAAGGCTGGTGCGTAATGGCTAAAGCATTCTTTGTTCTCGATGATGGCCGTATCTTTGAAGGCAGATCCTGGGCTGCCATAGGCAAGACATTTGGAGAAGCAGTTTTCCAAACAGGAATGACGGGTTACCAAGAAACTTTGACAGACCCCTCGTATCACAAACAGGTTGTCGTAATGACCGCGCCGCATATTGGTAATACCGGTGTCAATGACTTCGATAATGAATCTAGGAAATATTGGGTCGCAGGTTTTGTGGTTCGAAACCCATCGACACTGACAAGCAATTGGCGAAGTGAAAATGATCTTGAAGCAGAGTTAATTGAGCAAGGAATAGTCGGAATCCAAGGAGTAGATACTCGAGCGATTACTCGCCATCTGCGAGACCGAGGGGCCATGAGAGTTGGCATCTTCTCAGGGGAGGACTTAACTCGAGAAGAGATGGTGATTGAAGTTCGTAAACAACCAGCAATGGCGGGTGCTTATCTCTGCGCCGACGTTTCGACGCCGACAACATATGTTGTACCAGCGATCGGCCAGAAGCGATTTACCGTTGCGGCGCTAGATCTTGGAATCAAGGGGGCTACCCCACGAGCGATGTCAGAACGCGGAATCGAAGTCCACGTGATGCCGTTTGATTCGACATTCGCCGATATCGAAGCGATTTCACCGGACGGTGTCTTTCTTTCGAATGGACCGGGCGATCCAGCAACGATGACAGCTACGATTGATTTAGTACGCGAAATCCTTGTCGCAGAAGTTCCAGTCTTTGGGATCTGTTTCGGACATCAGATTCTCGGGAGAGCGCTCGGTTTTGAAACGTATAAGTTGCAATTTGGTCATCGCGGCATCAATCAACCTGTTATGGATAAGCGAACAGGAAAAGTCGAGATAACTGCGCACAATCACGGTTTTGCGTTAAAGGCTCCAACAGAAGGCGTCTTCACAACAGTATTTGGCCCAGGGCAAGTGACTCACGTCTGCCTCAACGATGATGTGGTTGAAGGCTTGGAACTTTCAGAGCGTGGTGCATTTAGCGTTCAGTATCATCCGGAAGCCGCTGCAGGTCCACATGATGCCGCCTATCTATTTGATCGCTTCGTGCAAGTGATGGAGAAGTACCCTAGAAAGGTGGCCACTCACTAATGGCACGCGATGCATCGATAAAGAGCGTTCTAGTTATTGGTTCTGGTCCAATAGTCATTGGACAGGCATGTGAATTTGATTATTCGGGCACACAAGCTTGTCGTGTGCTTCGCGCTGAAGGGATTCGAGTAATCCTGGTCAACTCCAATCCAGCAACTATCATGACAGACCCGGAGTTTGCAGATGCGACTTACATCGAACCGATTACTCCAGAATTTATCGAGAAGATTATTGCCAAGGAACGTCCAGATGCAGTCCTGGCAACCCTCGGTGGCCAGACTGCGCTCAATGCGGCGATTGGTCTTTTTAAGGCGGGCACTCTTGATCGCTATAACGTAAAACTGATAGGTGCAGATGTTGATGCGATTGAGCGCGGAGAAAATCGTGAACTTTTTCGTAATATCGTTGAAAAAGTTGGTGGCGAGTCAGCTCGCTCAATTATTTGTCACACGATGGAAGAAGTACTTGGCGCTGCCGCGGAGTTGAGTTATCCAGTTGTGATTCGTCCATCTTTCACCATGGGTGGGCTAGGTTCTGGAATCGCCTTCGATGAAGAGACCCTCAGACAGATAGCAGGGGCTGGTTTGCGTCATAGCCCAACATCAGAGGTGTTGATTGAAGAATCAATCATCGGCTGGAAAGAGTACGAACTCGAAGTAATGCGAGATAAGTCAGATAACGTTGTGATTGTCTGCAGCATTGAAAATATCGATCCCATGGGTGTTCATACGGGGGATTCCATTACTGTGGCGCCAGCGCTTACGCTGACAGATGTTGAGTATCAAAAGCTGCGAGACCTATCAATTTCAATTATTCGCGAAGTAGGCGTCGATACCGGTGGCTGCAATATTCAATTTGCAGTTAACCCTGACAATGGTCGCATTATCGTGATTGAGATGAATCCACGTGTTTCTCGATCTTCCGCCCTCGCATCCAAGGCGACTGGCTTTCCCATTGCGAAGATTGCGACCAAGCTTGCCATTGGATATACGCTCGATGAAATCAAAAACGACATCACGCAGGTAACGCCAGCCTCATTTGAGCCAACCTTAGATTACATAGTTGTAAAGGTTCCTCGCTTTGCCTTTGAGAAATTCCAGGATGCGGATCCGCGACTTACGACAACGATGAAATCTGTCGGCGAGGCGATGGCGATTGGTCGTTCATTCTCTGAGGCTCTCATGAAGGCACTTCGCTCACTAGAGCGCAAGGAAGCCATATTTACTTTCCCATCAGAAATCGCCCTTCAAGAGCGAGAACTGCTCTTGGAATCGATGAAGATGCCTACCGAGTACCGCTTGCAACAGGTGCAGAAGGCTATGTGGGCTGGAGCCTCTATAGAGGAAGTCTATTTATCAACCAAAATCGATCGCTGGTTTCTAAAACAAATTGAGATGATTAATGAACGGGCTCGCGATATTCGTGATGCCGTCGAGTTAGACGCTCCCATGCTAAAGATTGCCAAAGAACAAGGATTCTCAGATCAGCAGATTGCGATCTTGCGTACATCGACTGAAGATGACATCCGCAAATTACGCCACCATCTAGCTATTAGACCTGTATATAAAACCGTAGATACCTGCGCTGCTGAGTTCGAAGCTTTTACTCCTTATCACTACTCAAGTTATGAGGAAGAGAGTGAGGTCCGCGGCCGCACTAAACCGGCAGTAATCATTCTTGGCAGTGGACCAAATCGAATCGGTCAGGGAATCGAATTTGATTATTCCTGTGTGCACGCTTCGTTCACTCTGAGGGCTGCTGGATTCGAAACGATTATGGTCAATTGCAATCCAGAAACCGTTTCTACTGACTACGACACAAGCGATCGCCTCTACTTCGAACCACTTACCTTGGAAGATGTTCTTGAAGTCGTCTATGCCGAAACGCAGGCGGGGCCTGTGCTTGGGGTGATCACACAACTTGGTGGCCAGACACCACTCGGTTTAGCAGCTGGATTAAAGGCCGCAGGTGTAACAATCCTTGGTACAAGCCCTGATGCAATCAATCTCGCCGAAGAGCGCGGTGCATTTGGCCGAGTTCTTGCTGAGCAAGATCTCACAGCTCCAGAATTTGGAATGGCTGCATCACAATTGGAAGCGCTCGAAATCGCCGCCCGCATTGGATATCCAGTATTGGTCCGTCCTAGCTTTGTTCTGGGAGGACGTGGAATGGAGATTGTCTACGATGATGCAGCACTTTCTAACTTCATCTCCCGCGCTACAGATATTACGCCCGATCATCCAGTGCTCGTTGATAGATTCTTAGATAGTGCTATCGAATTAGACGTTGATGCGCTCTACGATGGCGTAGAACTATTCC
>JAPOKG010000079.1 GCA_029977785.1 Actinomycetota bacterium | reverse complement strand
CGCTCTGATATTCGCCGTTTAGATTGAACTCTCTTCGAAGATGAAAATCTAACGGCGATATTTGTATGGTCGGGTGGCCGAGAGGCGAGGCAAGGGACTGCAAATCCCTCTACACGGGTTCAAATCCCGTCCCGACCTCCACTATTAATGAAGGTGTTGTCCGCATAAGACAACACCAGTACTACCGGATCAAAAGGAAAAGATGATGATCGATAACGACTCAGTAAGACCGTGGGGGCGTTATGAAGTTTTGCAGGAATCAAATCTGCACAAAGTTAAATGCATCTATGTGAATCCTGGTTCCCGACTTTCATATCAACGTCACCAAAAGAGAGCCGAGCATTGGTTCATCGTTTCGGGAACCGCAACAGTTACATTGAATGGAGAGAGTTTCCAAAAAATTGCTGGTGAAACAGTCGATGTTGCAATTGGTGATTTACATCGAATCGCAAATCAAGGATCTCGGGAGCTTGTGTTTATCGAGGTTCAAACCGGTTCATACTTCGGCGAGGATGATATTGAGCGTATTGAGGATGATTATTCGCGGTAAATGACTGTTGTATAGTTCTCATACCTAGGACGATTGGCTCAGCGGTAGAGCACCACATTGACATTGTGGGGGTCACTGGTTCGATCCCAGTATCGTCCACTTCGGTAGATATCCATCACAATGAACGATCTAACCCCTCAGTAACCACAAGTCTACTCGCGAGTTCGGCCTTGCCCTCCATACAGTTGATACATGCGATCACCCTCTAGCTATCCCACAATCATTCAGGGTGGCATGGGCATTGCAGTTTCATCATGGCAATTAGCTAAAGAGGTTTCTATCGCTGGAGAGCTCGGCGTAATTTCTGGAACTGCAATTGATTCAGTTGTCGCACGCAGATTGCAAGATGGCGATTTAACCGGAGATATTCGTAGAGCGATGGCTGCGTATCCACATCAAGAGACGATCACAGAAATTATGAATCGC
>JAPOKG010000078.1 GCA_029977785.1 Actinomycetota bacterium | reverse complement strand
CAGGCATGAAGTTGAGCTTCAGGTTGATCGGGAGTTGGTGTGTACGAACCAGGTGTGCACTCGGGCCATGTTGAACATCCCAACCCAGAGCCTGTGATACGAACTGCGCCACCAGTCACCACAATCGCAGATTGGGTGAAGACCATGAGGGAGGAGAGGCGAAGTAGAGCTTTACTTGCTGAAATCGCCATAGGGCAGAGCCTAGGGTGCGCATCACCTCGGTGAAGTGGCGTCGCGCCATGAATTACGCAACAATTCCGTTGTGAAAACCCCGGTGAATTCTCTGGCCCCTTCTGAGGACCTCCGCACCCGTGACCAGGTCGCTCGCGCCATCCTCGAATCAGGGCCATCGACCGCCGTTGCTCTGGCAGAGAAATTACAACTCACCCCTGCAGGTATCCGACGACATTTAGATTCGCTCGTCGCGGAAGGAATTTTAGAAGAGCGCGAACCGCATATCCGCAGCACTCGTTCACGTGGACGCCCCTCCAAAGTATTTGTCATGAGCGACACTGGCCGGGAACGTTTCGAACATTCCTATGATGATCTTGCAGTTTCCGCGCTGAAGTACATCGCGGCAAATAGCGGCGAGCATTTAGTGACAGGCTTTGCACGACACCGAGCAGACGAGATCGTTCGACGTTCACAGTCAAGAGTTTCAAAAGCAAAGAATTCCATTTCTGGCCTCGCTGAATTTCTTAGCGAAGAGGGCTACGCAGCCAATACGCACGCCCACGGAATCGGCATCGAGTTATGCCAACATCATTGCCCCATCGCACACGTTGCCGCCGAATTTCCACAGCTATGTGAAGAAGAGACCGCTGCATTTTCAAAGATTCTCGGTACCCATGTCCAACGTTTAGCGACGATCGCGCATGGAGACGGAGTTTGCACCACATTCATTCCCCAAATCAGCAAAGATAAGAAGTTCGAACCTAAGAACGCCACCACGAAGAAGAGAAAGCTGAGCACACGATGAGTCAGACAGCGCATCCCGAACTAGAAGGTATTGGCAATTATGAATTCGGCTGGTCCGATAAGAATGATGCCGGTGCAAATGTAAAGCGCGGTCTCAATGAGGATGTTGTACGCGATATTTCTGCCAAGAAGAGTGAGCCGCAATGGATGCTCGACCTGCGCCTCAAAGGACTTTCACTCTTTGATAAGAAGCCACTTCCAAATTGGGGATCTGATCTCTCGGATATCAAGTTCGACACCATTAAGTATTTCGTTCGCTCCACTGAAAAGCAGGCGACATCGTGGGAAGAGCTTCCGGAAGATATTAAGAACACCTATGACCGACTAGGCATCCCAGAAGCTGAAAAACAGCGCCTGGTTGCTGGAGTTGCTGCGCAATATGAATCTGAAGTTGTGTATCACTCAATCCGTGAAGATCTCGAGAAGCAAGGCGTGATCTTCCTTGATACCGACACTGGACTTCGCGAGCACGAAGATATTTTCAAAGAGTTCTTTGGATCTGTTATTCCAGTCGGCGATAACAAGTTTGCAGCGCTCAATACTGCGGTCTGGTCTGGTGGTTCGTTTGTTTATGTTCCAAAGGGCGTTCATGTAG
>JAPOKG010000077.1 GCA_029977785.1 Actinomycetota bacterium | reverse complement strand
AAAGGAATGTGGAGGCCATCCAGCGGTAAAGACGCGACGAAGTAAGAGCGCCAGTGAATAGCGTTCGTCATCGACCAGCGCCCGATCGAGCGCCTTGTGGGCCAGCGCTCCTTCGCCCCGCTCGTAGGCAAGGGCTGCAAAGATCGATGCGATTGGTGCGACAAATCCACGAGGAGCAATCAGCAAGAGATCACGCCACAACTGCCAGTACGCATCTGCTGTTTCATCATTGTGGCTGCCTAGCGCAAAGTCACGCACCTGAATATCGCTGAGCCTTCCAATAACTCGGGCAGCAAGTTCGCGATCTTCGGCGCCGCGTCCTTGGGTGTATTCGCCAGCTAAATCAATGACAGCGGTTGCGCCATCACGTTGTAAGTCGAGCAGATTTTCAGAGTCACTTTCTACCCAGAAAACCTGCACTTCGCTCTGCCAATTTTCATCCATCGCTGAAGGCAGCGCTGCAATTGATTGCACCAAACCGGCTACATTCGAATACGGCATGGGATGTCCGGCAATCACATGTTCGAGCGCGATTCGAGATGAATCTATATCTGGAATTTGAGTGCCCAGTGGTGGGCAACATTCGGAGTCATGACAGAGCATTGAACGATAACGCCCATCTGAGACGATAAGAGATTCCTTGATTGAAATGCCAGCGCGCAATAACGCTGCAGAGGTATTGATCAGAACTGGCTCAGGATCAGTCTGCGCATCCACATATGCCACAATCAGCGCAGCTTCTGCTGCCTCGCGCTGGAAATGGGATGCAAGTAAGTCATAACTTTCAGCGGCAATATCTGTAGGCATATCAACGCGCATCGCCATTCCGACCGTGTCATCTTTGAGAGCCACCAGCACAAGAGAGTTTTCTGGGTGATAGCCGATTAGAAATGGAATCGCGGCGAGGAGATCATGGGGTGAAGTCAGAGTTGTCATATAAGCCTTTCGTTAGCGGTTCTAGTTGATGGGTGAGGTAAAGCGACTTGGAGCTGCAACAACGGTGATAGGTAGAACTGACACTGTTTTGATATCGCCCGGAATACGGGCCTTAACGCCCTGCACTGTAAATTCACCGCTCCAGATAGTGATCAGCTCAATCAGGTAGTGGCCCGGATTTGAGTAGCTATGTTGGATCTCGCCATTCGGGTATGGAGCACCTACTTTGCGAGTGGGATAAATAACGCCATCGCCGTAATGCCAGATAAAGGTGGGCTTTAACTGCACTTCTACAACTTCGCCGACAATCGAAATCTTCTTATTGATTACCTCGGGCACATCGCTCCAGAAGAAGACCGGCACTTTAATGAGCGGTTGAAATGAAGGTGAATAAGCAATGCCGGCCGTTGGCAGCATCTCAACTAATTTATCGCTGAGGGATGTAGCTGCCTTTGTCGCACCCGGAGTTGGTTTTTTGGCGATGCGCGGTTTTACGACCACGGGTTTCTTTGTGGTGAGCACCTTGGGTTTTTGGGTCGGAGTAACTTTTGGTTTCTGAGATGGTTTCGGAGTTGGTTTTGTAGTTGCTGCAGGTTTCGGCGTTACAGCTTCTGTGGCCATGGGTCCTGTCCCTCTGCGGCCCTCAATGACGATCTTTCCGTCTTGGGTATAGACGTCAATACATGCCTTTTCATTGCAATCGGCGGCCCATGTTGGTTGCGCAAAGGCAAGATTGAACGCAAGAATTACGAGTAATTTCTTCATGCGCGGGAGGTTAGGTGGGCTGCGCGCACTTCATCAGAAAAAAAATGGCAACTGTGGATACGCTAGCCCGTATGGCAGCGCGCGATGGTGACGGGTGGATTGAATGCACC
>JAPOKG010000076.1 GCA_029977785.1 Actinomycetota bacterium | reverse complement strand
AGTGCAAACCAGAGACCGCCATCGGATGCGAAAGATTTCTGCGGTGCAAAGTAGTAAGTATCAAACTCTTTAGCATCAACTTCGAGTCCACCTGCTGCAGAGGTTGCATCAACAAGTACGAGCGCGCCATCTGTTCCAGCAGGGCGCTTAATGTTCATCGCAACGCCAGTTGAAGTCTCGTTATGGGTAAGTGCGTAAACATCGATACCGGCTTCAGCAGATGCTGCTGGGTGTGTGCCTGGTTCAGATTTGATGACTGTTGGCTCGCCTAGGAATGGAGCTTCTTTAGCGGCAGCTGCAAACTTTGATGAGAATTCACCGAAGACAAGGTGCTGTGAGCGATCTTCGATAAGTCCGAAGGTTGCGATATCCCAGAACGCAGTTGAGCCACCGTTACCCAAGATCACTTCGTAACCTTCTGGAAGCGAGAAGAGAGAGCTAAGGCCTTCACTAACGCTCTTTACAACGTTCTTGACTGGCTTCTGACGATGCGATGTTCCGAGAATGTATTCGCTACCAGGTGCTGTCAGAGCGGTTAACGCTTCTGGACGAATCTTTGATGGACCGCAACCAAAACGACCATCACGGGGCTTTAAATTATCTGGAATAACAATGGCATCGCTCATGGGGCAAGACTACGGGTAGTACCTATGTACTTCCCAATCGGAGTTGGTGTTAGCCCGCTCATAGCGCAAGCGATCATGTAAGCGCGAGTAACGGCCCTGCCAGAATTCGATACTGACCGGTGTAACGCGATAACCGCCCCAATGTGGTGGGCATGGAACTGTTGTGCCTTCAGGCCATTTTTGCGCAGCGCCAGCAAAACGTTGCTCTAACTCTTCGCGAGATGCAAGAGGAGCTGATTGCGCAGATGCCCATGCGCCAATCTGTGATGACCAAGGCCTGGTTGCAAAGTAATCTTCTGATTCTGAACGTTCAATTTTTTCTGCAAATCCACTAATCGAAACTTGGCGTTCCATTGCATACCAAGGAAATAGCAAGGTGACTTGCGAATTCATTTCAATCGCCTGCGCTTTACGAGATGAGTAATTGGAGAAGAAGGTAAATCCACCTTGCGAAATATCTTTCAGTAAAACTGTGCGAGTAGAAATTGCATCGCTACCGTTGCTATCGCCGCCCAAAGTTGAAAGCACCATCGCATTTGCTTCGACGATGACAGGATTATCTGCGGCCTCTTTTAGCCAGCTGGAAAAGGCCACGAATGGATCGTCGGGAAGTGACTCGAGGCCAACCTCGCCGTAGGAACGACGCATCGCTCTGATGGAATCGCGAGTTAGGTCATCGTTGCTCATAGGTGTATCGAACCTCACTTTCGGATTGAGTGCATCCTCGCACCATGTGGTGGTCAGCACCCCCGCGGGAGGTGCAGAATTGCCCGCAAGAAGAGCTACAGCCTAAGGAGCGCACCGTGTCAGATGATTTCAAGCCAGGTCTTGAAGGTGTAATTGCATTTGAATCTGAAATTGCAGAGCCAGATAAAGAAGGTAGTGCGCTCCGCTACCGCGGCGTTGATATCGATGATCTTGTAGGTCGCGTCTCATTCGGAAACGTATGGGGACTTCTTGTTGATGATGAATTTAATCCAGGACTCCCAAATGCTGAGCCATTCCCACTCCCTGTTCACTCAGGCGATGTTCGCGTAGATATTCAATCCGCGATTGCAATGCTCGCTCCAGCGTGGGGCTTTAAGCCAATTCTTGATATTTCAGATGAAGAAGCGCTTTATTCATATAATAAATTTTTTTTAGCATATCTTAATACTTTTAAACGCATGGAGCTGTCCGCAATTCCAATGGCAGCAGACACAGGTCCCATCGGAGGTAATTTATCACACGAGTTTATTATTTTAGC
>JAPOKG010000075.1 GCA_029977785.1 Actinomycetota bacterium | reverse complement strand
TAGTGCGAACGAAGAAAATTGATTTGCCTTCACGAGATGCGATTTGGTTTGAAATATCGGCTTTGTGGGCATGATCCAAAACGAATACGTAGTGGTCACTCTTCTCTTTTGATCCTTCAATCTCTTTGATTGAGTGGGACTTTGGTTCATTTAGATACTGACGAACTAAGCCATCTACGCCGCGATCAAGGGTTGCTGAGAAGAGCATGCGTTGACCGCCCTTCTTGGTTTGATTAAGAATCTGTTTTACGGCAGGAAGAAAGCCCATGTCGGCCATCTGATCTGCTTCATCAAGAACAGTGACTTGAAGAGCATCGAAACGAACTTCATCTTTTTCAAGGAGATCAATCAAGCGGCCCGGAGTTGCAACCAGAATCGACGTCGCTTTCTTAAGCGCATTGACTTGCTTTCCGTAAGGCATTCCTCCGGCAATAACGACGGAATCGTGGCCAATAGAACGAGCCAAAGGATGAAGAACTTCATCAATTTGCTGGGCAAGTTCGCGGGTAGGTGCAAGGACGAGAGCAAGAGGTTGGTGTGGTTTTGCTTTCTTTCCATAAATGTTATGGAGCAGGGCTAAACCAAAGGCAAGAGTCTTGCCTGATCCAGTTTGTCCACGGCCGAGAATGTCACACCCTGCAATTGCATCAGGAATGGTGGCTTCTTGAATCGGGAAAGGAACAGTAATTCCTTGATTATTGAGCACCCGTACTAAGTCAGAATGCAGACCAAGGTCGCTAAAGGTGGTTTCTTTTACAGCAGTAAGTGAGGACATGAAAATACGTACCAATCATCTAGACATGTATGTCTCGTGGTGACTTGACGTATTTACGAAAAGATAAGACTTACATATAAGCGAGCTAAGAGCTGCGCTTTCATTTTCTTGATGCGGATGCATCAATGAGCAAAGGCTACCTCACGAAGTACTAATTCCCTAATTGAGCAGATTCGCGCTCAAAGTACCTTGCTACACCATTTCATTAAGTGAGCGAACGGCTAATTCACTCAACAGCGCAGTTCCTCGATGAAGTACAGAATCATCAAACATGGCTCGAGGCGAATGATTTACTTCAGACTTTGTGAAGTCTTTATCAACAGATGCACCAAGGAAAACGTAAGAACCAGGAACTTCCTCGAGTACACGGGAATAGTCCTCAGCGCCAGCGATCGGGTGTGGCATTTCCATGAAGCTTTCATTGCCAAAGAGATCGGCTGCAACTTTGCCTACAAATTGGGCATGGGCATTGTTATTCGCTGTGACGGGATATTGCTCCACAACTTTCACTTCAGCTTTGAGGCCATAACCTTCAGCAATTGATTTACACAAGCGAACTGCCTCGGTTTGAATACGACTTCTGTTTTCTGCAGAGAAAGTTCGAATCGTTGCTTGGAACTCTGCGGTATCTGGAATTATGTTCGCTTTCGTACCGGCATGAAATTGACCGACTGTGATAACTACTGGATCAAAGGCGCTAAATGACCGAGTGATCAACAATTGCAGCGCGCTCACCATTTCCGCAGCTACGGGGATTGGATCTTTGGCGGTGTGTGGCTGCGAGCCGTGTCCACCCATGCCAACAACAGTTACATGCAACTCATCACTGGAGGCCATCATGGTGCCAGCTTTAGTTGTGAATAATCCTTTGGGGACTGACGATGACATAACGTGAATGCCGTAGGTGGCATCAGCTTTTCGTCCGCTTGCAGTCAAAACGCCTTCTTTAATCATATGTCCAGCGCCATCAAAGCCTTCTTCGCCAGGTTGGAACATGAAGACTACATCGCCATTAAGCGCTGATTTGTTCTTCACTAGTAATTTTGCCGCACCAATCAACATCGCAACATGGAGGTCGTGACCACATGCATGCATCGCACCATCAATCTGACTCTTAAATGGAATATCTGCTAACTCGGTTACTGGTAAAGCGTCCATATCTGCACGCAGTAAAACTGTCTTATCTGACTTGCTGCCTCGCAGCACCGCGGTCAC
>JAPOKG010000074.1 GCA_029977785.1 Actinomycetota bacterium | reverse complement strand
CATTTTCAGGGATATCCACAGAGTTTCTCCACATTGTGGGTGGAGTTACACACCTGTAATTCAGCGTCGATTTACCGAAGAGAAGTTGTCAGTGTGAAAAATTAATTCTCACCAGGACTTAACGATTCCATCGCACGCAAAGTTGCGATGCGCTCTTGAATCGGTGGGTGGGTACTAAATAACTTTGAGACAGTTTGTCCGTCGAGTGGAGATTCAATCCAGATATGTGCAACCGCGTTTGATTTTTGACGAACCACAGTTGTATCCGATGCAAGAACTTCAAGGGCCTTACGTAGCCCTGTTGGATTACGAGTAAAGGAAACAGCGGTTGCATCAGCGAGTGATTCACGCTTACGAGAAATTGCTGACTTCAATAAAATTGCTGCAATTGGCGCTAGCAACAAGACCACCAGTGAGAGCGCTAGAGCTAACGGATTTGAATTTCGTTCACGATCACGTCCGCCCCCAAACCACATCATGCGCATCAGAAAATCACTCAAAATAGCGATTGCACCAGCAGTTGTTGCAGCGACTGCGGAAACTAAAGTGTCGCGGTTTGCTACGTGAGCGAGTTCGTGCGCAATAACTCCTTGTAGTTCGTCGCGGTCCATGACTTCAAGGATGCGCGTCGTAAAGGCAATCAGCGCATGGTCGGGATCGCGCCCTGTAGCAAAAGCATTTGGGGCGGTATCTTCAACGATTGCCACCTTGGGCATCGGAAGACCGCTTGCAATTACTACTTCTTCAATGACATTAAAGAGTTCGGGCGCATCTTCGCGCGTGATGAGTTTTGCACCGGTCATCGTTAAAACTAATTTATCTGACCCGTAATACGAACCCCATACGCCAATAAGAGCAAAGCCGACTGCCATCGGCACCATGGTGGATGCGGTACCAACGCCAAAGTAAGTCATTGCTGCATATGTAACGAGCCAAGTAAGTAGACCCATGGACACTAAGAGGAAATAAGTTTTTCCTTTGTTCGCCGATTGCAGCGCCCGGAAGTTATTTTCGGCCATTAGTTGAGAAGTTAGAACTTTACGTTTGGCACGTTGCGATCTGCTGGATCTTCTACTTCATAGAATTCGCGAGCGCCGACTTTGGCAAGCCCTGAAAAGAAGCTAGAAGGAATAGTTGCAACCGCTGTATTGAGTGCGCGCACATTGTCGTTATAGAACTGGCGTGCGAAGGAAACTTTATTTTCAGTTGTTGAGAGCTCTTCTTGCAGAGATAAGAAGTTAGCTGATGCCTTGAGATCTGGATACGCCTCAGCGACGGCAAGCAGCCCGCGAAGTGCGTTGGTAAGTGCGCCATCTGCCGCAGCTACATCGGCTACCGTTGATGCTGATGTTGATTTTGCACGCGCTGCAACGACAGCATCAAAGGTGCTCTGTTCGTGAGCGGCATAACCCTTAACGGTTTCAACTAAATTAGGGATTAGATCTGCGCGACGCTTGAGTTGCACTTCAATCTGTGCAAAGGCTTCATCGACTGTGATGTTGAGTCTGATAAGACGGTTGTATTGCGCGATAGCAAAGACCACGAGTAAAACGATTGCGCCGATTACGATGAATTCCATATTTATTTCAACCCCTTAAAGCTGGTAGGTATTCCCACCCTAGAAGAATTATCCGGCGTAGGACCGGCTAGGGCTACTTGATTTTGCTCTTGTGAAAATTCATAAATGAACGGCTTGGGGTTGGCCCACGCTGTCCCTGGTAGCGAGATGCATAAATCGCTGAACCGTATGGATGTTCTGCAGGAGATGAGAGTTTAATCAGGCAGAGCTGACCGATCTTCATACCTGGGTATAACTTCACAGGAAGGTTGGCAACGTTGGAAAGTTCGAGGGTGATGTGGCCAGAAAATCCTGGATCGATAAACCCAGCTGTGGAGTGCGTCAAAAGTCCGAGGCGGCCAAGAGATGACTTTCCTTCTAAGCGCCCGGCAATGTCATCTGGAAGTGTGATTACTTCGTAGGTGCTGGCGAGAACAAATTCGCCTGGGTGCAAGATAAATGCCTCATCGT
>JAPOKG010000073.1 GCA_029977785.1 Actinomycetota bacterium | reverse complement strand
TCGCAGTTCCACCAATGCCACCAAGAGGCTGGTGCATCAAGATACGAGCATGTGGAGTTGCATAACGCTTCCCTGGTTGGCCTGCAGTGAGCAAGAACTGACCCATTGATGCTGCCATTCCCATTGCAACAGTTGCTACGTCGTTCTTGATGTAGTGCATCGTGTCGTAAATTGCCATACCCGCGGTGATTGATCCGCCAGGAGAGTTGATGTAAAGGTAAATATCTTTGTCAGGATCTTCGGCTGCAAGAAGAAGCATCTGCGCGCAAATGGAGTTAGCCATTTCATCGCGTACTTCGCCGGCAAGAAAGATGATGCGTTCGCGTAGCAAACGGCTATAAATCTGGTCACCAAGCCCCATGAGCTCTGTTCCAGCTGAGCGGGCAACAGGTGTGTTGTCCAGTGGGTTAATAAAATCCACGTGTCATCCTTCCGATCGTTTTCTTCAGTAGTGACCTTAACAATCTGAGCAGCAAAATGCTTCCCAAATTGGGGAGATTGCCCCTAAAAGAGGCGATGTTCGCTTACGGCTAAAGGGTTATTGCTCGTTGGCTTGCACTGCTTCGTCAGCAGCCTGAACTTCTGCAGGTTGTGCTGGGCGAAGCGCTTCGAGGTCAATCTTGTTGCCTGATTTATCGACAACAGAGACTCGAGCCAAGACAGAAGCGAGAGCCTTTGCGCGAGTTACTTCAGCAACTACCTGGCTAATTTGGCCAGCCTTTTGAAGTTCTTGAGCAAACTGCTCTGGACCCATCCCGTAACGCTGTGACATGCGGATGAGGTATTCAGTTAATTCGATTTCATTAACTTGAATCTGTTCTGCCTTCACAATTGAATCGAAGAGGAAATCTGACTTAATGGATGCACGAACCTGGCCATCTACTTCGGCGCGGTGTTCTGCATCATCCTGACGTCCTTCGCCCTCGAGGTGATCATTGACTTCGTCAAGAACAATCTCATCAGGGACTGGAATATCAAGATCGGCAAGCAACTTCTCTACAAGAAGGTCACGAGCTTGTGTTCCTTGTTCCATGCTCTTGATGCGCTTGAGTCGATCTGCAAAGTCAGCGCGGAGTTCAGCAACTGTGTCGAATTCAGAGGCAAGCTTGGCAAATGAATCATCAAGTGTTGGAAGTTCGCGTTCCTTGACAGCCTTTACAAGGATTTCAACATCGCCAGTTTCGCCATCTTTCTGGCCAACTAGCTGTGTTGTGAAGGTTTTGGTATCGCCTGTGTTCATTCCAACAAGAGCTTCATCAAGGCCATCAATCATGCGGTTTGAGCCAACTTCATAAGAAATTTCATTGGCCTTACCGCCATCAACTTCTTGGCCATCAATACGCGCGGTCAAGTCGATAGTGACGAAGTCACCTGACTTAGCTGCGCGCTCGACTGTATTGAGAGTTCCAAAGCGAGCGCGGAGCTCGTCGATCTGCTCATCGATATCCGCATCGGTTACGACTACATCTTCAACAGTGATCGTGATTTTTGAAAAATCTGGCAGCGTTACATCAGGGCGAACACTTACCTCTACCGAGAAATTGAGCTTCTCGTTATCAACGAATTCTTTGACATCCACGGTTGGGCGACCCACTACAAGAACCTCGTTCTCGCGCGCTGCGGCAACATAGAAATCTTGAATAGCTTCATTGATTGCTTGATCCAAAACTGCGCCTCGGCCTACGCGCTGGTCGATCATGGCATTTGGAACTTTGCCCTTACGGAATCCTGGGATATTTACAGTTGCAGCTACCTTCTTGTATGCAGCATCGACATACTTACCGAGCTCAACATAGGGAACTTCGACATCTAAACGAATGCGAGTTGAAGAAAGTGTCTCGACCGTGCTTTTCACGAAGTGCTCCTAATTGGTAAATGCAGCTACACATCTAAAAAAAGTGAAACTGGTCGGGGCGGGGAGATTCGAACTCCCGATCTCCTGCTCCCAAAGCAGGCGCGCTAGCCACTACGCTACGCCCCGAGGCGCAATAGCGGAGTCTAGAGTAATTTTTTACTCTCGGTTACACACCCTGTACGCTCAGCCTCTCGCACCACTTGCGGGTGTAGCTCAATGGTAGAGCCCAAGCCT
>JAPOKG010000072.1 GCA_029977785.1 Actinomycetota bacterium | reverse complement strand
CAATTAACGAGCCAACTACCATCGGATATCCGAATTTCCAGCGCAGCTCGGGCATAAAGTCAAAGTTCATTCCGTAGATACCTGCGACCATAGTTGGTACTGAGGCGAGTGCAACGTAGGAAGTTATTTTGCGCATATCTTCATTTTGCTGCAGTTGTACCTGGGCGATTTCCGCTTGGAGCGCCGATGTCAATAAAGCATCAAGACCGCTCGCAGCATCTGAAGCACGAGCTAAGTGATCGAGTGTGTCTCGAAAGAATGGCGTTAACTCAGCAGGAATATTGCGAGCGCCGATACTGGCAATCTGTTGAAGTGGTGAGAGCAAGGGATCAATTGCGTGACGGAATTCAATGACTTCTCGCTTGAGAAGATAAATCTCTTGAGATGCACTTTCTCGTGTATCTCCAAAGACTTTATGTTCAACTTGAGTGACATCATTTTCTAGTTCGACTGAAATATCAATGTAGCAATCAATAACATGGTCAAGGATTGCATGGAGCACCGCATATGGTCCCTTAGCCATCTGTTCTGGATTGCTCTCCAGCGCGTGGCGGGTGTTATTGAGTGGTGCGCCATTTCCGTGGCGAACAACCACAATAAAATAACTCCCAATAAAGCAGAGAATCTCGCCCGTTGAAATCAAACTACCTTTTTCTTCATAGAATGCAGTTTTTAGAACAAAGACGCTGACATCTGGAAACTCTTCAATCTTTGGGCGTTGGTGCGCAGCAATGGCATCTTCAACTGCAAGTGGATGAAATTGAAAATCTTTTGCAATCATTGCAAACTCTGCTTCAGTGGGTTCGGCAAGTCCTAGCCAGACAAATCCCCCCTCGGTGCGCGCTTTGGAGATAAGTTCACCTAAATTGGATGGCTCCTTAAAACGGCGACCATTTTGGTAGAGAGCTGAGTCAACGATCATGGGATAAGTCTTTCGTAGGGAGATGAATATTTGGTGACATCTCAATAGTTGAGAACCTAGGAATAACTTTCCTCCACATCAATTCACGCTTAGCCTGGCTCACTATCCACCGATTCAGGCAGTTATCCCCAACCTGTCCACAGCCTTTTACACATAGATAGCGGGCTTATCCCCAGCTGCGCACACAGGCGCCTTCGCTTTTGTCAGTGCCAGGTGGGAAGTTTCACCCGTGAGTATCGCCGAACTGCCCAATAACCCGCGTGGGGCTGCAACCTTTAACACGGTCGGTACCGAATTTGAACGTACACCGCCACAAGATTTACAAGCAGAACAATCTGTTCTCGGTGGAATGTTGTTATCTAAAGATGCAATCGCAGACGTTGTTGAAGTATTACGCGAACGCGATTTCTATCGTCCTTCGCACGAGTTAATTTACGAAGCAATTCTTGATCTCTATAGCCGCGGCGAACCAGCAGATGCAATTACCGTCGCTGCCGAACTCACAAAGCGTGGTGATATCGCACGCGCAGGTGGTGCGCCTTATTTACATACTCTTATCTCTTCCGTTCCAACAGCTGCCAATGCAAGTTACTACGCAAAGATTGTTCTCGAACATGCAATTATGCGCAGACTAGTTGAAGCTGGAACAAAGATTGTCCAACTTGGCTACGATCAAAATGGCGAAGTTGATGATGCAGTAGATGCAGCGCAAGCAGAAGTCTATGCAGTCACCGAACGTCGCGCTTCAGAAGATTATGTACAACTTAATACCTTGCTACCAGCAGCTCTCGATGAAATCGAAGCAATCTCTAAGGGAATTGGTATCGAAGGTGTTAAATCAGGTTTCCGCGATCTAGATTTACTTACTCACGGTTTCCATCCAGGTAACATGATTATTATTGCGGCGCGTCCTGCAGTTGGTAAGTCAACGCTCGGCCTTGATATCGCGCGCCATGCTGCAATTCACGAAAACCAGACTGCTGTGATCTTCTCTCTCGAAATGTCGAAATCTGAAATCACGATGCGTATGTTGTCTGCTGAAGCGCGCGTGGGCCTTAATAACATTCGCTCTGGCCAACTCAGCGATGATGAATGGGCAAAGCTTGCTCGCCGTATGGGCGAAATTTCAGATGCACCGCTCTTTATCGATGATTCACCAAACCTTTCGATGATGGAGATCCGCGCAAAGGCGCGTCGCCTC
>JAPOKG010000071.1 GCA_029977785.1 Actinomycetota bacterium | reverse complement strand
GCCGTTATAAAAGGCGATCCAGAGACCATCTTCAGTGTCGATACACATGCCATCTGGATAGCCAAGGTCTTGGCTAAAAGGCGCAATCAAGCGACGATTGGTAATTCCCTCAGATGAATAGTCGAAGGCATCTACTCCAAAATTTAGAGTATCGATATAGAAGAAAGTTTTACGGTCTGCGCTCCACGCCAGACCATTGCTGATACTTGTTCCAGGAACAAACTTCTTGAGCTCTTTGCTCGCACCCTTCAAGCGATAGAGAGCGCCGTGGCCGCCGTCTTCGGTATATGACATTGATCCAAGCCATAAATCTCCGGCAGGATCTACCTTGGCATCGTTCCATCGCATCGGAATGGCATCTGGCTCGCTACGAGTAACAAATGGAGTGAAATCTTTTCCGTCATACAACACCGGTCCGCTGACAGTTCCCAGCAAATCCTTTCCAGATTCTGTTGGAATAACGAAGCCAATGTGCTCAGAGACTGAATATTCGCTTGCGTGGCCTGTCTCTAGATTGCGAGAGAGAACTTTCATTCCCTCGATATCTACCCACTGCACCTCTGAATGGGTGGGACCGGTGGAAACAGGACCCTCGCCCAAGATGCATTGGCGTTCATCAAAGATTTCGACTTTTATCTGCGCAGCGCTCATTTCGGAATAGTAGCGTGAGTAAACTAAAAGCGTGAGAGCCAATTTAGAATTTATCCAGCCAATCGATACGCAGCTATGAAAAAATTAGCGCTGCTGCTCTCGGCCATCGTGCTTGCTGCGCCTTTTGCGCCCGCCCATGCGGATGAAGAGTCATTTACCGTCATGTCCCGAAACATTTACTTGGGCGCCGATGTTGGTGTGGCCCTTGAACTGATCCCAAATCTTCCCGCTGCTGCTCAATTTATGTGGGAGCAAGTACAACAAACAAACTTTGCAGAACGTAAAGCGATTCTTGCCAAAGAAATTACCGATGAATCACCTGATGTGATCGGGCTACAAGAAGCCACCATTTGGTACTGCAAAGCAAAGCCCTGGAGTGCTAAAACTGAGGTCTATAACTTCACAACAGAGCTACTAGCAGCACTTGGCGGCACTTATGTCATCGCCGAAAAAGATGGAGAACAGGCTTTCAACCCTGGTTATTCAATAGGACCAATTCCATTTCTTACTAAAGTTACCGATGCCAAGACCTTCCAACCACTCTTCGGTCAGGACTCTGCCGCATGTGGATTTCAAATCGGCGATGCTCTTCTGATTAAGAAAGAGCTCAAGCAGTATGTCAATCAAGTAGGAAACTCTGAATATGACGCTGTCTATAAAGTCGTTCCAACGATTATGGAAATCTATCGTGGCTACACCTGGGCAGATATTACGATGCAAGGAAGCAACGTTCGCTTTGTCAGCACCCACCTTGAATCTCTGTGGGATGGCAATAAAGTGCCGAAAGCAGCTGATCAAGCACGGCAGTTAGTTGCTGATTTAACAAATACCAAATCTCCCATTGTTGTCATTGGTGATTTCAACTCAGATCCACGCGACCCTCGCGCAAAAGGTTTTGCCAACCCAGGAGAACAACCAGAAGCCAGTGAGAAATGCCCAACGGAATCTTCGCTCTGCAACGCATATAAAGTGATGCGCGAAGCTAACTTCACAGATGCTGGTCCTGATGCTAGCGATCCAGCAACTTTCACTTGGGGAATGAACGCGTTGCTTACTGGCGCAGATCCCGCACGGAGAGCTGCAGCGAAAGAGATGGGAAATGACTTTGGCTTTACCGATCGCCTTGACTACATCTTTGTAAAGAATGGAATCAACGTTCTGACTTCAAAGATCATCGGGCAAGCGCCACCTTACGGAAGCGACCATGCCGGAGTCGTTTCGCAATTGCGCATTACCGCCGAGGGTTCAGTCGTCAGCGAAGCTCTCGATGCGCACTCTCGATTGCCGATTTCATTCTGGGAGGGCGTCGGCGTTCTCTTGCTCGCCCTAATAATCTGGCGAATTGTGCGGAGAATTCGTCGTCGCTAGGGCGGTAGACTTGCCCCACACTTGGAGACGTCGCATAGCCCGGTCGAGTGCGCCTCACTGCTAACGAGGTAAGGTGTAAAAACCTTCGAGAGTTCAAATCTCTCC
>JAPOKG010000070.1 GCA_029977785.1 Actinomycetota bacterium | reverse complement strand
CACATCTATATTGTCGAGACCAACACCCGCGCGTGCAATGATCTTTAGATTTGGTGCAGCTTCGATGATTTCTCGAGTCACTTGAGTTCTATTACGTACGACGAGCGCGGTAGCTGTTGATAATTTCGCTTTGAGTTCATCTTTCTTACTCCAAAGGTCTGGTTCGCGAACTAATGGAAAACGTACAGCAAGCGCTTCAAAATCTGCGCTCCATACATCTTCACTTATCAGTATCACGAACCAGTCCTTTGTTATTTATTGGGTAATCGATATTTGGTGATTGGTCAGGAACTTATGCGCTGATATACAACTTGGTGAAGGTGTATTCGCGGTGACCTAGGGCTTCTGCAGCGCAAAGTCGGCCATTAACAGTGCGTTCAATGACCTCCATCATCATGTCGCCAGCCTTGGTCAAGTTATATTCCTGACGCAATAAACCAGAGACATCAAGATCGATATGTTCACGCATTGAGGCAGCAGTCTTCTTATTCGCAGTTAACTTCAAGACCGGCTCGATTGGATTTCCAATCACATTTCCTTGGCCAGTCGGGAAGAGATGAATAACTGCGCCAGCAGCAGCCATCAGAGTTACACACTCGGCCGCAGCAGATGACGTATCCATGAAGTAGAGACCTTGCTTCTTACGATCAGGAGCTTCTGCTGGAGCAAGTACTCCAACCACAGGAACCGAGCCAGTCTTAGCAATATTGCCAAGCGCCTTCTCTTCAATTGTTGTGAGTCCACCAGCAATATTTCCTTGGGTGGGTTGTGAACCAAGCAAGTTTGCACCGGTTGATTCAATAACTTTGATGTAATTATCGTAAGTTTTCTGGAATAGATTGCGGCATGCATCATCGATACAACGTTCTGCGATGAGATGTTCTCCACCAGTGAGCTCTGACGTTTCGCCAAAGAAGACCGTTCCACCAGCTGCAACCCATCGATCAACAGCCTCTGAGGTTGTGGGGCATGAACCAAGTCCTGACGTTGTATCTGATTCGCCGCACTTGATTGACATGATCAAATCGCCTTCGCTTGCAGGTTCGCGAGTAATTTCAGATGCATCTTGCAGGAAGATCTGGGCAACGCGCGCTGCATCAGCAATGACTTGGAGATCGCCTTTACCTTCAATAGAAAACGATGCAACAGGCTTTCCAGATTTTGCGATACCTGCAGCAACTCGTTCAGTCCACTTCGGTTCGATACCAATCACCACAACAGCAGCAACGTTTCCGTTGAGGCCAGTGCCAATAAGTGTGCGGAATGTGAGTTCTAAATCTTCGCCAAATTGGAGGCGACCGTAGCCATGAGGCAGCGCGAGAGTGCCAGGCACTACTTTTGCGACCGCTTCAGCAGCTGCATTTGAAAGGTCATCGACCGGCAGGATGATGACGTGATTACGGATACCCATCGATCCATCTGGACGACGGTATCCGGTTAAGCGCGGCTTGCTTCCCATCGATAACTCCTCATGTTGTGTGTGTGGACGTAATCTCCTTTTTTGATCGGCTGTGATGCGATGCCGACCTTAATTCCATACTTAATGATTGCTTCACCTTCTGCATGATCTCGCAACGCAAATTTATGCCCGAGTGGGATTGCGTGATTGAGAACAGCGGTGTGCTGTGTTTGCTCTTTCACCGATAGTCCTTGCAGTGTGCCGGGTTGCAAATCATCGTTTGCAACGGCAACTGAATCGCCATCGTGGTGAAGGAGAAAATCAGGCACTTGTGCCATAACTATTTCCTTTCCATATCTCGATTAACCCAATATCCCCATCAACTCCGCGCTCCTGCAAGGAATGCAGCAAGCTCTGCTTTGGTAGGAATTCCACTTTGTCCATCAAGCGCGCGACATGAAAGTCCGGCGACGGTATTTGCAATTGCGACTGCCTCTTCTATCGGCTTATTCCATACTTGAGTAGCAACGAGCGCGCCATGGAAAACATCTCCTGCGCCAAGAGTGCTAACTATCTCTGTAGAGATTGCAGGAATCACTCCTGAGCTAACTCCGTCTGAGTAGACGCTGCCTTCCCCACCCTTGGAGATAACAACGATGTTCTTATCTTGTTTAGCTGTCGAAACATCGGTGGTGATGTTCTCTGATGGGGCGTAAACATCGTAATCCGCTGAATTTAATCCCGCAGTTGCATAGCCAATATCAATGGAG
>JAPOKG010000006.1 GCA_029977785.1 Actinomycetota bacterium | reverse complement strand
ACGGGTCGGCATTCCTTCGGTATGTGTTTCAACCGTTGTGACCGTACGAATGCTCTTCATGGCCTACAACCTACTTTGGATTAACGGTTCTTGAAATAAGCAAGAGCAACATCCATCTCACGATGAATCTGCGCCTGTTCGTGTGCCGGTAAAGGTAGGCGAGGAAGACGAGTAGGTCCGCCGTAGCGACCGACATGGTCCATTCCAAGCTTGATCGCTTGGATAAATTCCTTCTTTGAATCCCAGTGAAAGACATCGTGTAGCGCGGCATACATTGGAGCCGCCTCTTTGAAGTTTCCAGCAGTTGCAAGGTTGTAGAGCTCCATAGATTCCTTTGGAAGCGCATTTGGAAACCCTGCGATCCATCCGGCGACTCCAGCAGTTGCTAGTTCCAGGAATACATCATCTGCTCCAACAATTACTTCAATGCGTGGTGCAAGTCGTTTGATCTGCCAGATTCGGCGAACATCGCCTGAGAACTCCTTGATTGCGACAACTCCAGGAACCTCATCTGCGATTCGCGAAACGAGCTTTGGAGTCAGATCTACCTTGGTATCGAATGGATTGTTGTAAGCAATGATCGGAATACCGACGCGTGCAACTTCTTTGTAATGAGCTACTACTTCGTCATCAGATGCGCGATATGCATTGGGAGGAAGCAACATCACTGCGCCGGCTCCCGCCTTTTGCGCGTGCTCTGCCCACTTGCGAGATTCGGCTGCACCGTATGCAGCGACGCCTGGAACTACGCTAAAACCTTTAGGGGCGGCAGCGACAGCTACTTCAACCATCTTGGCACGCTCTTCGGCGGTGAGGACTTGATACTCACCCAATGAACCGTTTGGAATTACTCCATGAGTTCCATTCGCTGCAAGCCACGCAACATGTTCTGCGTACTTATCGTAATCGATTGAGAGATCTGCCTTAAATGGTGTAGCAGTAGCAGTGAGGACGCCGTTCCAAGGATTAGTCATAACCCAAACTTTACCCTGCTATCCCATCTCCGAGTACACCTAACGAGATAGGGGCGGCGATTGGTCTATTGCTAGCAGCCAATCGTTCATTACGTGAGACAGCGCACTTTGTTGTACCCGCAACGATATCACTTACATTTCTGGAACATACGCGGCCCTGACAAAGTCCCATACCTGCGCGAGTGAAGAGCTTTGAAGTTCGCGCATCTTCAGCACCTAACTCTTGAACAGATTCAATGATTTCTTGGCAACTGACTTCTTCACAGCGACAAATAACAGTTTCATCTGCCAGCCACTCTTGCCATCCAGCGCCTACTGGGTAACTTCTTTGTAGTGCCCGTGCGAAGAGTCTTTTAGTAAATCTCTTCCAGATTAGCGCCACCGAAATTTTCGAACCAGCTGCAGAGAGACCAGCAATGGCGCCCTCGACAAGGGCTAAATCTGCGCCCCCAATACCTGTGGCCTCTCCTGCAATCCAGATGTTCTGCACATTTGCACGTTGTTCTCGGTCGACCGCGAAGATCACAGTCTCGTCTCTATCGAGAGTCTGCGCACAACCCAGAATGCCGCCGAGTGTGACATCAGGGAGAAAGCCCCATCCAGTTGCTACGACATCTGCTGGAGCGCTACGAACGTTCTTCTTTCTGATACTCAGATTAGAGCGGACCTTGGAAATATCAACTTCTCCATCGTTATAACCCGTTACCGCAGAACCAAAAGAAACTTTTATCTTGAGTCGAAGAATCGCACTGGCATAGTGAATCAATTCAGGGAATTTGCCAGGATTGAGCAGTAGCGCCAGTGGTGAGAGAGCCCAACGCAGCGGACTCTGTGCCTCAATGATTTCAACTCGCGCACCGTTCGTAGCAAGTGCCGTTGCAACAGGGAGAAGAAAAGGTCCTGTTCCTGAAACAACAATAGTTTTACCCGCAACAACTCCGTGCCCTTTAAGAAGTGATTGTGCTCCGCCTGGGGTCATCACGCCTGAAGTAGTCCACCCAGGAAAGGGAAGCGTGCGATCGTACGCACCGGTTGTCAAAATAATCTTCTGAGCAGAAATCTTCTTCTCGACTCCCCCTTGAAGGTAGTTGAGTTGATATCCATCACCCAACTTTTCAGCGCTCCACACTTGTGCGCCCGTTATATGAGTAATCAACTTATTCTGTTGCAACTCATTCAGGTAATCAGCTGAACGGTTGCTCTTGTAACCATAAACCTCAGTTTGATGTCTCCAGTACTGACCACCGCCACGAGCCTGTGAATCTATGACAGTAACGTGGCACCCTTTACTGGCCGCGCTCTTCGCCGCTGCAAGACCAGCTGGGCCCGCTCCTACAACAATAATCACAGGCTGCTCTCGACCTTCATGTCACTGGAGATTTCAATTAAGCACGCTCTCTGGTTTGCAACTCCATCAATTGTTACGACGCAATCAAAACAAATTCCAATACCGCAGAAGATAGAGCGGGGTTCTTCTCCAAAGCGAGTTCTCCGTAGTTCTCTTTGTCCATTAGCAATCAAGGCAGCGGCAATGCTCTGGCCCTTAGTACCGGTAAATTTCTCACCGTTAAAGAAGAATGAAATGTCGTTGCTCATACCTTTGCCATCGCAAATCTCGCTGGGCTAAATGCGCTCGCATCCATAAAGCTTGGTCGACCCAAGATTTCATCCGTAATCAACGCAGCAGAACCTGGGGCTAAACCAATTCCTGCGCCTTCATGTCCTGCTGAGTGCCATAAACCCTTCACTTGTGCATCTTCACCCACAACCGGAAGATGATCTGGGGCGTATGGTCTAAAGCCGTGATAGGCCCGAAGCAGTTGTACGTCACGCAATACCGGAAAGAGTGAAGTTGCTTGAGCTGCTAACTTTCGTAAGATTTCAATATTCTTTGAACCGTCAAAGCCCACGCGTTCGCGACTTGCGCCAATCAAAATCGTGCCACTTCGAGTGCCTTCAACAACTGTGCTTGTCTGCAAATCCGCATCACTACTTGCTACATTAACAACGTAGTCAGAGTCATAGACTTTATGAAAAATGTACTGTGGTGCTGGCTCAGTTACCAAGATAAATCCACGGCGTGGGGCGATAGGTAAATCAGATCCTGCCATGCGGGCAATCTCGCCCGCCCACGTACCTGTTGCATTAACAACGACTGGCGCAAGGAATTTACCTTTCGATGTTTGGATTCCGTATACCTGTGAATCTTTCACCAAGACTTCAGTCACTTTAGCCTGCGAAACAAATTGGCCGCCTCTTGAAATAACAGTGCGAATCAAATGGGCTGCTGCCAACATAGGTTGACATTGCGCGTCTTGGGGATAGAACACACCACTGTGGAACTCTGGATGCAGATATGGCTCGAGGTTATGAAGTTCGGCTTGGCCCACAACTCTTGCATCAACTCCATGTTCTCGTTGGTGATATGCCAAATTCAGTAAAGCAGAATCATCGTGACGAGCAACGACTACTCCACCCTTGGCTTCTAGTTCAAAGTAATCGCCCACATCTTCTTGCATTTCAAACCATAAATCTCGAGAGCGCAGTGCAAGAGTGAGTTCAGGACCTGGTTCCTTATCTGAGACAAGAATGTTGCCTTCTCCAGCACCAGTGGTTCCGCTAGAAACAGATCCTCGATCAATGATGAGTACGTTAAGACCAGCATTAGTGAGTGACAGTGCACATGATGCGCCCACGATTCCAGCGCCAATTACTATGGCGTCAGGGCTTTTCATAGAAGAAGTCTGCTCTATTTCTGGATTTGTTGCAGAACATCGTTGAGAAAATCTTCACTGGCAGGCGCTATATCCCAAGGCTTATGGAGTCCGTCTTCTGGCCATCGCGGAATCACATGCATGTGAAGATGAAAGACAGTCTGCCAACCGGCTTCACGGCTCATCTGAAAAACGGTTGTTCCTTCGGAGGAAAGTTTTATCTGCAAGAGATCTGCAACATCCTTCGCCATGCTGGCAACTGCAGCATACGTTGGACTATCAGCATGATGAATGTCGTGCACGTGCTTCTTTGGAATTACTAACGTGTGGCCTCTATTGGCCGGAAAGATATCGAGAAATGCCAAACAATCTTCGTTCTCCATGACCTTCTTAGCAGGAATGGTCCCTGCGACAATTCCACAAAAGATGCAATCAGACATAGGTTCACTTTAGGGCTTGGATTCTTGCCCGCGCAATCTTTTGACTCGGTGATTCATGCCCAAGCATGTATGACAAAAAGTCCAAGAGCTTCCTACTGATTCGTAGCCAATTTTTTGACCGTTTCTTAAGACCAAGCACTGTGAGAAACGGTTCATCGATAGTGGCTATGGCGGCATTAGCGAGTATTCGATAGAAGAAAAGACCGCCTTTACTAAATGGTGGTTTTAAAATGAATTTAACTATAGGAGGCGTCATTGCGATTGCCTGTACCTCATTTGATACAAATCCTTCAATGGTTTCTTGTAATTCAATCGCAGATTGTGGCGCGTTATGTAGCCCCAAAGGAACTGCACTCTTTGACCACTCTTTCACATATCGATCCGCTCCCAAAGCGATTGGATAACCCAATTCAATCTGAGCACGAAGAAAAGAATCAGTAAATGCACAATGGACCCAGAGAAGATGGCGTGGATCTTGAGCGCTATAGAGCGCAGTTTTACCGTCTTTAGCCGGATACTCCCCCTTCACATGTGCATGTAGCTCGTTGACACGACGGGCTTCTCGCTCGATTGCTTCAGTCGAACCGAAAGTTGTAATCGTTAGCCAGCGAGTAGTTCTTTCAAGTCGTCCCAATGGATCAGTGTCATATTGAGAATGTTCCGCAACGCCCGTGAGCGCAGCTGGATGCGCGGCTTGCATCAGAAGCGCACGAATCCCTCCCACCAGCGTTGAAATTGAGCCGTGGACTTCCCAGACCGCACTTTCAGGGCCAAATAAGCCAACGTCGTCGCCTATAGCCATTTGCTGCGCCCAAGCAGGTGCACCCGTTGGATCGCCAGAAACTGTTTTGCGAAATGCATCCGCAGCCCGTTTACCACCGAGAACAGAAACGACTTTATTCACATCGCGCAGTTTAGGTGCAGATAACCAAAGTGCAATTTAGATTCTCGTGGATAACCCAGCTGTGATTTCCAGAGCTACCAAAGCAGCCAACCGAATGGTTCGCTCATCGCTAGAGTCCTGAGCGGCATCTATCTCAGTGATATCAACTGAGACTACTTCGTTACTCGCTCCGACTAAGAAAGCAAACTGTCGAAGTTCATCGGCTGAAATTCCACCAGGAGCTGCCGCAGGACATGCCGGAACGACAGATCGATCGCAGATATCCATGTCGAAATCAACATGAATCCGGGAACCGGCAATCTTCACTGCGCGTTCCCAAACCTGCTTAAGACTGGCATTTCGAAGTGCAGAGCGATGGATGACAGTGATGCCAAGATCTCGAGCACGATCTGCGTACTCAGTTGAATTTGAGAAATCTGCAATACCAATTTGAACCACATTCTTGCCAGCTAAACCAGCTTCGATAATTCGCCGGACGGGGGAACCATTACTTACGCCATCTCGAAGATCGTGATGAGCATCAAAAGTGATCAAACCTGTCGCAGCAACCGCCTTGGCCACGCTGTACGTAATCGAATTATCACCACCCATTGCAACTAACAAGCGATGATTCTGCGCAATCGCAGCGAGTTCAGTAATTGTCTTCGACTCATCTATATCTGGGGATGTGACATCGCCTGAATCAGATAACTTCAAGCGAGAGAGATTGACCTTGGAATCAGAGTGAGCCAACGAATAGCGCAGCAGCGCTTGCCTAATTGCCGCAGGCGTCAGATGCGCAGAAGTTGGAGAGAGACTGGTTTGGTTAGCTGGCACTCCCACCAGAGTTAAATCACTGCCTTGATCAGCAGGATGAGTAAATAGTGATGCTGCCCTTGGCCATAACGGGTCATGAGGCAAGTTCACTCGTAAAGGGTATCGTGCGTTGACGCGCGTTATATAGTGACGAGATGACGACGATAGATGCTGCCATTGGCGCGCGCCCAGTCCGAGCCCCTCGTGGCACATCACGCACCGCACTTGGTTGGGGGCAAGAAGCCGCCCTTCGCATGTTGCAGAACAACTTAGATCCAGAAGTTGCAGAACATCCCGACAAATTAGTTGTCTACGGCGGCACCGGAAAAGCAGCACGAAATTGGGAATCTTTCGATGCGTTGATTAAAACTCTTACATTCCTAAAAGATGACGAAACAATGTTGGTGCAATCTGGAAAACCTGTTGGAGTCTTCCGCACTCATGAGTGGGCACCTCGCGTGCTTCTTGCCAATTCAAACCTTGTCGGAGATTGGGCAAACTGGCCAGAATTTAGGAGGCTAGAAGATCTGGGTCTAACTATGTATGGCCAGATGACAGCAGGTTCTTGGATATACATTGGAACGCAAGGAATCTTGCAAGGAACGTATGAAACTTTTGCAGCGGTAGCTGAAAAACATTTCGGTGGAACTCTGGCTGGCACGCTCACTGTTACGGGTGGCTGCGGCGGTATGGGTGGCGCGCAACCACTTGCGGTCACTATGAATGAGGGAACATGTTTAATTATTGATGTCGATGGTTCGCGTTTACAGCGCCGCGTCAATAAGAGATATCTCGATGTAATTGCAGATAACCTCGAAGATGCTGTGGCCCAAGCAGTTAAGGCCCGTTCTGAAAAGCGCGCTATCTCAATTGGCTTAGTGGGTAATAGCGCGACAGTTCTACCCAAGCTTTTCGCTATGGGTGTACCCATAGATATTGTCACCGACCAAACGTCTGCTCATGACCCACTCTTCTACATTCCTGAGGGTATAGATGTAGATAGTGCTCGCGACTTAGCTATCCGTAACCCTGAAGACTTCTCTAAACGCGCCAAAGAATCTATGGCAAAACATGTAGAAGCGATGGTCGACTTCCAAGAAAAGGGCGCAGTTGTATTTGATTACGGAAATTCCATCCGTGATGAAGCACGACAAGGTGGTTACCAACGCGCATTTGAGTTCCCTGGCTTTATCCCTGCATATATTCGCCCTCTCTTCTGCGAAGGTAAGGGTCCATTTAGATGGGTTGCCCTCTCGGGAGATACGAAAGATATTCACCGTACCGACCAAGCCGTCTTAGATCTCTTTCCTGACAATAAACATCTGCACCGATGGATTCGCATGGCACAAGATCGTGTGGAATTTGAGGGTCTCCCTGCACGAATCTGTTGGCTCGGTTACGGTGAACGTGACAAGGCTGGGTTGAAATTCAATGACATGGTTGCCAGTGGCGAAGTAAGCGCTCCTATTGTTATCGGGCGCGATCACTTAGATTGTGGAAGCGTCGCATCTCCTTACCGCGAATCAGAAGCTATGTATGACGGCTCTGACGCAATTGCAGATTGGCCACTTCTCAATGCCATGATCAATATTTCATCTGGAGCATCTTGGGTTTCAATCCATCACGGTGGCGGCGTTGGTATTGGTCGCTCTATTCACGCAGGTCAAGTCAGCGTGGCCGATGGAACTCCACTAGCAGCGCAGAAGTTGGAGCGAGTACTTACCAACGATCCAGGTATGGGTGTCATTCGTCATTGCGATGCAGGGTACGCACATGCGCAAGAAGTAGCGATTGAAAAGGGTGTTCATGTTCCAATGATGAATGGAGTTACCGGTCGGTGAGTTCTGTTGCACTCACCAACATCGCAACGTTGGTATCTAACTCCGCAGAACTTGGGGAAGGTCTTCTCGGCTTAAGCCAAGGCAAGACTCTTGTGCTCGAAGATGGAATAGTCGCAGCTCTATCCGATCGAACCCCTACTGGGGTCGATCAAGTTATCGACTGTGCCGGCAAAACAGTAATTCCTGGCTTTGTTGATTCACACACCCACCTAGTTTTTTTCGGAGATCGCAGCGCCGAATTCGCAGCCCGTTCTCGCGGAGAGAAATACTCTGCAGGTGGTATCAAAACTACGGTCGCTGCAACAAGAGCTGCATCAGACTCACAGCTCACTAGTAATGCGCAAGCGCTTCTTGATGAAGCCCTCTCACAGGGGACCACAACTGTTGAGATTAAGACTGGGTATGGCCTTACGCTTCGTGATGAGATCCGCTCGTTAGATGTCGCAAGCGCCTTTACAGATGAAACCACGTTGCTCGCCGCACATGTAATCCCGGAAGAGTATGTAAATAACCCTGATGGTTATGTTGATTTGATTATTAAGGAAATTATTCCAGCATCATCGGCTAAGTGGATCGACGTTTTCTGTGACATAGGTGCATTCTCACCCGAGCAGACTCGCGCAATCCTGCTCGCTGGAAAAGCTGCCGGTATGTTGCCACGTATCCATGCAAACCAATTAAGTCGCACAACGTCTGTTGCCCTTGCGATTGAATTGGGCGCAGCATCAGCCGATCACTTAAGCGCCAGTAGCGATGCAGATATTGAAGCCCTCGCTGCCAGTACGACAGTTGCCACACTTCTTCCAGGTGCGGAATTTTCCACGCAACATGAAGGAAAGTTGGGCCGTAGATTTCTCGACGCACATGCACAAGTAGCAATTGCAACTGATTGCAATCCAGGATCTAGCTTTACGACCTCCATGCCATTCTGCATCGCTGCCGCTGTCAGCTTGTTGGGCTTTACTGTAGAAGAAGCTGTACACGCTGCAACTGCTGGAGGAGCGGCGGCTCTTCGTCGCAGCGATATCGGCAACCTCGCCATTGGTTCACGTGCTGATATTGCAATCTTAAAATCACCTTCATACATCCATCTCGCTTACCGCCCTGGAGCAGATTTAGTCGAAACAACTCTCAAAGCAGGAAGAAAAGTGAAGACATGGCAGAAGTAATAATCTCAACTCACGGAGCGAGCTTCGCAGATATCGTTGCCATTGCACGAGATGGTGCCAAGGTTGTTATCTCCAAGGAATCACTCGCTGCAATGCAGAAGTCACGCGATCACGTTGAGGCTCTCGCTGCCAGCGATACACCTGTCTATGGAATCTCTACTGGTTTCGGAGCCCTTGCCAACCGCCATGTTTCAACTGACCTACGTACTCAACTCCAACGTTCTTTGATTCGTTCCCATGCCGCAGGCGTCGGTGCACCTGTCGAAGTTGAAGTCGTTCGCGCACTGATGGCTCTGCGATTGAAAACTTTAGCTTCAGGTAGAACTGGTGTTCGTCCAGTTGTTGCCCAAACTATGGCTGCAATTCTCAATGCCGGAATAACTCCGTTGGTACGCGAATTTGGTTCACTCGGCTGCAGCGGTGATTTAGCACCACTTGCACATTGCGCGCTCGTTCTTATGGGTGAAGGCGAGGCAGTGGACAGAGAGGGTGTGGCGAAGCCAGTAGCTCAGTTGTTAAAGGAAGCTGGAATTGAACCCGTGCAACTAGCCGAGAAAGAAGGCCTTGCACTTATCAACGGCACTGATGGGATGCTTGGCATGCTTATTCTGGCTATCCACGATCTTCGCAATTTAGTTGATAGCGCAGATGTGGTTGCAGCCATGAGCGTGGAAGGTTTGCTCGGTACAGATCGTGTCTTCATTCCCGAACTTCACGCTCCCCTTCGTTCTCATCCAGGACAAGCCATAAGTGCTGCTCGGATGTTGGCAACCCTTGCTGGTTCAGGAATCGTTGCTTCGCATCTGAATAATGATGATCGCGTTCAAGATGCGTACTCTCTTCGCTGCGCTCCACAAGTTGCTGGCGCAGTCCGCGACACCATTGAATATGCAGCGACTGTTGCCGAACGCGAACTTTCTGCAGTCATTGATAACCCCGTTGTTCTTGAAGATGGCCGTATCTCTTCCAATGGAAATTTCCATGGCGCACCCGTTGCCTATGTGCTCGACTTCTTAGCTATCGCAGTTGCGGATCTAGGAAGCATTGCAGAGAGAAGAACTGATAGAGCGCTAGATAAGAATCGCAACGCAGGGCTACCTCCATTTCTCGCCGATGACCCGGGTGTTGATTCTGGTCTGATGATTGCGCAATACACACAAGCTGCGTTGGTCAGCGAGAACAAGCGTTTGGCCTCGCCGGCGAGCGTTGATTCCATCCCTTCATCGGCGATGCAAGAAGACCATGTTTCGATGGGATGGTCCGCGGCTCGCAAATTGCGCACAGCGATCTCAAATCTCAACCACATCATTGCCATTGAGTTAGTTACTGCAGCGCGCGCCATTGAACTTCGCGCACCACTAACCCCCAGCCCAGTCTCTGCAAAGATCATCTCAGCGCTGCGTAAGAGCGTTGCTGGCCCTGGACCCGATCGCTACTTGTCGCCTGAATTGATTGCGGCCAGTGACTTTGTCTCAGCAGGAAAAGTTATGAATGGGCTTCAATAAAAATCCGTGAATTCTCGAAGATGACCTCTTGGTCATAATCGAGCGTTGCCACGTGATAACTATTTACTAGTTCAATCCGTTGTTTTTCACGTGAACCAACACCTTTCATAATGATCTCGGTATTTGTCACAGGCAAGGTGTGGTCATCAACGCTATGAAAGAGCAACATCGGCACTGTGACATCGTGCAGGCGCTTACGCGTGTAGGCAAGCATCTTTAGTAACTGGTAAACGCCAACTGCCGGTAGCGCGTCATATCCATACTCGGTGATTCCAGGACGTTTTATGTCATCCCCTACAGAGTCACGCATCTTTTGGAATCTGGAGATTGCCCAGGCTAATTGATGAGGAACAAACTTCACATGAATCATTGGGTTAACCAAAATGATTCCAGCCAAATCTTTTGAATATCTGGTCGCAATATTGAGAGTGGTTCCACCACCCATCGAAAGCCCGCAGATGAAGACTGTACGACACGTCCGAAGAAGCTCCTGTAAATCGCTTTCTACCTTGGCGGGCCATTCCTGCCATTTCACTAAATTCAAATCGTGTGGTGTTGTTCCGTGGCCAGGGAGAAGCGGAACTTTGACTGTATATCCCCGCTGATTGAGGTATTCGGCCCATGGTCGCATTGACGCAGGTGAACCGGTAAATCCATGAACAAGCAAAACTCCAATTTCTTTATTTACTCCGCTGCCTTGGGCAAACCAATCTGCCAAGAGTCCTTCGGGTGCGCCTTCAACTGCCATACAGACACAGTATTACGACTTAGATGTCAGAGCAATCATCTAGAGTTAAATGTGTGGTGAATGAAGAGTTAAGTAAACCTTGGCAATCAACCTTGCAAGATTTCGGGCGCGCACTTCGAGATACAACATTTGTCGTCATTGATTTAGAGACAACAGGGGGCGCTCCACATTTAGGCGCTGCAATTACTGAGATTGGCGCCATAAAATCTCGTGGCGGCGCTGTTCTCGGAGAGTTTAAGACTTTTGTCGATCCTGGCCATCTTGTACCTGCCTACATCACTGAGCTCACCGGAATTACTAACGAGATGCTCTTTCAATCACCGAAAATTGATCTCTTGTTACCGCAACTTTTTGATTTCTTGGGAGCCCCCGAAGATACAGTTCTTGTTGCCCAGAATGCGCCCTTCGATATCTCGTTCCTGACCTTTGCGACAAGAGAGTCGGGTTTAGTCTGGCCTGCATATCCGGTATTAGATACAGCAATTATCGCCCGCAAAGTACTCACTCGCGATGAAGTTCCTAATTGCCAACTTTCAACTCTGGCTAATTTTTTCCAAACGCAAACTACTCCCAACCATCGCGCCCTCGATGATGCGCGCGCGACGCTCGATGTATTTCACGGATTATTAGAAAGGGTTGGTTCCTTAGATATTTATACCCTTGAAGAGCTGCTTAACTTCAGTAAACGTACTAAGAAGCCGAAATCTCCTGAGTCAAAGCAGCCCATCGATTAAGTAGATCAGTCGCAGCCCCCGAATCAACCGCAGACTTAGCACGCACCAATCCTTCACTTATGCGAGTGCGGATATCTTGGTTGAAGTTACCTTCAAAGGCTGCTATCGCTGCTGCAGCGTTTAATAAGACTGCATCACGCGGCGCTCCTCGCTCGCCCTTGAAAATGGCTCTGCTGATCTCAGCATTCTCGGCCGCATCTCCCCCAACAATTGCTTCAATTGGCGCGTTAGCAATTCCAAAATCTTGGGCGTCTATTCGATCGCTCTTGATCTCACCTTCACCAATAATCAATACTGAAGTAGTTGTAGCCAGGGTTATCTCATCCAACCCATCATCACCGCGGAAGACAAAACCATCGCAACCTTTGGCAGCGAGTACCTGCGCCATCACCAAGTGCATCCGCTCATTGGCAACACCGATGGCGGCAGCTTTTGGCTGGGCAGGGTTTGCTAGCGGCCCCAAGATGTTAAAGACGGTTGGTACACCTAACTCTTTACGGGCAGGAGCGGCAAAGCGCATCGCTGGATGAAAAATTGGAGCGAAGCAGAATCCAATACCTAGTTCACGGACCGTGCGCTCTACGCCCTTTCCATCAAGACCTGGCACAACGCCAAGTGCTTCCAAAAAGTCGGATGCCCCTGAACGCGAGGAAACTGCGCGATTACCATGTTTGACGACCCGAGCGCCTGCAGCGGCTGCGATGATCGCCGCAGTTGTAGAGATATTGATGGTGTGTGCTCCATCGCCACCAGTACCAACGGTGTCTACCGCCCTTTCGGTAATCGAGATTGGCCCTGCATGTCTATACATCTCGGCAACTAGAGCGCTTACTTCTTCAGCGGTCTCGCCCTTTGCTTTAAGAGATAGCAGGAAGCTCTTGATATCTTCAGTATCTGCGCCTCCTTGAAGAATATCCCGCATCACCGACTGGATCTCTTCGGTTTCCAAATCACGACCACTAGTTAATTTCGCAAGAGTCTGCTTCCAAATATCAAGTGACTCAGTCATAAAAACTTCTGACTAGACAGTTGCAATAGTGCGAGAACGAAGTAAATCCGCCACCGTGTGGGCAAGAGTAAAAGGATCCACTGGGTGAAGAACATTTGCTTCAGCGCGAGACCATGCGGCCAACCAAGCATCTTCCTTGCGGCCTGTCATCACTAAAACCGGTGGGCAGTTAAAGACCTCATCTTTGAGTTGGCGAGCCATTCCAATGCCGCCCTCTGGTACCGCTTCTCCGTCAAGAATAAAGAGATCGATTGGTGAATCACTACCTGGCTTCTTCGCATCTACAAAGAGTCGAAGCGCTGCCCCTGTCGCAAACTGATGGATGACATGTTCTGCCATATCGGGTGCAACGCGGGTGCCAAGGGCTGCGATGACCGCTTCACGGACTGTGACATCGTCTGAGTACAGGACTATCGAGTACTTACGCTCTCTCGGTGCTGACATGGGGCAGAGTCTAGCCAACTCGAGGCGCCAATTTGGAGCCGGCTTTTGCCTACCAACGCGTGACCCTTTTCACCTCAAATAGTCGGCAAATCCCGCTTATATGAGGGCTTCTAAATAGGTTTGTCCCAGCCTTTTCAGGAATAATGCCACCCATGACAAGTGCGAGCGTGAGCGATCATCACAAGATAACCCGCCCCAATATGGTGGCGGTCGGGACAATCGTCTGGCTCTCCAGCGAACTTATGTTCTTCGCAGCTCTCTTTGCAATGTACTTCACAACGCGCGCGGTTCAAGGCCCAGAAATCTGGGGCGAATCCACAGAGTTCCTCAATATTCCTTTTGCAGCCTTTAACACCACAGTTCTTGTTCTCTCATCCGTGACATGTCAATTTGGAGTCTTCGCAGCAGAGCGTTACCAAGCGCGACGTACCGGATCGATCTTTAAAATTTCTTCTTGGGGAATGCGTGAATGGTTCTCACTCACATTTTTGATGGGTGCCTTCTTTATCTCAGGCCAGATTTATGAATACGCCTTTCTAGTTTCTGAAGGATTAGCCCTTTCTACAAATGCCTATAGTTCAGTTTTTTATCTAGCAACTGGTTTCCACGGTCTGCACGTGACCGGTGGTTTGATCGCTTTCCTCATAGTGATGATTCGTGTAGCTAAGGCTCGTCGCTTTACCCAAGGCCAAGCAACTACGGCAATTGTTGTCTCGTATTACTGGCACTTTGTTGACGTTGTTTGGATCGCCCTCTTTGCCGCAATTTACCTCATTAAGTAATTTTCAATCGAAAGGAAATCAGTGAAGCGTCTATCGCGTCTACGCAGACATCGTGCGGCAGGTCCTGTCCTCTTGATCTTCGCACTCTTCACCATCGGCACAACTTTTCAGGTTGCAAGTGCAGTCAACCAAGAGAATGCAACCGTTCAGTCCCGATCTACGGCGATTGCGGAAGGCAAGGAAATCTTCCTGCGGGGATGCTCCTCTTGCCACGGGCTTAACGCTGAAGGCCAAGAGATTGCGCCATCACTCATTGGCGTTGGCGCCGCATCTGTAGATTTCCAGGTAGGCACTGGTCGTATGCCGATGGCTGATATGAGCCAGCAAGCGGTGCGTAAAGCCCCCGTTTATTCGCCGGAAGAAGTGCACGCGCTTGCGACCTATGTTGCATCTCTTGCTCCAGGACCTGCAGTACCAGGTGATGAACTTTTAAATTATGAACGTGATGGCTCTGTCGCAGAAGGTGGACAACTTTTCCGCACCAACTGCGCAATGTGCCATAACTTTGCTGGACAAGGTGGAGCCCTCACCCAAGGTAAATATGCTCCGACCGTAATGGGTGTTCAGCCAAAACATATTTATGAAGCGATGATTACTGGCCCGCAAGCGATGCCAGTCTTTAGCGATAAGACCCTTACACCCGAAGAAAAGCTCTCCATTATTAAATGGATTAAATCTGCAGAATCAGAGCCACAGCTTGGCGGAGTTGCCCTTGGGCGAGTGGGTCCAGTTACTGAAGGCCTTCTCGCATGGACTCTAGGAATCGTATTGCTCATTGGTGTAGCAGTATGGCTAGCAGCGAAGGCGAGATAAGCAATGTCTAATTCTGAGTCAAGAGAAGTAGATCTCATAAAAGATCCTGGACTTCCAGCGCACGTTCATCGCAGAACAGATACTGATCCAGTTGCTGCAAAGCGCGCTGAGCGACAAGTGGCAATTCTCTTCTCGCTATCCGCCCTCGGTACTCTCCTGCTCATATTCTCATTTATCTTCATTAGCGATGAGACTTTTATCTTTATCCCAGTTATGGGTGAGACAAATGCTCATCAACTAGGTCTTGGCCTCGGAATGGCGATTGCCTTGTTCTGTATTGGAGCAGGAGCTATTCACTGGGCAAAGACTCTGATGCCTGATGAAGAAATTGTTGTGCAACGCCATGAATTTCGCTCCGATGATGAAGATCGTGCTGACTTTGTAAAGACCGTGAAAGAGGGGGCCGCAAACGCAGGGTTGGGTAGACGTCCACTTATCAAGCGAACTCTCGGAGCAGCGCTCGGCCTTTCAGGTCTTACTCCCCTATTACTCCTTCGAGATCTCGGCCCACTACCAGGCGATGATTTAAAGAAGACACACTGGAAAGCTGGAACTCGTTTAGTTACCGACCCTGGTGATCGACCAATTCGTCCTGAAGATCTCGAAATTGGCGCTGTTGCTCAAACTCAGCCAGAGTTCCCAGAGGGCAAGGAACGCCACCTCGAAGATATCGCGAAGGATGCTGTTCTCCTCATTCGCATGCGTCCTGAAGAATTTAATCTTGATAGCGAGAGACTTTCTTGGACGCACGAAGGCATCATCGCATTCTCCAAAATTTGTTCACATATGGGTTGCGCCGTTGCACTCTACGAGCAGACAACAAAGCATCTGCTCTGTCCATGCCACCAATCAACCTTTGATGTCACCCGCGCTGCCAAAGTTATCTTTGGCCCCGCAGCTCGACCTCTGCCACAATTGGCAATCACAGTGGATGCCGAAGGCTACTTAGTAGCTCAAGCGCCATTTTCCGAACCTGTAGGACCTAGCTTCTGGGGGCGTTTATCATGACAGCACGCGAAAGAATCGCCGGCAACGTTGCAGGTTATGTTGATGATCGCACAGGCGGCGCAAAGTGGATGAAGAAGAACCTGCAGAAGGTCTTCCCTGATCACTGGTCATTCCTTCTCGGTGAAATTTGCTTGTACTCATTTATTATCTTGCTGCTCTCTGGAACTTTCCTTACCTTCTGGTTCGACCCTTCAATGCGTGAAGTGGTTTATGAGGGAGCTTACGAACCACTGCAGGGTGTAAAGATGTCGGCAGCATATGCCTCTGCACTAGAAATCTCATTCGAAGTGCGTGGCGGTCTTTTGATGCGTCAAATCCACCACTGGGCGGCCCTTATTTTTATGATAGGAATTGTTGTTCACTTAATGCGTGTCTTCTTTACCGGTGCATTCCGCAAACCACGTGAATTCAACTGGATCATTGGTGTTGGACTTCTTACCCTCGGAATCGTTGAAGGGTTCTTGGGTTACTCACTTCCCGATGATTTGCTTTCTGGTACAGGAATTCGAATTGCTGAAGCAATTATTCAAGCGATACCGGTTGTCGGTTCATACCTTTCCTATTTTGCCTTCGGTGGAGCCTTCCCAGGGCTCGCCTTTATTCCGCGCATCTATGTAGTACATGTTCTTCTTCTGCCTGGAATATTTTTAGCTCTCATCACAGTTCACCTCATGCTCGTCTGGTACCAGAAGCACACTCAATTCCCTGGTCCTGGACGCACAGAAAAGAACGTTGTTGGATATCCACTGATGCCTGTATACATGGCAAAGGCTGGTGGATTCTTCTTTATCGTCTTTGGTGTTACTGCATTCTTAGGCGCTGTTGCATCCATCAACCCAATTTGGCTATACGGTCCTTACAACCCAGGACAGGTCTCAGCTGGTTCACAGCCTGACTGGTACATGGGTTGGCTCGATGGATTGGTGCGTATGTCGCCACCAATTGAGACATACCTCTTTGGTTACACCATTTCCTGGAACATTCTGATTCCAGGTTTGATTTTGCCGGGAATCATTTTTACAGGACTTGCTCTCTATCCATTTATCGAGAGTTGGATCACCGGAGATAAGCGAGAGCACCACCTCCTCGATCGCCCACGAAATGCGCCTAACCGAACCGCAATCGGTGCGATGGCTCTGACCTTCACACTCGTCTCCTTGATTAACGGTGGAAACGACATCATCGCCACTTCCTTCGATCTGACAATCAATCAGATGATGTGGTTCTCTAGAATTGCAATCATTGTTCTGCCACCGATCGCCTTTATAGTGACCAAGCGCCTATGTCTATCGCTACAGCGAGCAGATCGCGATTTGGTATTACATGGCCGCGAAACTGGTCGACTAGTGCGCATGCCTAATGGTGAGTTTGTTGAAGTACATGAGCCAATCAGCCCAGAAAAGGCATGGCTACTAACATCACACGAACAGCTCGCTCCTCTTGAGCTTCCCGAGGTTGATGGCGCCGGCGTTCGTCGTCCGGCCGCGATTCGAAATAAGATTCGTAATCGAATCTCTCGTGCACATGCAGTTGCAGTTCCTAAGGCAACTGAGACCGAGCGCCGCGAACTAGAGGGTCACCACTAATCTCTTAGCACTACACAAGTAAGGCTTACTTGCCTGTGTAGTGACCTGCTATCGCAGTAAAGGCCTGATCCAAGATCGCAAAGCCTTCGCGCAGTTCTGCTTCGCTCACATTACATGGCGGGCAGATATGCATTCTGTTGTAGTTGGTAAATGGCATTAACCCTAACTTCTTGCAGGCGGCGACTAGCTCGCTCATCGCAGGGCTCGTTCCACCATAAGGAGCTAGCGGTTCACGAGTCTGACGATCCTTTACTAAATCCAAGGCCCAGAAAGTTCCTCGTCCGCGGATCTCGCCGATTACCTTATGTTTAGCCATCAACTCTTCAAGCAGCGGTTTGATTACTCGCTCGCCCATATCGGCCGCGTTCTCAACAATCTTCTCTTGCGCCATCACGTCGAGCGTTGCAACAGCCGCAGCGCATGCAAGTGGATGTCCACTATAGGTAAGTCCGCCAGGGAAGACGCGCTCGTCAAATGTCTTGGCGATCTCATCGCTAATGATGACTCCTCCTAGAGGAACGTAACCGCTATTCACACCCTTTGCGAAGACAATCAGATCTGGTTCAGCTGATGAGTGTTGGTAGGCAAACCATTTTCCAGTGCGGCCAAACCCTGCCATTACTTCATCTGCAATCCACTTGATTCCATATTTGTCGCAGAGCGCTCTTACTCCTTCGAGGTAGCCAGCAGGAGGAAGCAGAACGCCGGCTGTGCCGACGACGGATTCAATAAGAATTGCACCGATTGTTGCAGGGCCTTCAAAGATGATGACTTGCTCAAGGTGTTCGAGAGCGCGCTTGCACTCTTCTTCCTCAGTGGTTGCCCAAAAAGCTGACCGATAGAGATAGGGGCCAAAGAAATGGACATGGCCGTAGGCATATTCATTAGGCCAACGACGCGGATCACCTGTTGAGGCAATAGCTGCGGAAGTATTTCCGTGATAGCTGCGGTAGAAGGAGAGAACTTTGTGACGATTGGTGTGAAGTCGCACCATGCGAATGGCGTTTTCGACAGCATCGGCACCGCCATTGGTAAAGAAGACTTTGTTGTGATGGGCACCTGCGCGTGCAGTAATGCGCTTTGCAGCCTCGCCACGCGCCTCGTTTGCATGTTGCGGTGCGACAGTTGTAAGCATCCCCGCTTGCTCTTGGATTGCTTTGATTACCTTGGGATGCTGAAATCCAATATTGGTGAAGACCAACTGGCAAGAAAAGTCTAAGTATTTCTTTCCATCAAAATCCCAGAAGTAGCTGCCTTCACCCCCTGCAACAGGAAGAGGTGCAATCTGCGATTGCGCGCTCCAAGAGTGGAAGACATGGGCGCGGTCGGTGGCAAAAACCTCTTTGCCACGTTCTGGATTGGCGGTTGGCTGTGTCATGGGCGCTATCTAATCACCTTTAACTTTGAATGACGAGGGCGACTCCGAGAGCGGTCAGAATAATTCCAATAAGTCCAATCACACCTACCTTCTCTTGAAAGAGTACATAGGCCTGCAGAACTGCCATCGGTGGAACAAGATAGAGCAAACTTGAAACCTTCGCTGCAGAACCGTGATTTAAGAGCCAAAGAAGTAACAAGATAGCTGCAATCGATGTGACTAAGACCGCCCAAGACATCGTCCAAAAGGATGTATGAGTCAATTCAAAGCGAGTTCGCCCGCGCGCTACTGAGATAGCGAGCATGACAATCCCAGCAAGGAGAAATTGATATGTGGTGCCTATCATCAAAGGTATGTCGCGACCGATTTTCTTCTGAAGCAAAGTTGCAATGGTGCTACCAACTAATGCGACAAAGAGTAAAGCCAGAGATTCAGCCGTAAATCCACTTGCTCCAGTGAGCTTAGGCAATACAACGAGCACTACTCCAGATAGGCCAAAGAAAAGTCCTGCAATTTGTTTCTTGGTGAGTGGTTCAGCCAGGAGTCTGACAGCCAATACCGAAACCAATATTGGTTGCATGCTGGTAATGACTGAAGATAAGCCCGCAGGTGCTCCTAATTCGATGGCGTACCAAACTCCACCGAGATATAGACCATGCAGAGATAGTCCGATCAAAGCTGTTGCATACAGATCTTCACGAGAAAGTCGAAGAGGCTGACGCAGAGCCACTGTGAGCAAGAAGAGAATGAGTGCGGCTAACAGTAAGCGCAGCGCTAAGAAGTAGAGCGAATCGCTATCTTCAAATCCATATTTAGCAACGACAAATCCTGAGCTCCAGATGAGGGTAAATATCCAAGGAGCGGCAACGGCCAGCTTCTTCATGGTTAAGAGAGCGTCAGCAGATTAGTGCTGTGGCTCAGGTTTTTCGTATTCGGTAACCATTCCAATAATGCTAAGGACAAGCGTTCCTAAAGCGATTAGTACCAACCACCAACCGATAATTAGACCAAGGCTAAGTGCTGTAGCGCTGAGAGCAACGGGAAGCGGCCACCATGAGTGAGGGCTATAAAAACCCAGTTCGCCGGCGTCATCTGCAATCTCAGCGTCATCGTTATCTGAAGGAATTTCCACGCCAATTCTCTTCTGTGTGAACCAGAGGTAGAAACCGACCATTCCAGCAAGGCATGCGGCTAGAACCATTCCGGTGATACCAACAGGTTCTCCACCGACAGCCCAATAAATCACGGTCATGATGACGTAAAAGACTGAAAGGAAGGTAAAGAGTTTCCAGTTAGCTTTCATGCTTAGTGACCTTCAGTCTTGATGTGTGGATGGTGGAGATCAAATGCCGGACGTTCAGAACGAATGCGTGGCATAGATAAGAAGTTGTGGCGTGGAGGTGGGCACGATGTGGCCCACTCGAGAGATGATCCGTAGCCCCATGGGTCATCAACTTCGACCTTTGGAGATTTACGTGTAATCCAAATGTTGACAAAGAATGGAATCATCGAAAGCGCAAGAAGGAATGATCCGACTGTTGAAATCATATTCATCTCAGTGAAGCCGTCGGTAGAAAGGTAATCCGCATAACGGCGTGGGAAACCTTTTATACCGAGCCAGTGCTGAATAAGGAATGTGATGTGGAAACCAAAGAAGAGCGTCCAGAAGTGAATCTTTCCAAGCGTTTCATTGAGCATGCGCCCTGTGAACTTTGGCCACCAGAAATAGAAGCCAGCAAACATCGCAAAGACCACCGTGCCGAAGAGAACGTAATGGAAGTGAGCGACCACAAAGTAAGACGCTGATACCGCGAAGTCCAGTGGTGGGGATGCCAAGATAATTCCTGTAATACCACCGAAGAGGAATGTCACGAGGAAGCCCATCACCCAGAGCATTGGAGTCTCAAAGGTGACGTGGCCACGCCACATGGTGCCGATCCAGTTAAAGAATTTCACTCCAGTTGGAACACCAATGAGGAATGTCATAAATGAGAAGAAGGGAAGGAGGACCTTTCCGCTTGCAAACATGTGGTGCGCCCACACAGATACTGAAAGCGCTGAAATTGCAATAGTTGCAGCGATAAGTCCCTTGTATCCAAAGATCGGCTTACGGCTAAAGACTGGCAAAATCTCAGTTGCAATTCCGAAGAATGGCAGCGCCAAAATGTAAACCTCAGGGTGACCAAAGAACCAGAACAAGTGTTGCCAGAGCATGGCCCCGCCATTAGCCGGATCAAAAATATGCGTGCCAAAGAGACGATCTGATTCCAGACCAAGAAGGGCTGCTGCCAATGGCGGGAAGGCAAGGAGAACAAGGATTGAGGTAAGCAATACGTTCCAAGAGAAGATAGACATACGGAACATCGTCATTCCTGGCGCGCGCATTGTGAAGATAGTTGTAATGAAGTTAACCCCGCCGAGAATTGTTCCTAGACCTGAGATGGCAAGACCCATAACCCATAAATCTCCACCGATTCCAGGGGAATATGTTGAGTTAGCAAGTGGTGCATAAGCAGTCCATCCGAATGAAGCTGCTCCACCTGGAGTTAAGAATCCGATGGTTGCTTGGATTGAACCGAAGAAGTAAAGCCAGTAAGAGAGCATATTGAGGCGAGGGAAGGCCACGTCTGCTGCACCAATCTGCAGTGGCATGATGACATTTGCAAAACCTACAAATAGTGGTGTTGCAAACATCAGCAACATAATCGTTCCGTGCATGGTAAACACTTGGTTGTACTGCTCAACGCTCATGAACTGCATACCTGGGCGGGTCAGCTCGGCGCGGATAAAGAGAGCAAGGACGCCACCGATAAGGAACCAAGCAAAAGATGTTGCTAAATAAAGGTAGCCGATGCGCTTATGGTCGGTTGAGGTAATGGTCTTAACAAACTGGCTTCCAAGAGAAGTTTTCTGAACTCCTTGGCGGGGCGCTGCAATTGTTGGACGTTCTGCGAAAGTTGTCATGCTGCGCTCGCCTTCAAGGAGTCAAGATATTTCTGATACTGCTCTGGAGTTACAACTTTGACCTTAAAGAGCATCTGTGAATGGTTTCGTCCGCAGAGGATGTTGCAGCGACCTGGGAACTCACCCAGCTTATTAGCCGTGAATTGGAGCTGATTAGTTTCACCCGGCAAGTTCTGCATCTGAATCATGAAGGCTGGAATCCAGAATCCATGGACCACATCGGTTGCAGTGAGCGTGAAGCGAACCTTCTCGCCTTGTGGAAGATACAGAGTTGGTGGCTGAGCGGGCGTTCCTGTTACAACTGCCTTTTCACCAGCTTCTGGGTATCCAAATTGCCAAGACCATTGGAAACCATTGACGTTGATCTCATGCTTTACCGGAGATGTCTTATCAACAATCTCTGTCTGCTTAATTGCTGTGAAGTAGAAAAGTACAAAGACGATAATGAATGGGATTACCGTATAGAGAATTTCAACAGGGATGTTGTATTGGGTCTGCTTTGGGAACTCACCCTTGCTGGCAGATGCGCGATGGAAAACAGCTGGCCACAAAAGTAGAACGAGAGTAATAATTCCAACTACCGCTCCCGCAATCCAGGCTCCTTGCCAAAGTGAAATCGAGATGTCATTGACGCTGGAAGCATCCTTCGGGAATCCCATGCCGGAAATATTCTTTGCATCAAAGGAACAACCACTCAGCGCTATTGCAAGTGGCGCGAGAACCGCAGCCGCTCGGACTGGGCGCCATCTACGCGAAGTGTGAGACATAGGGCTAAGGATAGTGGTGCGGTGTGCATGTGCTCGCCGGAGCGAGTAGCGTTCATTCGGTGGTTCGTGTCACAGGAAATTTCACCTCTGAGAGCCCGCTCCACCCTGCCGCCAAAGAGGCGTTGTTGGCGGCTTTTGACCAAGGGTGGGCTGACCCAAAGAAGATTTCACAGAGCGCCGCACGTGCTGCGATTCTTCGAAATCAGTCGTTAGAAAATATCGGAAACCGACTAGGCCTTCGCCCAGATGCAATAGAAATCATAGGCGAGCCAGGCCTCGGCCATTTCCTTGCAATCGCCGGACTCTTATCCCCTACTAAGAACTTTGCCTACGCAACTATCGACAAGGGAAAAATAAGGGCGATCGCCCGCGCGCATTCTGGACCTGTACAAGAGTTGGAAGTTGATAACGAAGGTCAGATTTTGAAAACAACGACCCTGGCCGATGACACGGTCATCTCTCTTCAGTTAGCTAACGGAGAAACCGGAACAATTCAAAACTTCCGTCCTCATCACAAGTCACAGATTTCTGTCGATGCCACCGCCTCTGGCCCACGACTTCCACTTCCAGAATCTTGGTCAACCGCGCTCTTTGATGCCCAATCGTGGAATGGTCCATCAGGTCTTGGGGTTCTTGCAATTAACGATTCTTCTTACATCTACCCATTGCCTCGAATAGCGCCCATCAAGTCCCCTGGCACTTACTCACTACCGTTGCTTATTGCTGCAGCAATCGCCTTAGAAAATTTCAGTCCAGAAGATCCACTGATTCGCAGTTACCTCATCGATTCGCTTTCAGAGATTGAAGGCGTAAATATCGTTGCGGCTAATTCAAAGGCGCTAGCTCATAAGATTTCTCTCTCCGTTGAAGGCCTAGCGGGAGAGCAATTGGTTCGCGCCTTGGCCAAAAATGGGATTGATGCTGATTCTGGTTCTGCATGTTCGGCTGCAGATTTACAGCCCAGCCACGTTCTGGCAGCGATGGGATATCCAACAAATGGCCATCTGCGATTGACTCTTCACAGCGGAACTACGCGAGATGACATTGACTCGCTTAAGAGAGCAATCAGTCAGGCGATTTCTTAGGAAGGAAGGTGAGCTGCAATTTCTGCAGCCGCTTCTTGGCCGTAGGCTTCTCGGAAGCGAGTTAAGAACTCTTCCCGAGTAAAGCGGTACTCCTGGGTTCCGGTAGTTTCAATCACGTAGGTTGCAATCATCGAACCCAACTGTGCACAGCGTTCTAACGAGAGCCCCCAGGCCAGTCCTGCGACAAAACCTGATCTAAATGAATCTCCCACTCCAGTTGGATCAATCTTTGCCTTCTCTTTAGCGCAGCGAACTTTAATAAAAGTCCCATCTTTACTTTCCACTCGTGCGCCCTCAGAGCCTTGAGTGACAATTCTGTAAGTAACCTTTTCTAGAATTTCGCGGTCGCTCCAACCTGTCTTTTGAATCGCTAGGGCAAGTTCATATTCATTCATGAATAAGTAGGTGGCACCAGCTATTAGCTTCTTAATCTCCTCGCCACTCATACGTGCCATCTGTTGTGAAGGGTCTGCCGCAACAGCGACTCCCATAGCAAGGGCTACTTCTGTGTGGCGCAACATCGCTTCGGGGTCATCAGGAGAAACTACTAAGAGGTCTAATTTGCCGACCTTATCCATGATGGGCTTGAGCTCAATGTTGCGTGCTTCAGACATAGCGCCCGGAAAGAAGGATGCAATCTGGTTGAGTTCTGTGTCGGTGGTTACCGTGAAATGCGCAGTATGTTGTTCGGTGGACACCAATGCGTGCGCTGTGTTTACTCCATGGCGCGTAAGCCAAGCATCGTAATCAGCAAAATCTTTTCCAACCGCTGCAATCAAAATTGGATTGAGGCCAAGTACACCCAAACCAAAAGCGATATTGGCAGCGCACCCTCCGCGACGTACATCAAGTCCATCAACGAGGAATGAGAGTGAAACTTTTTCAAGTGATCCGGCGACTAAGGAATCCGTGAATTTGCCCGGGAAGGTCATGAGATGGTCTAACCCGACTGAACCTGCCACGCCTATTTTCATAGGGCGTATCTAACTACAGGCGATGAAGGCTAAGTACTTGTTAGCTAAAGGAATCGCCGCATGCGCATGAACCACCCGCATTTGGATTATCAATTGTGAAGCCCTGCTTCTCAATGGTGTCGACGAAATCGATGCTTGCGCCCATAAGGTATGGATCACTCATCTTGTCCACGACAACTTTGACAGAACCAAATGAGCGCGCGATGTCGCCTTCTTGATTGCGATCGTCAAAGTAGAGCTGGTAACGAAGACCTGAGCAACCACCTGGTTGGACTGCAACGCGAAGGTAGAGATCATCGCGCCCTTCTTGAGCAAGAAGGGCCGCAACCTTCGCAGCCGCCACATCAGTAAGAGTGATACCGGTTGTGATGTCGACAGATGTTGTTGTTTCAGTAGTCATGCCTCAAGGATAGCCGCGTCAGGTTGCCGATGCGAACCGAAACACAGGAGAATTAGGCCATGACCATCTCGTTGCAGGACTTATTGGTCCTTGGACAAGGGCGCGATCTTGCCTCAGAGCGTGGCGTTTCCTGCACCGGCGAACTTCCCGCAGCCAGTGATCCAGACCTTGTAGCACGAGCGATAGCTGCCCGAGCAGGTCTAGGTTCGCGTGCACTAATTCTGGGCCATCACTACCAACGCGATGAAGTTATTCAATTTGCAGATATCACTGGTGACTCTTTTAAATTAGCGCAAGCAGCATCGGAGCAGAAGAACGCTGAATTCATTTTCTTCTGCGGAGTTCACTTCATGGCGGAAAGTGCCGACATTCTCACCTCGCCACAACAGAAAGTGATTCTTCCTGATTTAGCCGCCGGTTGCTCGATGGCAGATATGGCAACTGCTTCACAAGTGCAAGAATGTTGGAAAGAACTGGAGCGCATCGGTGTCGCCAGTTCCACTGTTCCTGTTACATACATGAACTCATCTGCAGCAATAAAAAGTTTTACTGGTGAAAATGGTGGAACCATCTGCACTTCTTCGAATGCTCAAAAGACGATGGAATGGGCGCTCTCAAAGGGAGAGAAGATTCTCTTCCTCCCCGATCAGCATCTTGGTCGCAACACAGCTGTTCTATCGTTGGGGCTCTCTCTCGAGGATTGTGTTCTGTGGAATCCCTGGAAACCAATGGGTGGCCTGACTGAAGATCAAATTAAGAAAGCATCTGTAATTTTGTGGCGCGGACACTGCTCGGTTCACGGACGCTTCACCCGAGACTCTGTGAATGAGGTTCGTGCGCGTATTTCCGGAGTCAAGGTGATAGTGCATCCAGAGTGCACCCACGATGTGGTGACTGCCGCTGATGTTGTAGGTAGCACCGAGAAGATAATTCAGACTGTTTCTCAATCAGCACCCGGCAGTAAATGGGCCGTAGGAACTGAGCTCAATCTTGTTTCTCGCCTTGCTGCCAACAACCCAGATAAAGAGGTCGTCTTTCTCGATAAGGCTGTCTGCTACTGCTCAACGATGAATCGAATTGATCTTCCACACCTGGTCTGGGCGATGGAATCAGTGCTGTCTGGCCATATCGTCAATCACATTAAGGTAGATGAACGCGTAGCCCATTTCTCGAAGATAGCCCTCGACCAGATGCTCGCCCTATAGTTGCGCCATGACTGAAGCCACTAAAAAAGGACGACCAACGCCAAAGCGCAAAGAGGCAGAAGCTGCTCGTAAAGTTGCATCTCTTGCGCCCGCTTCTACAAAAATCGAAAAGAAGCGCGCCAAGGAAGCAGCTCGCGCGGCTCGAGTTGCTGCCCGTGCTGCATACATGCGCGGAGACGAGAACGCTCTTCCTTCACGCGATAAGGGCCCAGTAAAGAAATTTGTTCGCAACTATGTAGACACCCGCCGTTCAATCGGTGAGTATTTTCTACCAATTATCTTTGCAGTATTGATTATGACGCTCATTCCGCTTCCAGCTTTTCAACTCGGAAGTATCGCCTTGATGTACGGCGTCCTCTTAATCTCTGTGATAGATGGAATTTTCCTCAGCCGCAAAATCAAAGCGGCCGCAGCAGATCGTTTTCCAGGTGGAGATTTCAAGGGAATCGGAATGTATGGATGGCTGCGCTCGACACAGATGCGCCGCATGCGCATGCCTAAACCGCAGGTAAGCCCTGGAGACTCAATTTAGCTCGTAGTTTTTTTACACGAAGGTTTATGGACGTGGATTTGGGCTGACATTCTTCTTTGGGTCTCGTTCTGCGACCTTTCCAATAGCGCCATCAATCGCCTTCATCACTTCCGAAGGCAACTTAACACCGGAAGCTTTCACATTATCTTTAATCTGCGCCGGCTTGGTCGCACCCATGATTGCGCTAGAAACATTCGGATTCTGAAGAACCCAGGCCAGCGCCATCTGAGACATCGATAGATCTACGCTGTCTGCAATCGGTTTTAGCAGTTGAACTGCCTCGAGGACATCATCTTTCATCCACCTTGAAATCATTGCCGCACCACTCTTCTTATCCGTTGCTCGCGATCCAGCTGGAGCCTTCTTTCCAGGTAGGTACTTTCCGGTTAAGACTCCTTGCGCCATTGGTGACCAAACAATCTGACCGATTCCCTCGCGCTCCGAAAGCGGAACAACTTCGGCTTCAATAACTCGCCAAAGCGCCGAGTACTGCGGTTGACTAGAGACAAATCGGTTGTAACCACGTTGATCTTGAATTTTTAGTCCGCGGGCGATCTGCTCCGCAGTCCATTCAGAGAATCCGACATACATGACCTTTCCTTGGCGCACGAGGTCATCGAGTGCGCCGAGAGATTCTTCGAGAGGAGTCTCGAAATCAAATCTATGAAGCTGATACAGATCAATGTGGTCAGTATTAAGGCGCTTGAGGGATGCATGGCAGGACTCCATGATGTGCTTGCGTGAGAGTCCGCGATCATTCTTTCCTGGACCAGTTGGCCAATAGACCTTTGTAAATAATTCGTAGGATTCACGACGCACGCCCTTGAGAGCCTTAGCGAGAACTACCTCAGCCTTTGTGTTTGCATAAACATCAGCAGTATCAAATGTAGTTATCCCTTGATTAAGAGCCTCTCGTACACACTTAATCGCTGCTTCAGTTTCTACTTGGGATCCATGTGTAATCCAATTTCCGTAAGAAATTTCAGAGACATACATTCCGGTACTGCCAAGGCGTCTATATTCCATCTGCTTACCCTAGGGCGGGCGTGGTGAGTTGCCAATAACCAGACGCTGTGGTTCTCTTCGCATACAACTTCATAGGTGGCTTGTAGGGGAAGTTCGGTGAAATTCCGACGCTGACCCGCAACCGTAAGAATGGCTTGTACATTCTCGAATGAATCTTTCGAGAGTAATGAGTTGTTTAAGTCGGATTACCTACATGTCACTTGTTTTCGACCAACACCCGCCGAGGTTTGCGGGGTGTAGTCCAAAGGTTTTTGGCCGTTTCTTGGCCGAGCGCTAGCGAGCTACCCCTGTGAAACTTCCTGACACAGGAGTTCCACACATGAAGAAAAGCATCTACGTAACAATCGCTATAAGTATTTCCCTCGCATTGTCACAGGTAATAACAATGCCGGCTGCAAACGCTGCCTCTAAAGGTTGGCGCTACTGGGGGTATTTTCAAGCAGCCCCAGGTTCAACTGAATGGAAGGCGGCAATGACTGGCCCGACAGTTGATATTGAAGATGGAGCCGTTGAAGGATGGTCATTCGTCTTTAGTAGTGATGATGTTCCATCTGCAGCCCCACTGGTTAAGCCAGACTTTGCCAAAATCTGCGGAAAAGTGAAGAAGGATCCAGATACAAAGCGGATTGCACTCGTCATTGATTTTGGTAGCAAGGCCTACGCACCTAAGGGTGAAAAAGTACAAAGAACAATTGTCCGTTGTGTGACAACAGCTAAGGGATCACAAGGGATTGATGTTTTGGGCCAGGCTGTAAAAGTCCGATCAGCCTCGTCTGGTCTCATCTGCGGATTCAACGGATATCCAAAGAAAGAGTGTGGCGTAGAGATTGAAACTCCAGCTGCACTTGCCAAGAAGTAGCCAGAACGTTTAACAGACTCTGACGATGAAACGGTCGCTACACCCACTCACCATGTGGATTTGGGCGCTTCTGCTGATAACAGCGGTGGTGCTCGCCGATAGCGCATGGGTTGCACTCAGCTCAGTTGCTGTAGCGACCGTTCTCGTTAAAGTGCGAAGTGATGGCTCACCTTGGGGCAGAAGTTATTGGATCGCCCTGCGTATAGGGGCTGTCATTCTGATCATTCGTGCAGTTGTCGGCGTTCTTATCGGAGTTCCCATTCCAGGGAAGACCTTGTTCACCGTGCCCATCATTGATTTACCTTCTTGGATGCCAGGAATTAGATTGGGTGGAGCGGTAACGCTTGAGCGTTTGTCATCATCTCTTCACGAAGGATTAATCATCGCGACCGTGATTGCCCTTTTCGGTGCGGCTACTTCGTTAACTAGCCCGCACAAAGTGCTTCGCACGTTGCCGTTTTTTATCTACGAAATTGGAATTACTCTGGTTATCGCAACCTCACTCTTTCCCCAATTAGCGCAAAGCGCTCGTCGCATACGTTTAGCGCAACAACTACGTGGCCACGAGAAAGTTTCTTGGCGAGGGCTTGCTCTGCCTCTGCTCGAAGAATCGCTCTCGAGATCCTTGCAACTGGCAGCATCCATGGACTCTCGTGGCTTTGGTGTGAGTAGAAAGCGAAGTCGCTATAGGCCAGAGAGATGGCATATGAGTGATAGTGCGGTTGTCGTAATCACCTTTGTGGTCAGTTCGGCGTTGGTGTTGGCATGATCAAATTTTCAAACGTCTCACTGATCTATCCCCATTCAACTAAAACCATTATTGAAGATCTCACCTTCTCAATTCAAGAGGGCGAGATGGTTCTGGTGATGGGTGAGACAGGTTCAGGAAAATCATCACTCCTGCGTCTGATTAATGGCCTTGTCCCCCATCACACTGGTGGAATTTTAGCTGGCGATATAAGTGTTGATGGAATTTCAACTCGTGAAGTAAAGCCTGGTTCTCTCGCGCATATCGTTGGAATTGTTGGACAGAACCCACTCAACAGTTTTGTAGCCGATATTGTTGAAGAAGAATTGGCATTTGGTATGGAAGCTCTGAACTTCCCGCACGAAGTTATGCGAAAACGTGTAGAAGAAGTATTGGATCTGCTTAGCCTTAATGCAGTCCGAAATAGATCTATCGCTACTCTCAGTGGTGGTGAGCAACAACGAGTCGCAATCGGTGCAGCTCTTGTGATGCACCCTAAAGTCCTTGTCTTGGATGAACCAACAAGCGCGCTGGACCCGATTGCTGCCGAAGAAGTTCTCTCACTCCTGCACCGACTTGTTCATGATCTAAGCGTCACCGTTGTCATCGCTGAGCATCGTCTTGAACGGGTCATTCAATTTGTAGATCGCATCATTTACATCGAAGGCAATGGTGAGACCGCTATAGGCCCCGCCGAAGAAGTTCTCAAGACCGCTCAATTGGTTCCTCCGATTATTCGCTTAGCACGTGCGCTCAACCTCAGTGAGGTAGGGACCAGTGTCAGGGAAGTACGGCGCTTGACTGAAGGCATTCGCGCACAAACTTTTGAGACCACAGAACAGATAGCAGCCAGCTCTGATGTTGTTATCGAAGTAGATGGCTTAACTATTGCCTACGGTAACCACCAAGCGCTCAAAGGTGTTTCAACAAAAATTGGCGCCGGTGAGATTGTCGCTGTGATGGGACGCAACGGCGCAGGTAAGAGTTCGCTCTTACAGGCGACAGTGGGTTCACAGCCTGCGACAAAAGGAAGTGTGCGTGTTCACGGAAAGGATCCCGCACAATTAAAGGGTCTAGAGCGAAGACGAAGTATTGGTTATGTTCCGCAAGAACCAAGTGATCTTCTTTATGCCCAATCTGTGCGCGCTGAATGCACGCAGGCAGACCGCGATAACGAAATTGCGGAAGGCTCCACCTTTGCTTTTCTCTCACGACTCGTTCCTCATATTTCACAAGACACCCACCCAAATGATTTATCTGAGGGGCAACGCCTCGCTCTGGTGCTCAGCATTGTTCTCTCAGGTAACCCTGAACTATTAGTTCTCGATGAACCCACTCGAGGCCTTGATTATCAGGCTAAAAACCTCTTTGCCGTTGCCCTAAAAGAGTATGCAAGTACATTTAATCGCCCAGTCCTCATGGCGACTCATGATGTAGAGCTGGTTGCAGAGCTCGCACACCGAGTTCTCTTCTTGGCAGAAGGTGACATCGTTGCCGATGGTTCCACCCTTGATGTTCTTCTCTCCTCGCCTGCCTTTGCACCACAAGTAGCCAAGGTGATGTCACCCAAGCCTTGGCTTACAGTCTCTGATGTTATGCAGGCGTTAGAGAAGCAACCATGAACCGCACACCCGCAGCATTTTCGTTTCGAGGGTTAGCTCTTCCGGCACTTATTGCCACCAGCGTAATTAGTGCATTGGGTTTCATTTGGCCCTTTCTCATTTCAACTCCGCAAGCGCGACCACAATGGCTCTTTGCAATCGCTGTTCCATGTGCACTTTTGCTTCTCTTCGCTAGCGTCAGCAATAACAAGTTGGATACTAAGTCGATTGCACTTCTTGCTGTATTAGCTGCAGTTATAGCGGCGCTACGTCCTATGGGCACTGGTGCAGTCGGTATTGAACCCATGTGGTTTTTACTGATCCTGGCCGCACGTGTTTTTGGCCCATCTTTTGGATTTCTCTTGGGCGCACTTTCAATGGTTCTGTCAGCTTTTCTCACTGGTGGAGTTGGTCCTTGGGTGGCCTACCAAGCATTTGCAGCCGGTTGGATTGGACTCGGAATTGGGCTCATTCCTCGCAATATTCGTGGACGTAGTGAACTTGTTTTACTTGCACTGTACGGAGTTGTGGCTGCAGCCTTCTTTGGGATCGCTATGGATCTGCAATTTTGGCCGTGGACTTTAGGAGCTGATACTCAACTTTCGTATCAGGCAGGAGCGCCTTTTGCTGAGAATGTAAGTAGATTCCTTAGTTATCACTTCTTATCAGCGATGGCATGGGATGTGCCACGTGCAATTTTTACTGCTTCACTGATAGCAATCACTGGTAAACCGATTTTGCACACTTTACGGAGGGCACACACTCGCGCAGCATTCTTTACTCCGATTGAATTTGTTAAGGCTCGGTCTAGCGAACGTGAGAAGGCAGAAAAGGCAGCGCAGTAATCTTTGCGGCGCACGCTCTTCCGCGAACATCGATAGCGACTTCAGTTCCTATTTCGTATCCCGGCTCAATGAGGGCCAGTGCAATTCCAACTTTGAGGCTCGGTGAGAACGTACCGCTAGTTACTTCACCAATTTCAGTACCTGAGTCATTGAGGACCTTCATGCCGGCGCGAGGAATTCCTCGATCTAAGGAAGTGAGCGCCTTTAAGGTGCGAACTTTCCCTGACTCTTTCTGTGAGCGCAGAGCTGCTTGCCCAACAAATTCGTTCTTCTTCCATCCAATGGCCCATCCAGCGCTTGCTTGCACGGGCGAAATCTGAAGTGAGAGTTCGTGGCCATGTAGCGGATAGCCCATCTCAGTACGCAAAGTGTCTCGAGCACCTAGTCCGCAGACCACTCCCATGAAAGGTTTCATTGCTATGCAAATTGCATCCCATACACGGACTGCGTCTTCAACTTTTGGAACAATTTCAAATCCCTGCTCACCGGTGTAGCCAGTTCTACAGAGAATTACATCGCAGCCGGCAATAGTTACATGAGCAAAAGCCATGTAATCCATGGCTGGATCAACTCCGAGGCTCTGTATTACTTCTTGTGCTTGTGGGCCTTGCAGCGCAAGAACTGCATATTCTGAATGAAGATTGGTAATTGAAATACCTGCTGGGGCGCTTGCCTGCAAGGTTGCTACAACGTCAGATGTATTTGATGCATTTGGAATAAGAAAGAAATCCTCGGCGCTATTTCGGTAAACGATCAGATCGTCGATGACGCCACCTTCAGGTGTGCAATACAAGGTGTACTGCGCCTTGCTATCGGATATGCGATTGAGGTCATTGGTGAATTGCGAATTGAGAAAATCCAAGGCTCCAACACCGGTGACGCTCGCCTTACCTAAGTGAGATACATCAAAGAGCCCCACGCGCTCACGGACTGCAGCATGCTCAGCTAATACGCCAGCGCCGGGATATTCGATAGGCATGAGCCAGCCACCAAAGTCGGCCATCTTGGCCTGCAAATCGAGATGTTTCTGATGCAAAGGTGAAGTTTTCACGGGCTTCAACCTACACTTACGCTCTGCCGCACGCTCGGTAAAACACCTCGTTCGCCGTATCGCCATGAGAATCTCAAGGGAGCCGTACATGACATCGATTCGCCTCAGTGACGGAATCGTAAAGGATGAAATTCTGGTTGTCGGTCTCGCCGTCAAGGCGTCAAAAGGCGCAAAAGCTTCCTCCTCACTACATATTGAATCAGGTGATATCGCACTAGATACAAAAGCCCTGCTTCAGTCACTTGTAGATATGGGTGCGACAGGTAAGGCAGATGAAGTAGTCAAAGTTCCAGGGACTGCTACTCGCCTGATTGTCTTTACTGGTCTGGGCAAGCAGAGCGCTACCTATGACAATGAAGTTCTCCGCCGCGCAGCCGGTGCCGCATCTCGTGCACTTTCGGGAAATACCGGCGCAACTTTCTCGCTACCTGCAAAGAATGAAAATGCAGTGCGCGCGATAGCTGAAGGCGCTGGACTTGGGAACTACCTCTTCGATCAATTTAGAGGCTCTACCAAGAGCGCACAGAAGGCCCCGCTCAAGACAATCACTGTTCACACATCTTTGGCGGCAAAGAGTTCAGCCAAGGATGCAGTCAAAGTAGCTGAAGTCATCTCAACATATACATATCTAGTTCGTGACCTGGTTAATACTCCCCCAAGTCACTTAACTCCTGAATCTTTCTGTACTGCCATTAGCGCAGCAGTAAAAAAGGCCGGTGGCGCAGCAGCTGGGCTCAAAGTTACCGTGATGACTGATTCACAACTTCGCTCAAAGGGTTACGGTGGAATCATCGGCGTCGGTCAAGGTTCAGTTAATCCTCCGCGCTTACTCAACATTTCTTACACTCCCAAAGGTGTAAAGGCTAAGAAAAAGTATGCCTACATAGGAAAGGGCATCACCTTTGATACTGGAGGTTTGGCGCTCAAGCCAGCTCTTGGCATGGAGGCGATGAAGTCAGATATGAGTGGAGCTGCCGCTGTCTGCGCGGCCACTATCGCGATTGCACTTCTTAAAGCACCGGTAGCAATCGATGCTTGGGCGCCACTTGCTGAGAACATGGTCAGTGATACAGCAACGAGACCTAGCGATGTCATCACAATCTATGGCGGAAAGACTGTGGAAGTTCTCAACCCTGATGCTGAAGGTCGTCTTGTTCTTGCCGATGCACTTGTGAAGGCGCAAGAGAGCAAGGATCTCGATGGCATAGTCGATGTCGCAACACTTACCGGTGCGCAGGTTGTAGCTCTTGGGACCCGTACTAGCGCAGTAATGACAAATAACTCAGAATTTTCTGCAAGATTTGTTGAACTCACTAAGAAAACAGGCGAAGCATTTTGGCCTATGCCACTTCCAGTTGAGTTGCGCGCCTCACTCGATTCACCTGTCGCAGATCTTGCGAATATTGGTGAGCGGATGGGTGGCATGCTTGTCGCTGGCCTCTTCCTCAAAGAATTTGTTTCCGATGAACTTCCATGGCTCCATTTAGATATTGCAGGACCGGCCTATAACGAAGGAGCGCCACACGGATACACCCCGGTTGGCGGCACTGGCATAGCCCTCCGCTCCTTGGTGCAATTGGCGCTGGAAGAGCGGTAAAGCTGCCTTTTCTCTTCAGTTAGGCGAGCCCTCAAAAGGCTGGCAAGATATGGTCGTTAGAGCAGATGGAGTACTTGCGAAGTAGATGAAGAAGGAGCCTCACGGGTGTCGAATTTTGATCTGGTAGTTCTTGGTGGCGGAAGTGGCGGATATGCCGCAGCTCTACGCGGAGCGCAGCTGGGACTCTCAGTTGCTCTCATCGAGAAAGACAAAGTTGGCGGAACATGCCTTCACCGTGGATGTATCCCAACAAAGGCGCTCTTACATGCAGGCGAAGTCGCCGATAGCGCTCGTGAATCTGCTCAGTTCGGAGTCAATGCAACCTTTAACTCCATCGATATGGCGGGAGTTAATTCCTACAAAGATGGCGTCATCGCCGGACTCCATAAAGGCCTGCAGGGTTTGGTCAAGTCTCGCAACATCACCTACGTTGAAGGCACCGGTCGTTTGGTTTCAGCAAATAGCGTTGAGGTCAATGGCGTTCAATATGTTGGTAAGAATGTTGTTCTTGCAACTGGCTCATATGCACGCACGCTTCCTGGTCTAGATATTGACGGTAAGCGAGTCATCACATCTGATCATGGAACTTCGATGGATTATGTTCCGAAGAGCGTCATTGTTCTAGGTGGCGGAGTCATCGGTTGCGAATTTGCTTCAGTATGGAAATCTTTCGGTTCAGATGTCACCATTATTGAAGGTCTGCCTCACTTAATCGCCCTTGAAGATGAATCTTCCAGCAAGTTACTAGAGCGCGCCTTCCGTAAGCGTGGCATCAAGTTTGAACTAGGTGTTCGCTTTAAATCCCATAAAGTCAATGGTGACAGCGTCACCGTCACACTTGAAGATGGCCGTGAGTTCACCGCCGATGTACTTCTGGTCTCGGTCGGACGTGGCCCTGTTACCGATGGAATTGGCTATCAAGAGCTCGGAATCGCCATGGATCGCGGATACATCACAGTCGATGACCACTGCCGTACCAATATTCCTGGCGTCTGGGCTGTTGGCGACATCATCCCAACGCTGCAATTAGCACACGTTGGATTCCAAGAAGGAATTCTCGTTGCCGAAACCATTGCAGGTCTGAACCCACGTCCAATTAATTACGACGGCGTTCCACGCGTTACATACTCCGAGCCTGAAGTTGCATCAGTTGGTCTATCTACAAAGGTTGCAAAAGAACGTGGCTACGACGTCGTAGAACTTGATTACAACTTGGCCGGTAATGGCAAGGCGCAAATTCTGAAAACTGCTGGCTCCATCAAATTAGTAGCAGAGAAGAATGGGCCAGTACTTGGAATTCATATGGTGGGTGCTCGTGTTGGCGAACTCCTTGCTGAAGCACAATTGATTTACAACTGGGAGGCAACGGCAGATGATGTCGCTCCTCTTATCCATGCACACCCAACAATGTCAGAAGCTATGGGCGAAGCTCACATGGCGCTGGCCGGCAAACCACTTCACGCACACGGTTAAGGTAAGAGGAGAAAATAGCGATGTCATTCTCAGTCACAATGCCAGCTCTCGGTGAGAGCGTTAGTGAAGGAACCGTTACACGTTGGCTTAAGAACGAAGGCGACATGGTCGCAGTTGACGAGCCACTCCTTGAAGTTTCAACTGACAAGGTAGATACGGAGATTCCTTCTCCTGTTGCAGGAGTTCTCTCAAAGATTGTCGTTGGCGTAGATCAGACCGTTGCAGTCGGCGCCGAACTTGCCATTATTTCTACGGATGCGAGTGCACCCGCTCCTTCAACACCCGCAGCTCCAGTGTCCGAACCACAGACAAATGCAAGTGTGGCAGGGGTTCCTCCCCAAGTTGCGACACCTGCATCCGTTCCTTCACCTCAGCCAACTCCCCCACCAGTTGCCGCTCCTGCAGCACCTGCTGCAACATCGGGCGGAACAGTTATCACGATGCCAGCGCTTGGTGAATCAGTGAGTGAAGGTACTGTGACACGTTGGCTTAAGAACGTCGGCGATAACGTTGCAGTCGATGAAGCGCTCCTTGAAGTTTCAACAGACAAGGTAGATACAGAGATTCCGTCCCCTGTTGCAGGAACTCTCCTTGCAATAGATGTTCCTGTCGATACAACAGTTGCAGTTGGAGCTCGTTTAGGTCTCATCGGTGTCAGTGGCGCTGCAGCTCCTGCTCCAATCGTTGTACCGGTAGCACCGGCTGCACCTACTCCAATCGTTGTACCGGTAGCACCTCAAATTTCAACTCCAGTACCTGCGGCGCCCGCTCCTGTAACACAAGCACCAGTGTCACAACCACAAGATGCTTATGTAACTCCTATTGTCCGCAAGCTTGCTAATGAACTTGGAATCAACCTTGCAACAGTACGTGGAACCGGAATTGGTGGACGTATTCGTAAGGAAGATTTACAAGCTCTGGCGCCACAATCAGCACCTGCACCTGTTGCAAACGCTGCTGCGCCGACTTCATCGGCTCCACGTCCTGCAGCTCCTGTTGCTTCACCTCTTCGTGGAACAACTGTGACCATGTCCAGGCTTCGCAAAGTTATTGCAGCGCGTATGGTTGAGTCTTTGCAGGTCTCTGCTCAGCTCACAACAGTTATCGAAGTAGATGTCACCAAGATTGCTCGTCTCCGCGATCGCTCTAAAGCAACATTTGAAGCGCGCGAAGGTGTGAAGCTCTCTTTCCTTCCATTCTTTGCAGTCGCAGTTTGCGAGGCGCTGAAGCAACATCCGGTTCTTAATTCATCCGTTGAAGGCGACCAGATTATTTATCATGGCGCAGAGCATCTAGGAATCGCTGTCGATACCGAACGTGGACTCCTTGTGCCAGTGATTCATAACGCAGGTGACCTCAATATGGGTGGCGTTGCTCGCAAGATTGCTGATCTGGCAGCTCGTACTCGTGACAATAAGGTAACCCCCGACGAACTCGGTGGTGGAACATTTACACTCACCAACACTGGATCACGTGGTGCGCTCTTTGACACACCAATCATCAATCAACCACAAGTTGCAATCCTCGGACTTGGCGCTGTTGTAAAGCGTCCAATGGTCGTCAAGGGTGAAGATGGCGGTGAAACGATTGCTATTCGTTCCATGGTTTACCTCGGTCTCTCTTACGATCACCGCGTTGTCGATGGAGCGGATGCAGCTCGCTTCCTAGTCACTCTCAAAGAGCGCCTCGAAGGTGGCGCATTCGAATCTGATTTGGGTCTGTAAGTCATATGTCTTTGCCACAACGCATCGCCATTACGGGCGCTTCCGGACTTATTGGAACTGCTCTGGTCGGTCACTTAAAAAGTGAAGGCCACACAGTCCAACGCTTGGTACGTCGACCTGTCGTTGCTCCAGATGAAATTCAATGGGATCCCAAGACCGGTTATGTAGATATTGAAGCACTTCGAGGCGTAGATGCGGTTATTCATCTTGCTGGAGTGGGCGTTGGAGATAAGCGTTGGAGCAAGAAATACAAAGCCGAGATTTTAAATTCTCGCCTCTTGGGTACAACAGCGATTGCTCACGCAGTCTCTGAAGTAAAACCGCAGGTCTTTATCTCAGCCAGCGCTATCGGTTGGTATGGCGAATCAGGAAATCGTGCAGTCGTTGAAAGCGATCGAGTGGGAGATGATTTTCTTGCCGCAGTTTGTCGCGAATGGGAAGCCGCTGCTGACTTAGCCCAAGGAGTAAGAACAGTAAAGATTCGCACTGGCTTAGTTCTAGATCCAACCGGTGGAGCGCTTGGCAAGATGCTTCCACTATTTCGCTTAGGACTTGGTGGAAAACTTGGTAATGGTAAGCAGTGGTGGTCTTGGATTACCTTGCACGATGTAATTCGCGCAATCTCATTCCTTCTTGAAAATAAGATCGAAGGACCAGTAAACCTCACCTCTCCAAATCCAGTTACTAATCAGGAATTTACTTCAGCTCTTGCGCGCGCAATGCATAGACCAGCCCTCTTTCCGGCCCCAGCAATTGGCCTAAAGATTGCACTGGGTGGATTCTCGAGCGAGATCTTGGGTAGCAAGAAGGTCATGCCACAAGAACTTTCCAACGCCGGTTTTACGTGGGATTACCCGCACATCACCAATGCGCTAACTGCGCTCATCGAAGAGTAGCTCTTCCGCAGCCAAACGGCCTGATAAGAGCGCGCCATTTTGTGAAGGCGTACTTCTGTAATCTCCTGCGACATAAATGTTATTAGAAATTTTTGCTGACGTAACACCCTGGGCGCCCGGTGCAAATATTGGTAGCGATTTAGGTATTTCGTATTTGGCTATCAGCGACCAATCTGATGAATCTGCTCCCCACAGTAAAGCCAGATGGCGGCGCACCTCAGACTCTGAGGCAAATTCAACTGTTGTCTAAGAGAGCAACGTTTTTCCTGCAGTAGCATACGATGGAGCAAGATTCGAGATTGCAATTGAGTTAACTACAGGTCCTCGTTTTTGGCCATCGATGACCAAGCACTTTGAAGAAGTTAACTGCGTAGGAATTTCGTGATACCACGTTGTACTAGTCGCAAGTTTAGGAACACTGGTCATATCTAAGAGTTGGGCAGCAGTAGTAACATCAGTAGCGACAATAACTGGGCCGGTTAACTCGTTAAGTGAATTAATGTTGCGCCCAAGCTCGATATTGCTCAACCTCTTTGCTAACGCTTCAGGAAGAGCGCCCACTCCTCGTGTCGGGA
>JAPOKG010000069.1 GCA_029977785.1 Actinomycetota bacterium | reverse complement strand
GTTGTGCTCGATGATGGTTGGTTTGGATCTCGCCGTGATGACAAATCAGGGCTAGGGGATTGGGTTGTTTCGAAAGAGGCGTGGCCAAATGGGCTTGGACCAATCATTAAGTACATCAACGATAAAGGTATTGAGTTCGGTCTCTGGTTTGAGGGTGAGATGGTCAATCGCGATTCAGATATCTATCGCGCACATCCTGATTGGATTCTGCAAGAGCCGGGGCGTATTCCGGTCGAAGGTCGTTGGCAACAAGTTCTTGATCTGACTAAAGAGGGCGCCTATAACCATGTGCTTAATCAGGTCGATGCAGTTTTAAGCGAAAACAACATCGCCTACATCAAGTGGGATCACAATCGTCATCTGACTGACCCAATCTCTGATGGTCGCCCTGTAGTGCACAAGCAGACAGAGGCCATCTATCGACTCTTTGATGAACTCAAGCGCCGCCATCCAGGTCTTGAGATTGAATCCTGTTCATCGGGTGGTGGTCGAGTAGATCTGGGAATGATTGAACATGCAGATCGCTTCTGGACTTCAGATCAAAATGATGCGCTGGAACGTCAGCAGATTCAGCGTTGGACAGGGCTGGTCATCCCGCCTGAATTCTTGGGCACGCACATTGGCCCAACTATCAGCCATCAAACGCATCGCACTCATTCAATTAGTTTTAGAGCCCTCAACGCGCTCTTTGGGCATGCGGGCATTGAGTGGAATATCTGCGAAGCAGATGCGCACGAGACCAAGGTCTTGAAGGCTTATGTAGAGTTCTATAGGAAGCATCGTGGTCTTCTACATTCAGGAACTGTTGTCCGTAGCGATGAAGTTGTTGGTAACTCTTACCTATATGGCACCGTAGCGCAGGATAAGAAAGAGGCGATCTTTACTTATATGCAGCTTTCGACCATCGATACTTTTGGGCCGCAGCTTGCAACTTTTGATGGACTAGATAAAGAGAGTGTCTATCAAGTCACAGTAGTGGAGGCACTTAGCTCATCAGATTTTATGCAAAAGCGTGGACCAGGATGGTGGCCAACTGTCACTATGACTGGCGATCACTTTGCTCATATTGGACTGCAATTACCGGTGCTAAAACCTGAAAGTGGATTGCTTTTTCATTTTCGCGCAATCTAGAGGTAGCATTTAGCACGTCCATAACAGTCAACGTCGACTTAGGAGTTAATTGTGCTTGTCGGTATCCCAAAAGAAGTTAAGAACAACGAATTTCGAGTTTCAAATACACCGGCAGGAGTTCACTCTCTCGTACTGGCAGGCCATCAAGTTTTTGTTGAAAAAGGTGCAGGACTTGGTTCGGCAATCACTGACAGCGAATATGTAAAAGCTGGCGCGACAATCCTCGATACAGCCGATGAAGTATGGGCGAAGTCCGAGATGATCATTAAGGTGAAAGAGCCAATCGCAGAGGAATATCACCGCATGCGTAAAGGTCAGATCCTCTTTACCTACCTGCACTTGGCGGCATCACGTGAATGTACCGATGCAATTGTTAAATCAGGCATCACAGCAATCGCCTATGAAACTGTAGAAGTAAATCGTTTTCTTCCGCTGCTAGCTCCTATGTCTGAAGTTGCAGGCCGTATGTCGATTCAAGTTGGCGCAGCAGCTCTGCAACGTCCAAATGGTGGGCGCGGCGTATTGCTCGGTGGAGTACCTGGCGTCGCTCCCGGCAAGGTAGTAATTCTTGGTGGCGGAAGTGTTGGAGTATCAGCGGCTGCAATGGCGATTGGCCTTCGCGCAGATGTCACGCTGCTCGATATCAATTTAAAGCGCTTAGGTGAAATCGATGAGATGTTCCATGGCCAGGTAAAGACTGTTGCATCTTCACCGTACTCAATTGAAGAGCACTGCATGCAAGCTGACTTAGTTGTGGGTGGAGTTCTTATTCCAGGTGCTGCAGCACCAAAGCTAGTTACCGATGCGATGGTTGCCAAGATGAAGCCAGGCTCAGTATTGGTAGATGTTGCAATTGATCAAGGCGGTTGCTTTGAAGGATCACGTGCAACAACTCACGCAGACCCAACTTTTAAGGTTCATAACTCGCTCTATTACTGCGTGGCAAATATGCCGGGCGCGGTTCCAGCAACATCAACTGCGGCACTTTCCAATGCCACACTTAAGTATTCATTGGCACTTGCCAATAAGGGTTGGCAGAAGGCGATGGAAGATGATGCTGGGCTTGCGGCAGGACTTAACGTAC
>JAPOKG010000068.1 GCA_029977785.1 Actinomycetota bacterium | reverse complement strand
GAGTTGCATACAGACGTTCGATAAAGACATTTTCGGTAGCAAATAATTTAACTGAACGAGAAATTCCGCCATGCCACCATTGATCTTGATCTTCAATGTATGTGGCATCAGACCATTTGGTGACTGCAATTCTTAGCGTGTTACGGCCTGCTTTGATAAATGCGGTGATATCAAATTCAGCAGCAAGGCGTGAATCTTTGGTAAGGCCTACTTCAGTTCCGTTCACAGTGACAACTGCAACGGATTCATAACCACCAAGATGCAGAACAACGCGCTTGTCATCCCATGATTGCGGAACTTCAAAGTCACGTTCGTATATTCCGGTTGGGTTTTCTTCCGGTACTTCTGGTGCCACGTGATCCCATGGCATCTGCACGTTGGTGTAAATCGGCTTATCAAAGAATGTGTCACTGGTTGGTTGCATCGTCCATAAGCCTGGGACAGGAATGGATGTCCACTTTTTACGTGGCTGATCGTTAGGAGAACGCAGTAGTTGGAAGCGCCAAGTGCCATCGAGTGAGAGCGTTTCAAAATGCTCAATATTGAGCATCGGCAAACGGTTAATTGAGTTTGTCTCGGGGCTCATCCAATAGTTTGGCAACATGGCCTGAATCCTGCCATAATTACGCCCGCAGTACGCCTCCCTAGCTCAGTGGTAGAGCAGCTCACTTGTAATGAGCAGGTCATCCGTTCAATCCGGATGGGGGGCTCCAGAATTACTCCGATATAGATAAGTAAGGAGTTGCAGATGTCGAACAACTCTTTTCCTCAAGAAGCCTTCGATGATTTATTGGCCGCAAATGCTGAATACCAGAAGAATTTCAAATACTCAGAACTCACTGGATCTGCCGCTAAAGGTCTAGCAATTGTTACCTGTATGGATTCACGTATTAATCCATTGTCAGTAATTGGCATGAAATCAGGCGATGTCAAGATTCTTCGTAATGCGGGCGCTCGTGTGACTGAAGATGTTCTGCGTACTCTGGTTCTTGCGACCTACCTACTAAATGTCAATCGCATCTTGGTGATGCCACATACAGATTGCAAAATGGCTGAAAATGATGAGGCTGATTTTCATAAGTTGATAGATGAAAAGTATGGTGTTAATACCTCAAGCCTTGAATTTCGCACATCCAGTGATCAGCGCGGTGCGCTCGCTATAGATTTAAACCGTATTCGTTCCTACCCGTTACTGCGCGAAGGTGTGGCTGTGGCAGGTGGAATTTACGACGTGAAGACTGGTGCAATCGAGCCGTTTGAAGGTTAGTTAAGGGTTGGATTGGTGCGCCGTATCGGCATCTTGGTAATTGGATAGCTTAGATCTTCTAGAAATTCTCGAATAAGCAGTTGGGCTAGCGCTGGCTTCTCCTTGATAAATTGATGAGATGTGCCCGGAAGAATCGCCAGCTGACCGAGTGGAATGTTTTCAAAGAGTTCAATGGTGTGGTTATGTGCGATGACATCATCATCGCCTGCCATAACCAGCACTGGGCACTGGATATTGAGCAGGTCGGCGCGTTCTAAGTTTGGTTCGCTGCGCCAGATCTCAATCATGCGCGTGATTTTCTCTACCAAAGTTTCTGGAGCATCCGGGGAAGTCTCGTTGTATTCAGCTTGATCTTCCGGTGAAACAACGCCATCAAAATCAGGAAGCGGCAGCGTGCCACTGTGATGGAAGTTGGCACCGAGCGTCACAACTGAGCGAACTAATTCAGGGCGTGCGATTGCGACAAGAATCGCGATGATTCCGCCGTCGCTATAACCAATTAAATGCGCTGGCTCTTTTACAACTGTTTCAAGATAGTCAATCGCCTCTTTTACTTGGTAATCAAAATGCAGACTGCCGGCGCGATCGCCGGTAAAGCCGTGAGCGGTGCGGTCATAGCCAAAGACGTGGAATTGATCTTCAATGGCCGGCAGTACTTGTTGATCCCAGTGCGATGTCTGACTTAAGCCGCCATGCAAAAGCACAAGCGCTTCGCCGTTGTTATCCCATTCGTAGCAGTAAAGCTGATGTCCGCCGACTTCGCGATATTCGGGCATTGCTTTAGAGCGAATCCATAATGTGACGGTTGCCGCGGTCAAAGGTGAGGTAGTTCCAGGTCCAGTCCGCCATAGTGCCAATCTTGTTGCGACCACCTAAGAGATAGAACAAGTGCAGCCATAACCAGGCATACCAAGCGGGAATTCCAGTCATCCGGAAGTTCTTTACTTCAACAACTGCCTTATGGCGGCCGATAGTTGCCATAGAGCCTTTATCTAAATACTTAAATGGTTGTAACTCTTGGCGCCCGTTGCCATGCAGCAAGGTCGCTTTGTTGCAAAGCAAATCTTGCGCGCACATCGTGGCC
>JAPOKG010000067.1 GCA_029977785.1 Actinomycetota bacterium | reverse complement strand
GGATTTAGAGTCGTTGAGATTCAGAAGATGGTTGATGCCTATATTCAGGCGCTTTCACTTACTGGTTTAGCGGAAGAGAATGTGCAGGCACGTGTTCGCGGCACAACCTTGATGGGCCTTTCTAATCAGGAAGGTCACCTGGTCTTGGCGACAGGAAATAAATCAGAGCTCGCCTGCGGCTATTCAACTTTGTATGGGGATGCTGTCGGTGGCTATGCGCCGATTAAAGATATTTACAAGACCGATGTTTGGGCGCTATCTCGCTGGCGCAACCAAGTCGCACGCGAAGCAGGCGAAACCCCACCTATTCCAGAGAATTCAATAACCAAAGAACCATCTGCTGAGCTGCGTCCAGATCAGAAAGATTCAGATTCACTCCCTGAATATGAAATTCTTGATCGAGTGCTTAAAGCCTATGTTGATGAAGATTTGGGTCGCGATGCCTTGATTGCAGCTGGCTTTGATAAAGAGTTGGTCATGCGCGTTATTGGTCTAGTAGACCGCGCTGAATATAAGCGTCGCCAGTACCCGCCTGGCACCAAGGTTTCTCAGCGGGCTTTTGGCAAGGATCGCAGGCTCCCCATGACTTCGAGCTGGCGAGAAGTCGATTAATAATGACTAGTAAGTGGCGCGAACTCTAATTCTGTAACACTGCCGTAACTTCACTTTGGCACGATAAGGCACATGTCCCCACAGAACGAGCAGATCAGCAAGCAAGAAGAGTTTGTCCTTCGCACCATTGAAGAACGCGATATTCGCTTTATCCGACTTTGGTTTACCGACATCCTCGGCACTCTTAAATCTGTAGCTATTGCACCAGCAGAGCTTGATAACGCTTTTGCTGAAGGTATTGGTTTTGATGGCTCTGCCATTGAAGGCTTTGCACGCGAACTTGAATCAGATATGTTGGCAAAGCCAGATCCTGCAACGTTCACAATCTTGCCGTGGCGCGCAGAAGCGCAAGGCGCGGCTCGTATGTTCTGCGACATCACTTTGCCTAACGGTGAACCTTCACCTGCTGACCCGCGCAATGTTCTCCGTCGCACTTTAGATAAAGCTGCCAAGATGGGTTACACCTGTTACACCCATCCAGAGATTGAATTCTTCCTCTTTAAATCACAGCCCGAAACAGATGTTGCACCAATTCCTGTTGATCAAGGTGGCTACTTTGATCACACCCCTGCAGTTGTTGGCCATGATTTCCGTCGCCAAGCAATTACATTGCTAGAAGCGATGGGCGTATCTGTTGAATTTAGCCATCACGAAGGTGCACCTGGCCAACAAGAAATTGATCTGCGCTATGCAGATGCTTTAAGCACTGCAGATAACATCATGACCTTTAGACACGTCATTAAAGAGGTTGCCCTTAACCAAGGGTTCTTCGCATCCTTTATGCCAAAGCCATTTACCGAACATCCCGGCTCAGGAATGCACACACACGTTTCGCTCTTTGCGGGCGAAAAGAATGCATTCTATGACGATAAGGCCGAACTCAACCTCTCAGTTGTTGGTCGCAAATTTATTGCCGGCATCTTGAAGCACACTCCAGAAATCACCGCAGTTACAAATCAATGGGTGAATTCATATAAGCGCTTGCAGGGTGGGGGAGAAGCTCCATCCATTATCAACTGGGGACACAATGATCGCGGAGCCCTAGTACGTATTCCTATGTATAAGCCACAGAAAGAGAATTCGACCCGCATTGAATTCCGTTCTCCCGATTCTGCCTGCAATCCATATTTATCTTTTGCTGTGATGTTAGCGGCCGGTCTTAAGGGCATCGAGGATAAGTACGTTCTTGAACCATCAACCGATAAGCAGCTGCTTCCATCTAATTTGGAAGAGGCAATCACTGTTATGGAGAAGAGCGAACTTGTGCGCCAGACCCTGGGCGAGCATGTCTTCGAATACTTCTTACGCAATAAGCGCTCTGAGTGGCAGGACTACCGCCGCCAGGTCAGCGCTTATGAATTAGACCGTTATCTGCCAGTGCTGTAACAAGGTTTTTTAAGACTACCCAAGTAGCCTTGGGAAATGGCTAAAGAGATTAACGCAGGATCAATTCGTCGCTACAACGTCATCGCTGGCTTCTTCCACCTCGTTCAAATGGTGGTGGTACTTGTCCTCACGAGCGACTTCACCTTGCCTATTGTTGCCCGTTACGCAGCCGGACCTCCGGGAAGCGATTTTGCCGAACCTGTCACTCTGCTTGATGCGCCCATCGGAATCACTGTTGCAATATTCCTCGGACTCTCAGCCTTCTTCCACTTCTTAGTTGCTAGCCCACAATTCTTTGGCCGCTATAGCGCAGGCCTTGCCGCGCAACGCAACTACTTCCGCTGGGTTGAATATTCAATTAGCTCATCAGTAATGATTTGTCTGATTGCCCTCATCACTGGAGTATCTGATGTCGTTGCCATCATCTCGCTCTTTGGTGTTAACGCTTCGATGATTCTCTTTGGTTGGCTGCAAGAGAAGTATGAGCAACCAGGCAATGGTGGCTGGCTGCCTTATATCTTCGGATGCATTGCAGGTGCGGTTCCTTGGATTGCGCTCGTCTTCTATGTTCTTGCAATCGGTGGCCCGGGAGAT
>JAPOKG010000066.1 GCA_029977785.1 Actinomycetota bacterium | reverse complement strand
TGGTTTCCAACAGCGGAGAAAGATGTAGCAGAAGAGATTTACATCGAAGGTATTGCCGTTGAGCACACCTTGGTTCAGGTACGCACTATTGCTCGCACGCTCTTTGACTCGGCCGTTGAAGGTGGAATCGCGGATTCAACGAAGAAGCAGATAGCAGTCGCACTATCTGCTGCCAGTTATGCAATCTCGGCTCACATAGAAACCCCTGATGATATTTCAGATTTTGGTTCTACTCCAACAGATGATGCTCGTGAGGCAGGCTCAGCGCTAGCTGAAACTCTGATTGAAGATGGCAAAGATGTAGATCAAGAGCAGATTGTGCGCGGTCTATCTATCGTGGCCAACATCGAACGAATTGCAGATTCCCTAGATCAGAACTCACCCGCGCTAAAAGATGTCATCACTCCAGATGAGCCAGCGAACGCCAAGGTTCTGCAGGTTTCACCGATTGAGCAGACTTTTTCGCTTTGGAATCGCTTTAAGAAGTTCTGGCGCAAGTACCTATAGCCCGATAAGTGACCTCTTGAGGAGATTTGCCTATACCCCTAGGGGTATGCTAACCTGCGGTATCAAAGCAGGGGTTAGCCTCAAGAAAGGTCACAAAAATGTGTTCAAGAGTTATCTGTAATCAGTGCAAGAAATACACCTGGTCCGGATGTGGCCAGCACATCGATGAAGCCCTCGATGGCGTTCCTCAAGATCAAATCTGTAAGTGCGCCTAACCCATGGCTGCCATGAAAATTGCTCACGTTCTATCGGATGAAGAGCAGGTAATTGCAATTGCAAAGCGCATTAAGCGGGCCCAGGGCCAGCTCGGTGCAGTTGCACGCATGCTTGAAGAGGGCAGAAATTGCGATGAAATCGTTATGCAGATGTCTGCAGTCTCGAAGGCGGTCAATACCGCAGCCTTCACACTTATTTCAGCAAGCCTCAAGGAATGCATTGTTGAGGGCAAGAACAATTCCGATCAAGTAACAGAACAACTCCAGAAACTCTTCTTGAGTCTGGCGTAAGGGAAAAATGAAAAAATTATTCGCAGTTTTAGCAGTCTCGACCTTCTTCCTCACAGGCTGTGGAAGTGAAGCAAATACAAACTTGGGCGCACAGGATTTTCAAGCGAAGACTCAAGAGGCAGGTGTTGTCACTCTTGATGTTCGCACTCCCGATGAATTCGTCAGTGGCCACCTCGTAAATGCCCTCAACATTGATGTCGAAGGTTCACAATTTGACGCTGAAATTGGCAAGCTAGATAAGGAAGCAACTTACGCTGTGTACTGTCGCAGTGGTCGTAGATCTCAGGTGGCAATTGATCGTATGAAGAATGCCGGCTTTACAAACCTGGTTAACCTCAATGCTGGTGTGCAGGAATGGGCAGAAGCAGGTCTTCCTTTGGTAACTAACTAATGAAAATTGTCATCATTGGGGGAGTTGCGGGTGGAATGTCAGCGGCGACTCGTATGCGTCGACTTGATGCGGATGCAGAAATCGTTGTCATCGAAAAGAGTGGCCACGTTTCTTACGCGAACTGCGGTCTTCCGTACTACGTAGGCGGTGTTATTGAGGAAGAAGAAGCTCTATTGCTTCAAACCCCATCTAGTTTGTATGCGCGTTTTCGCCTTGATGTACGTATAGCTTCAGAAGTTACTGCGATAGATCCTGAAAGGAAGAATGTTCAGGTTCTCAACGAACTTACTGGGGAAAGTTATGAGCTCAACTACGACAAGCTTGTGCTGAGCCCAGGAGCATCACCTGTCGTTCCACCAATTCCAGGTATAGAGCGTGCGCTCACGCTTCGCACAGTCGAGGATGTTGAAAAGATCTTTGCTCGTGTGGAGCAGAAGCCAGCAACAGCCGTGGTGATCGGTGGTGGATTCATCGGAGTAGAGATTGCAGAAAACCTGATTCACAAGGGAATTGCAACGACTGTTGTCGAAGCTTCTCCTCAGCTCTTAGCTCCACTTGATCCTGAGATGGCAACCCTGGTTGCCAAAGAGATGGAGCGCAATGGGGTAAATCTGTATCTTGGTGTGGCCGCAACAAAAATCTCAGAGAACTCAGTTCAACTAAATAATGGAGTAGATATTCCTGCAGAGCTGATTATCCTTGCTATTGGAGTTCGCCCTGATACCAAGTTGGCCAAAGATGCTGGTCTCACAATTGGCACTCGCGGTGGCATTTCTGTTGATGAGTTCAACCGGACAAGTAACCACGATATTTATGCAGTAGGAGACGTTGCTGAAAAGACTGATGCAATTGATGGGAGCTCTACGCTGGTTCCGCTTGCAAACCTTGCTAATCGACATGGTCGCGTAGTTGCAGATCACATAGCAGGACGTACGACTCGACCTGTTAAGACAATCGGTACTGCGATTGTGAAGGTTTTCGACTTGATGATTGCAGCGACCGGTTGGAATGAGAAACGTCTGGCGAATTCAGATCGCAAATATCAAGTGATCCACTCGCATCCAAATTCACACGCTGGTTACTACCCAGGCGCGCAGCAGATGTCACTTAAGTTGATCTTCGATAGCAAGACCGGCGAGATTCTTGGTGCACAAGGAATTGGCGTTGAAGGCGTCGATAAGAGAATCGATGTCATAGCAACTGCCATTCGCGGTGGCATTACAGCCCCTGAATT
>JAPOKG010000065.1 GCA_029977785.1 Actinomycetota bacterium | reverse complement strand
CCCATTGCATCTCTCTTTGCTGCCCTCGCCTACGAACGCGGCGAAGGCGCCTTGGCACATAAGGCGCTCGACCGTGCGCTCCATGACGACGATCAATACTCGTTGGCCCTGCTATTGCGTCGAGTATTCACTGCTGGCTGGCCACCGCAATCCTTTACTGCGATGCGTGCAGAGCTTCACCCCAAAGTCGTGGCTGGAATCTTCGGGTAATATAAGCAATGGTCACGAGTTCTCATCGATAGCCCCGGCTGATGAGACGGCAACCCTCCACCGCGGTGGGGTGCTCCGGGTGACGACCAGGCAGGTGCACTCACGGTGTAGCTGCAAGTGCGTGAAGGATCTATAGGCGATGAGCAGAACACCCAACTACAACGTCACAGGCGCATGGCTAGAAGGCGATGACCCAGGTGAGCGTCAGTTCATCAAGATTGGTTATCTCCTGCTTGAAAATGGCGAAACACTTCCGGATATCACAATCGCTTATCAAACGTGGGGAACGCTTAACAAAGATAAATCCAATGCAATTTTAATTAACCATGCAATGACTGGTTGGTCTGATGTCACAAGTTGGTGGCCGCAGATGGTGGGTCCAGGACTTCCCTTCGATACCGATAAATACTTTGTAATCTGCCCTAACGTGATTGGCGGTTGTCAGGGATCGACTGGGCCATCATCGATTGCACCAGATGGAAAACGTTATGGCTCGCGATTTCCTATCATCACTATCCGCGACATGGTCAACGCCGAAGTCGCCTTTAGCGATGCGCTAGGAATTAAAAAGTATGCCTTAGCTGTTGGCCCCTCCCTTGGTGGAATGCGCTCGCTGGAATGGGCGGTGCAGCTGCCTGATCGCGTTGGCGCAATCTGCACCATCGGTTCATCAGCAGTTGCAACAGGCGATCAAATAGGAACTGCAGCAATTCAAATTCGCGCCATTAAATCTGATCCACATTTTCATGGTGGGGATTACTACGAGAAAGAGCGCGGGCCAGTTGAAGGAATGGGCATTGCCCGTCGCATCGCTCACCTGACCTACCGCACCGAATCTGAGATGGATGTGCGCTTTGGCCGCCAACTTCAGGGAGATGACACCGGGCGCTACGCGGTTGAGTCATACCTTGACCACCAGGCGAGCAAGTTGGCCAAGAGATTCGATGCCAATACCTATATCGCGCTAACCGATGCCATGAACTCTCACGATATCGGCCGCGACCGCGGGGGAGTCGTCAAAGCCCTTGAAGGCATCACTGTTCCGACCATCGTGGTCTCCATTGATACCGATCGCCTCTTCCCACCTCGACTTCAGGTTGAGATTTCCGAGCTTGTACCGACTGCAGAGGCCCCAATCGTCATCAGTTCCGACTTCGGACATGATGGATTTCTGGTTGAAGCCGAGGCGATGGGCGATGCGATTCGGCGTGCGTTGCACGTTGCAGGTACAATATAGGTATTACTTCGAGCGGTTCGAAGCACTGGCAAGAAAAACAAATCAAAGGACAATTGTGGCTGTATTTAGTGCGCTCAAAAATAAGGCAAAAGGCAAGAAGGCTGCCCCTGCTAAGAAGGCCGTAGCTAAAAAAGCGGTAGCTAAGAAAGCAGCTCCTGCAAAAAAGGCAGTTGCCAAGAAAGCGCCAGCTAAGAAAGCAGCTCCTGCCAAGAAAGTTGCACCAGCTAAAAAGCCCGTCAAGATTGAAGTAAAGAAAGACCTCACTGCTAAAGAGGTACAGCAACTCGTTGATCTAAAAAACCTAGTTGCTCGCCATAATGAAATTGTCGAAACGCTCGCCGCAAGCGGAATCGATAACTATCGCAAGGCTGTCAAGAAAGAATTTATGGGCTTAGCTCTTGAAGCCCGCCAGTTAGATGTAGAAATTCCAGAGGCTACAGAAAAGGCTCGCAAGGCTGGTCTTGGTTCACCAAGTCGCATCTTGTCTAAGGCGCAGCTTGCACTCATTGCACCTAAGGAAGAGCCAAAGCCTGCCGAAGCCACAGAGGGCGCCAAGGCAGCAGTAGTTCTTGATGAAGATGGCAATGAAATTGTCGTAGAAGAAGTTGAGCTCGAAGATGTTGAAACGCTTATCGCTGAAGTAGCTGAAATCATTGATGCGGAAGCAGATGGTAAAGATCAACCTCGCGTTGTTACCTTGTCAGATGAATCAAAGAATGAAGAAGGCTCATTTACTCTCCTTGACTCTGATGCCGAAGAAGAGGAAGAAGATAAGAACGAGCGCGAAAAGCATAAGAAGGATCTCAAGAATGTAAACCTGGTTCTTGAAGCTATCAACGGCAAGATTCAGGGCGTTGAACACGCCCCAAAGCACAATATTGATCAAGCTGAAGCAAAGGCGTTGACCTTCAAGCAGATTCAACAGCAGTTTGCGATGAATACCTTCAACGAGAAATCAGCAAAGCTAATTTCAGAGGCAGTTTCTCAGGGGTACTTAAAGAACCTTGAAGATTTGCAGTACTTCTTCAACGAACAAGCGCGCTTTATTCAGATTGAAATCAAGCGCCTCCCACCTGAGCAGACCGTTCTTACTGCAGGTGCAACTGCAGACCCAGTAAAGGATTACCTCAAGCAGATTGGTCGAGTTGCACTCCTTAATGCAGAGCTCGAAGTAGAGCTTGCTACTCGCGTAGAAGCTGGCCTCTTTGCTGAAGAAGCGCTCAAGAACACTAAGAAGATCGATAAGAAGCTCAAGCGCGAACTTGAATGGATTGTCGAAGATGGTAAGCGAGCCAAGAACCACTTGCTTGAAGCAAACCTTCGTCTCGTTGTTTCACTTGCAAAGCGTTACACCGGTCGCGGCATGCTCTTCCTTGACTTAATTCAAGAAGGAAACCTTGGTCTGATCCGCGCCGTTGAGAAGTTCGACTACACA
>JAPOKG010000064.1 GCA_029977785.1 Actinomycetota bacterium | reverse complement strand
GATAGGAACGTTGATTCCGACCATTCCTACTTCAATCTCATTCTGGAAGCGACGAGCTGCGCCACCATCGTTGGTGAAGATTGCAGTGCCGTTACCAAATGCTCCGCTATTGATGAGTTTTACCCCATCGTCGTAGCTCTTCACGCGCACGATAGAAAGTACTGGCCCAAATATCTCTTCGGTGTAAACCTTTGAGGTTGTAGGAACTTTGTCGACCAAAGTTGGTCCAAGCCAGAAACCATTTGGCTCGCCATCAACCTTGGGATTACGTCCGTCTACAACAACAGTGGCACCATCTTTTTCAGCAATATCGATATAGGAGGCAACTTTGTCGCGGTGTTCCTTGGTAACAAGTGGGCCCATATCGCAACCACGGCGACCATCACCAGTGCGAAGTTTGCCCATACGTTCAACAATCTTTGGAATCAACTTATCGGCAACAGGTTCAACTGCAACAACGACCGAAATTGCCATACAGCGCTCGCCCGCGCTACCGAAGCCTGCATTAATCGCTGAATCTGCAACGAGTTCGAGATCTGCATCTGGAAGAACGAGCATGTGGTTCTTTGCCCCACCAAGTGCTTGCACGCGCTTGCCGTTGCGGGAAGCGTTCTCGTAAATGTATTGCGCGATAGGAGTTGAACCAACGAATGAAATTGATTCAACATCTGGGCTATTAAGAAGCCCATCTACTGATTCTTTATCTCCGTTGAGCACGTTAAAGACTCCGTCAGGCAAGCCAGCTTCTTTCCAGAGCTTGGCGATCCACATGGAAGCTGTTGGATCTTTTTCCGATGGCTTAATGACAACTGTATTTCCGGCAGCGATTGCGATTGGGTAGAACCACATTGGCACCATTGCTGGAAAGTTAAATGGGCTGATGATTCCGACGACACCGAGTGGCTGACGAGTCGAATAGACATCTACGCCAGTTGAGACATTTTCGGAGTAAAAACCTTTGAGCAAGTGAGGAATTCCTGTTGCGAATTCAACGACTTCTTGGCCACGGGTGATTTCACCGAGCGCATCTGAGAGCACCTTGCCGTGTTCGCTGGTGATGATTTCAGCAAGCTCTGGCTTTCTCTCATTAAGAAGTTCGCGGAACTTAAAGATAATCTGCTGGCGCTTGGCCAGTGATTCATCGCGCCAGCTTGGGAATGCATCTTTTGCGGCCTTTATAGCTGCGTTGATTTCTGCTTGATCAGCTAGAGCAACTCGCTTTGTCTCTGTTCCAAGAGCTGGGTCATAGACCGGGAATGTTCTTCCTGATTTACTGACATATTCAGCGCCATTGATCCAGTGATTGACGGTTGTACTCATTTTTCCCCCTTGGCTTAAGGCTCTGATAATAGAGGTCAATTTGCGATACCCATAAGTCGCATTTAGACTTCGTGATGTTTAAGGGGAGTACCTAGATACAGCTACCTCGTCAATACGGTGTAAAAACCCGGGGCGCTGGCCGAGACTCAATTTCGGTTAGGAAGACCTTGACCACGTTTCTCATTACGCGAGTCAAGGAGCTTTTTCATGGATGTTTCACTTCTGGTCTGGTCAATTACTGTCGGGGCAATTCTTCTGCTCGTCGTGGTCGATCTCTTAACAGTCAGCGCAAAGCCTCACGAGGTTAAATTCAAAGAGGCAGCAAGTTGGTCAATTTTTTATATCGGCCTCGCCATCGCCTTCGGAATTTGGGTCTGGGCGCAATATGGCAATCAAAAGGGAACCGAGTTCTTCGCAGCTTACTTAGTTGAGAAGTCCTTATCGGTCGATAATCTCTTTGTCTTCGTCATTATCTTGGCGCAATTTGCTGTGCCTGGCATCTACCACCAGCGGATCTTGCTCTTCGGAGTTATCTTGGCGCTTGTATTGCGCACAATTTTTATTGCAGTCGGTGCAGCAGCGCTGGCAGCATTTGCCTTCACCTTCGTCATCTTCGGTGCAATTCTGATTTGGACAGGCGTTGGTCTGTTTAAGCACTGGGATGAAGATCCAGAACCAGGCGACAACAAGTTGGTCAAAATTATGCGCAAGCGCATAGCCATGGTCGATGAATATCACGGGACCAAGCTCTTTATCCGCCAGAACGGTAAGCGCTATGCCACCCCAATGTTTATGGTGATGGTTGCAATCGCTTCAACAGACTTGCTCTTCGCCCTTGACTCAATTCCGGCAACGTTCGGTGTTACATCAGAGACTTTCTTGGTCTTTTCAGCTAACGCCTTCGCACTTCTTGGTCTGCGCGCCCTTTACTTCCTCGTTAAGGGGCTCTTGGACCGCCTAGTTTATCTATCTCTTGGGCTATCAATCATCTTGATGTTTATCGGAGTGAAGTTGATCATGACCTATCTTCATGAAGAATTCACCTCTATTCCTAAGATTCCAACATCAATCAGCCTAGGTGTAATCGGTATGATTCTTCTTGTCGCGACAGTAGCTAGCTTGGTGAAGACAAAATCTGACCCATCAGCTAAGGCACACGCCGGTCGCATAACAGGAAGCCAGGATCATGAAGCGAGAGATAGCTAAAGGCTGGAAGTTAATTCCATCTGCTATCCGCAAAACAATTGTGTCGGTCATTGGATCGACACTCATTATTATTGGTTTGCTGCTCTCTGTCTTACCAGGACCATTCACGATTCCTTTAGTGATTCTTGGGTTGCTCGTCTTGGGCCTTGAATTTGCCTGGGCGCAGCGCACACTTGAAAGAGTGAAAGAACAAGGTGCGAAGCTCAACCCAAAGAAGTTTTTTAAGAAGTAACGTCTTTCTTAGCAAACTTCATGATTGCAAGAGCGTAGAAGAGTATTCCGGCCATAGCGCAGTACGACGCTCCGCGGATCATTTGTGACCAATCGATGGTGATTGAGAGTGCATCAAACCAACTAAAGGCGTAGTGCACTGGCAACCATTCGCGCACAGCACCCAGCGCTGTGATTGCATCC
>JAPOKG010000063.1 GCA_029977785.1 Actinomycetota bacterium | reverse complement strand
GCGCCCTGAAATCAACTTGATGGCAGAGACCAGCGGAAAGAATGCAGTTCTCATTACTTCTTGTGCAGATATAGATGCAGCGGTAAAGGACTTGGTGCAATCAGCCTTTGGCCATGCTGGACAGAAGTGTTCTGCCGCATCACTTGCCATCGTTGATACACATATCTATAACGACCCTGCATTTGTGCGCCAACTCAAAGATGCCGTTGAATCTCTGAGCGTTGGCGCTGGATGGAACTTTTCAACAACTGTTGGACCAATTATTCGATCCGCCGAAACTGCGCTTAAGCGCGCACTCACTCAACTTGATGCTGGCGAAAGTTGGTTAGTTGAACCTAAGCAGTTAGATACTGCTGGCTTAATGTGGCGCCCGGGTGTAAAGCTTGGCGTTAAAGCCGGTTCATGGTCACACCGTAATGAATGGTTCGGTCCAGTCCTTGCAGTCATTGAAGCACCAAACTTTGATACTGCGATTAATTGGCAGAATGAAACTGAGTTTGGCTTAACTGCCGGCATCCAATCTCTCGATGAGAAAGAGTGCGAAGAGTGGATCAATCGAGTTGAAGCAGGCAATCTCTATGTCAATCGCGGAATTACTGGAGCAATTGTTAACCGCCAACCATTTGGTGGCTGGAAGAAATCTGCGGTTGGCCCAAATGCAAAAGCTGGTGGTTTGAACTATGTAAATACCTTGCGTAATTGGCCACGAGTTACCAATTTAGAAGCGGCTATTTACGGCGTTAATACCTGGTGGAGCAAAGTTGGATCACAAGCGATTGATAGATCAGGCCTTCTCGTTGAAAAGAATTTCCAGCGTTACCGCCACTATTTGGCACCAATTGTCGTTGTGGTCGATGAATCAACTACTCAGGCTGAGAAATCACTCATTCACTACATCTGCGAAAAGACTGGCGCAAAGACCATCTTTACAACAGACCTCAGCGATGTAAAAGAGAAGTTCTCACGCGTTCGCTGGCTGGCTTCAAGTAAGCCACCAGTACTTGAGATGTTGCAGCAAGGAATCTCTGTCGACCACAGACCTGTGGCGCAACGTGGTGATATCGAAGCCGCTCGATGGTTAATTGAACAATCTGTGGCGATTACTTACCATCGTTATGGAAACCCAAACGGTGGCCCAAAACCAACGTGCAGCGGACTTTCCGCTTAAGTATCGAGAGATAGGATATGCAAATGCGCAGCGCAGATTGGTTCGGAGGCAACACCAAGGATTCATACCTTCACCGAGCTTGGATGCGTCGCGGTAATCCTGACTCCACGCTGACTGGAAAACGTCCGCAGATTGCAATTCTTAATACCGCCTCAGATTTAGCGCCATGCAATATGCATCTCAATGAAGTTGCACAGAGCGTTAAGAATGGAATCTGGGAAGCTGGCGGTGTTCCTTACAACCTGCCAATGGTTTCACTCGGTGAATCAAATGTTCGCCCCACTGCGATGCTATGGCGCAATATGGTGGCAATGGCAGCAGAAGAGATGATCCGCGCTAATCCTGTGGATGGCGTTGTATTACTTGGTGGATGCGATAAAACAATTCCAGCGCTTTTGATGGGAGCATCATCAGTTAATCTGCCAGCAATTGTTATCTCTGGCGGGCCAATGCTAAACGGTACATTCAAAGGAAAACTTCTTGGTTGTGGTACTGGCGTTTGGAAATTTAGCGAAGAAGTCCGCGCCGGCAAGATGTCACAAGAGGATTTCTATAACTCAGAGAAATCAATGATTCGCAGTAAGGGCCATTGCAACACAATGGGAACTGCATCAACGATGAGCAGCATGGCAGAGCTACTTGGCATGAGCTTGCCAGGTCTTGCTGGAGTACCTGCTCCTGATAGCCGCTTGCTTCAAGGTGCCCACGAATCAGGTGTGCGCATCGTTGAAATGGTTGAAGAAAATCTCAAGCCAAGTGACATCATGACTAAAGGCGCATTTCACAATGCCATCGTTGCGCTAGGTGCAATCGGTGGCTCTACCAATGCAGTTGTGCATCTACTCGCTATGGCTGGCCGACTTGGCGTAGATCTCTCACTTGATGACTTTGATCGAATTGGTTCACATATTCCACTGCTAGTTAATCTGCAGCCAGCAGGTGAGTTTCTTATGGAAGATCTCTTCCGCGCTGGTGGACTTACTGCTGTGATGAAGGAAGTCGAAAGACATCTAGATCGCACAGCGATTACCGTGACCGGAAAGCCATATGTAGATTCGATTCAAAACGCTGAAATCTTTGATGAAATTGTCATTAAGAAGTACGACGCTCCATTGCAACCTGAAGCAGGTATTGCCGTATTGCGCGGAAATATCGCGCCAGATGGCGCAGTCATTAAGCCAGCGGCTGCCAGTAAAGAGCTCTTGGTGCATACAGGCAAAGCAGTGATCTTTGAAAGTATTGAAGATTTTCATGCGCGCATCGATGATCCAAACTTAGATGTTGATGAAAATAGCGTTCTTGTTCTACGCGGATGCGGACCTAAGGGCTATCCAGGAATGCCAGAAGTTTCTAATATGGCACTTCCTAAGAAGCTACTTGAAAAAGGAATAGTTGACCTAGTTCGTATCTGTGATGGACGAATGAGTGGAACAGCATTTGGAACAGTAGTCCTGCACGTATCACCTGAAGGCGCGCTAGGTGGCCCACTTGCTAAGTTGCAGAATGGTGATGTCATCGAACTCAATGTTCCAGCGCGCACTCTTAACGTGAAGATATCTGATGCAGAACTTGCAGCTCGTACGCCGTCAGCAGCCATGGTTGCAGCGTTGGCAGATTCAGACCGTGGATGGGAACGTCTTTATATCGACCATGTAGAACAGTCACACTTAGGCGCAGATCTTGATTTCTTACGTGGAGCTAGTGGTTCTAAGACTCCACGCGAATAGCATTAAGCGCCGGCAAATAGCGTTGTTGCTGTCCCTGTAAAGCCTGGTTCGCAGATAAAGGTCTGTCCATCATTGGCGGTACTGGTTGGGTTATTTCGCTCAGCGCTGGTGATGATTAATTGATCAAGGTTCTTGCCAGCA
>JAPOKG010000062.1 GCA_029977785.1 Actinomycetota bacterium | reverse complement strand
CCCACAATTTGATACTTCTTCCGTCTCTCAAGTTAAGACCCTAGACTCAATGGATTATGACGATTTCAATTGAGCGCGCATTAAGACATATGGCCTGGTCAAACCAAAAAGTTTTTAGTGCAGTTGAGCAACTTCCCGAAGAATCTCTACAGAGCTATCTCCTGAAGCCCGAATGGACCGCCGAGGAAATTCTTAGCCATATTTGCGATAGTGCTGGCTTTTATGCCTACCGTCTTGGGGTAGGACCTAGAAATACTCCGTTAAAGGAACCACAGAAAATTTCAGAGCTACGCACAGCACTAGCTAGGCACGATGCAAACCTTATTTCCGCTGCTGGACTCGAGGATCAAGAACTCGAATGGGTGCGCGATGGTCGAACTTTGCAACGATGGAGTTCAACCATACTTTCACAGGCTGTGCATCATGCCACTGAACATCGAGCACAGCTTATAGATGCTCTCGAATTTAGAGGCTATATTCCTATAAGCCTTGATGACATTGACTTATGGGCTTTTGATCAGTTTGAAAAAGATAATGCTGTCTAACTATTTTCCTTTATCTGTTTGCGCCTCGCAGTAATCAACTTCTTTAAAAGAGTCTTTGTAAGCGGTTTATCAATTGGCACATGAAGAGCGCTTTTGGTGGAACCGAACTTGGCTAGCTCAACTGGAAAGAGATGAAGAATTGAGCCGCTAAACGGGTAGTACCCAACATGCTTCTTATTTGCGAGTAAACCAGCAAAAATCTTCCCATCAACTTTAAATGCCGGCATTCCGTAACTAACGACTTCTTCGGCCTGAGGGACTATCTCAAGAATTCGCTTTCGCATCTCCAACATCGTCTCGCGCTGAGGTGAGGGAGCAATGGAGTATAACTTCTTTACTGATGCGGGAGATGTCGGTGCCACGAATGGATATTACAGTTGTCCGGAGTATGAAGTATGGTACGACTACAAAATTCAACATTGATTTCCCCGGTAACCAAAGGAGAACGCCGTGAAAGCAAGCGCCAGCGACCAGCGTTCTATCCTGGATATTCAAAAATTCGATTTACAAAGCTCAACACTTCGCAACAAGGCTGCCAATCTTCCTGAAATCACAGAGATTAATAGCCTGACCATTAAACAGAACAATGCGCGCGATCTACGGATTGCCGCCGAGACTGAACTCAGCGATGTGAAACGTGAACTAGCCCGTGCTGAAGGCGATGTTGAGCAGATTGTCACTCGCATTGAACGTGATGAGAAGAGACTCTCATCAGGCACCGGTACACCAAAGGAACTCGAGCAAACACAGCACGAACTAGTGACTCTTGGCGCTCGTAGAGCTGAACTTGAAGAAGTTGAATTAGAAATCATGATGCGCGTTGATGGGATAAAGGAACGAATCACTGCTTTGTCAGGGCAAGAGAATCAACTCGCCCTTGAAATTGCCGATCTCAACATCCGTAAAGAGAATGCACTCGCTGCAATCCATACTGAGCTTGAGGGAATTGATGTTGACCGTAAGGCGACAACACAATCGGTAAGTGCTGAGTTTCTTGCACTCTATGAAAAGATTCGAGAAGCAAATAATGGAATTGGGGCTGCAGCTCTTGCTGGCAACCAATGCAAAGGCTGCAACCTCACTCTCAACACAATTGAATTACAACGCATCTCAGGTCTTGCTGAGGATGAAGTTGTTCGATGCGAAGAATGTCGCTGCATCTTGGTGCGTGAGCGCTAATGGCAAGAAGCTTTCGCCTGACTGCAGATGGCGGTTCTCGAGGAAATCCGGGGCCAGCGGGTTACGGTGCTGTTGTCACCGAAGGAGGCAAGATTGTTGCCGAACTATTTGATGTCATTGGAATTGCCACAAACAATGTTGCTGAATACAACGGGTTGCTCGCAGGCTTAATACATATTCACCAATTAGATGCACAGGCAACTGTTGAAGTAGCGATGGATTCGAAGTTAGTTGTAGAACAGATGTCGGGGCGTTGGCAGATTAAACATGCTGATATGCGAGATCTTGCTAAGCAGTGCAGGGCAGCACATGACCCATCGCTAGTCACTTACTCATGGATTCCGCGCGATGAAAATTCACACGCTGATCGCTTAGCTAATAAGGCGCTAGATGGCGGCAGTGCACATAAGCCAATCGCAGTTGTGCAGCAGAACTTTCTGACAGATCGCCTGCGTAGCGCAGAGATTCCGACCTTTATTTACTTTATTCGACATGGTGAAACAGTCTTAACCCCGGAGCGTAAATTCTCTGGAACAGGCTCACTTGATCCAGAACTGATGCAAGATGGCTTAGAGCAAGCAGATTTAGTTGCAGCAGAGGCCGCCAAATTAGGTGCTGATGTATTGATTGCTTCTCCATTAAAGCGCACCAAACAGACTGCTGAAGCGATAGCCCGCACCACAGGCCTTGAAATTATCTTTGATGAATCCTGGTATGAACTCTCATTTGGCACATGGGATGGACGGTCTACTGATGAAGTTCGTGCTGAAGAACCAGATCAATATCAGGCGTGGCTTAATTCAACTGCCTATGCACCAGGTGGTGGAGAGTCCTATGACGAGGCATCAGTACGAATCGAAGAAGCCTTAGAAAAATTAGTCGCTGAATATCCTGGCAAGAAAATCATTGTCGTTACGCATAACGGAGTTATCAAAACTGCTGTGAAGTTGGCCGTGGGCGCTCCCGCTGATGCGGTATTCCACATGGATGCCACACCGTGCTCTATCTCTTCTATTTCAATCTGGCCATCAGATGGCCTGCGTGCACTTCGCTCATTTAATGAGCGTGGACATCTTCGTTAAACCTGAAATACCTGTCCTGATTTAGGAATCGTTGCCTTCCATCCCAATTCATCGGTAAGGCGTTGCTGCATATGTTGCTGGCCTTCTAATTCACCATGAACAACAAATGCCTGCGTTGGTGCTTTTGCTTGCTTGAGCCAAGTAATGAGTTCATCTGAATCGGCGTGAACTGAGAAGCTCTCCACTTTTGAGATATGTGCTTTAACTGGAATGAGTTCTCCGTGGATTTTAATCTCTTGAGCACCTTCTTCAAGGATTC
>JAPOKG010000061.1 GCA_029977785.1 Actinomycetota bacterium | reverse complement strand
GGTTGGTTCGACAGATCAGAAAGAATGAATCACTTGCCGCTGAACTTACTGATTCTGCGCAATGTCACCTCGGTGATTTCAACGAGTACTCACGTATTCGAATTGAAATTAAGGAGTTAGAGAAGTTACTAAGCAAGCGAGATGGCCGACGCACCTTTGATCAGCGCCAGAGATTGCATATGGAGAATGAGCTCGATGGAATGCGACGGGGGCTTCGTCAGCATGCCTGCCACCCTTGTAGCGATCGCGAAACTCACGCCCGCATCGCAGAACGTGCAGATCGCCTGAATCGTGAATCTGACGGTTTACGAGCGCGAGTGGAGAATCGCACCCACGTGATTGCTAAGACATTCGATCGCATCTGCAATGTTCTGACGCATCTTGGCTATATCGAAGGAGAGAAACCGCTCGAACAAGGAAAGATTCTTGCGAAGATATATGCGGAATCAGACCTTCTTCTCACAGAATCAATTCGTAGGGGAGTGCTCAGAGATCTCAACGCTCCAGAGCTTCTCTCTGTCGCCTCGGCGATGATCTATGAAAGTCGCAGCGCTGAAAACTATGCACCCAAGATGCCTAATCAGAATGTTGCTAATTCACTTGCTGCGGTGGCAAAGATTTGGGTTGAACTCGAAGATATAGAGAATGAGTTTGATGTAAAGACTCAGAGAGAACCAGACTTTGGATTCTGCTATCCCGCATATCGCTGGGCTAATGGGCACTCGCTCAGTAGCGTTTTGAAAGGTACGGACATGACCGTGGGTGATTTCGTGCGAAGCATTCGTCAACTCATTGATTTATTGACTCAAATTGGCGGTGCATCTGAGGAGTTGAGGTCAGTTTGTCGAGAAGGAATAAGGCGATTAGATCGCGGAGTTATTTCAGATATGTTGGCGGATGTATGACACTGATGCTATTGGATAGCGCCTCACTCTGGTATCGCGCCTACTACGGAATGCCTGACACTCTTCTCTCTCCATCCGGTATGCCGATAAATGCAATTCGCGGTTATCTAGATATGACTGCGCGTCTAATTGGCATGTATTCACCCAATCGAATCGTCGCTTGCATCGAGGGAGATTGGCGCCCTTCTTGGAGAGTCGATCTCTTTCCAGATTACAAAGCTAACCGTTTGGAAGAAGAAGGCGATGAGGAAGAAGAGCCAGAAACGCTCACGCCGCAGATTCCAGTTCTACTAGACCTCCTTGATGAATTCGGCATCCCGATGGTCGGCGTAGATGATTATGAGGCAGATGATGTGATGGCAACTTTTGCAGTGCAAGAGAAGGGGCCAATCCGCATTGTCACGGGGGATAGGGATCTCTTTCAACTAGTAGATGACCGACGTGATGTAAAAGTTGTCTACCTTGCGCGAGGTGTTTCGCAACATGATTTGGTGGATACCAAATGGGTTGCTGATAAGTATTCAATTCCCGGTGATCGCTACGCACTTTTTGCGATGTTCCGGGGTGATCCATCAGATGGGCTACCGGGAGTTAAGGGAATTGGCGAGAAGGGGGCTGCGATTATCGCTAACCATTTCGCCACCGTTGATGAGGCCCTGGAAGGCGCTCGGTCCGGTCATACAGCCCTGACAGCAAATCTTGCCAAGAAAATTATTGAGGGTGCGGATTATCTCAAGATTGCTCCAACGCTCGTTCACTGTGCAAAGGATGTAGCCCTTCCTCAATTGGATATTGCTATGCCTAAAGCTCCAAAGGATCTCTCAAAAATCTACGCTATGAAAGAGGAGTACGGTCTGGGAGCGAGCGTCGATAGATTAATATCGGCTCTGAATTGGTAGTGAAAGGAGTGCGATGAAACCAGTAATTTTGATCCCGACGTACAACGAATCAACTTCTATCGTCGAACTCCTGCGCTCTCTTGAAGACCTTCACCAAAAAAGAGATTTTGATGTTGTCATACTTGACGATAATTCACCGGATAAGACTGCAGATATCGTGCAATCGCTCAAACTTCCATGGGTAGAAATTCTTCGCCGTCCCGGAAAAGCTGGTTTAGGTGCGGCCTATCGAGCAGGATTCGCTCATGTTCTGCCCCTTGGAAAATATTCAAAGATTGTGACGATGGATGCTGATGGTTCGCACCGCGTTGCAGACCTGCCTGCCATGTTAGACGCCACAGACGATAAACTCTCAATCACCTTAGGAACGAGATGGATGCCTGGCGGCTCGGTCGTTAATTGGCCTAAGAGTCGACAATTACTATCTAAATCTGGAACGAAATATGCTCGTATCGCACTTGGTATTCCACTCAATGATCTCACCGGAGGCTTTCGCGTCTACAGCGCTGACTTATTAAATAAGTTGAAGTTAACCGAGATGACTGCAACTGGATATTGTTTTCAGATTGAGATGGCGATGGCGGCAACGCTCGCTGGTGCAAAACTCGTAGAAGTTCCCATTACATTTGTAGAACGCATCAACGGAGTCTCCAAGATGAGTAGAGCGATCGTCATTGAAGCTCTCTGGCAGACCACGCTCTGGGGGCTATCTCGACGCTTACGGCCTAACGCCGATAAGTTACATTATGTAAAGTAAAAGAAATCAGGCGAAGGCTTCGATGGGTGGGCAGGAACAGACAAGGTTCCTATCCCCGTATGCCCCGTCTATACGGCCGCTGGTGGGCCAATACTTGCCCTTCATGCCGATGAGTTCACCTGGAATCAAACCTGTCAGAGTTGCTGGGAATGCGCCGCGTTCGCGTGAATAACTACGGTTCCACTCAGTGGCAGCGATTGCCCCGATTGTATGGGGTGCATTGCGAAGAGCTGATTCTTCGACCGCTACCTTGCCATCCATGATCTCTTGGATTTCATAGCGAATGGCAATCATCGCATCGATAAATCGGTTCATCTCAATAATGTCTTCGGACTCCGTAGGTTCAATCATGAGCGTTCCAGCAACAGGGAAGGACATCGTTGGCGCATGGAAACCAAAGTCCATCAAACGTTTAGCAATATCATCGACTGTAACTCCTGAAACTTTGGTAATTTCTCGCACATCAAGAATGCATTCATGTGCAATCAGACCTTTATCGCCTGTGTAGAGAATTGGGTAAGAG
>JAPOKG010000060.1 GCA_029977785.1 Actinomycetota bacterium | reverse complement strand
GCGTCCAGTTTCAATGGGACAACTCACTGTCTTTGGCGAAGGCGATGCCATCGTTGTTCGCGCTGCTGCCCAGCAAGAATCACGCTCACCAAACCTTGAACTCTTTATTCTCGGTGGCCAGCCAATCAAAGAACCTGTCGCATGGATGGGTCCCTTTGTCATGAATTCAAAGCGCGAAGTACTGCAGGCATTTGAAGATTTCCAGAAGGGCCTATTGGGCTCAATTCCTGCTATATATAAGGAAGATGCCAAGGCCCCGGCTGCGCCACTGGATGTTCATAACGCTCCCACAACACTGCAAGAGGGATAGTTAGAGGGCTCTCATTAAAGAGCTTTGAGCGCTGAGACTACCTTTGTAAGAGATGCCTTGGCATCACCAAAGAGCAACATTGTCTTTGGATCATAGAGAAGTTCATTCTCGATACCAGCAAATCCTGGGCGCATTGAGCGCTTAAGGAAGATAATGTTGGCAGCATTATTTACTTCAAGAATTGGCATTCCATAGATAGGACATCCCGGAGTTGTCTGCGCAGCAGGGTTCACAACATCGTTTGCACCAATGACAATCGCAACATCTGTCTGGCCGAAAGTTGGATTTACTTCATCCATCTCAGCAAGCTGATCGTAAGGAACATTTGCTTCTGCAAGAAGCACGTTCATATGTCCTGGCATACGACCCGCAACTGGGTGGATACCGTATGCAACATCAATTCCCTTAGAGAGCATTAAGTCAGCGAGCTCGCGCACTGTGTGCTGCGCTTGTGCAACAGCGAGACCGAAGCCAGGAACGATAACAACGCGACGTGCATAGTTGAGAAGAATTGCAACGTCATCAGCAGAACCTGAACGCACTGGGCGTTCTTCTGCTGAACCTGATGCTTCTTGTGGCTTTGCAGTAAATGCACCGAAGAGAGTTCCAAAGAGTGAACGGCCCATCGCCTCTGCCATCAAACGAGTGAGGATCGTTCCAGATGCACCAACCAGAGTTCCGGCGATAATCAGAAGCGTTGATGAGAGGACGTAACCACTTGCTGCAACGGTCAGACCGGTAAATGCGTTCAGGAGTGAGATAACGATTGGCACATCTGCGCCGCCAACTGGAAGCACGAAAAGCACACCAAAGATAAGTGAGAGCACAGCGAGTACTAGTAGAGGTGTAGTTCCCAGAGCAACAACCACCCAGACTGAAACTCCGAGCGTTGCAGCCAGGGTTGCAGCAATCACAAAGCGTCCGCCAGGGAATACGACTGGGCGTGTGGTCATCAACTCTTGTAACTTCATAAAGGTGATGATCGATCCGCTGAAAGAGACGCAACCTACGACAACAGTAAAGACGGTGAAGATAACTTCAGCAGTTGTCGCCTGAGCGCCAAGGTTGAGATATTCAACAATCGCAACGAGGGCTGCGGCTCCTCCGCCAACACCATTAAAGAGCGCAACTAGTTGTGGCATCTGTGTCATCTCAACTTTTCGAGCAGCTGGGACTCCGATTACAAGACCTACTGCGATTGCGCCAACGATCCACCCAAGATTATTGAGCGGAGCTCCGTAGAAGAACACTGCAAGTGTGGCAACGGTTGCACCGAATGCGCCGATGAGATTTCCACGTCGCGCAGTCTTTGGATGAGACAGACCTTTAAGAGCCAAGATAAAGGCAACACCTGCTGCCAGGCCGATCAAGCTATAGAGAGTGCTATTCACTTGCTCTCTCCATTCCCAGAAGTGTTCTGCTTCGGTTTAAACATCTCGAGCATTCTGTCGGTAACGACGAAGCCACCGACCATATTGATTGTCGCAAGAACAATCGCTGCAAGAGATAAGCCAAGTTCAAGGTTTGTTTTGCTGTGATCGGCGACAATGATCGCACCCACGAGGATGACGCCATGGATTGCATTTGCACCGGACATCAGAGGGGTGTGGAGCGTTGATGAAACCTTAGAGACAACTTCAAAGCCCACAAATACTGCGAGTACGAAGATGGAGATGATTGCCATTGCATCCATTAGAGATTCCCTCCGGGCGTGTGCTTTTTACCCGCATGACAGAGGGCAGATTTATCAATAATTTCATCGGTGAAATCGATATTGAGCGCTACAGGTGCACCATCTTTACTTGGCGTTGTCATCAACGTTAAGAGATTGACAACATTACGTGAGTACAAGCTAGATGCATGGAATGGCAGCTGGCTTGGAACATCCTTTCCACCCCAGATCTGAACTCCCTTTGCAGTAACAACAATTTCTCCCGGCTTTGATCCTTCAACGTTTCCGCCGGTTTCGGCAGCTAAATCAACGATGATGGTTCCGGCTTCCATCGCATCCACCATCTGCGCTGTCATTAAGCGAGGCGCTGTTCGACCAGGAACTGCAGCAGTTGTGATAACGACATGTGACTTGGCAATGTATGGAGTGAGAAGTTCACGTTGCTTGGCAGCGCGCTCTTCCGTCATCTCACGTGCGTAACCACCAGCGCCTTCAAGTGCTTCAAGTTCGAGGTTGATAAATGTTGCACCCATGGACTTCACTTCATCGGCAGAAGATGGGCGTACGTCATATGCGCTGACGACTCCACCGAGGCGGCGAGCAGTTGCAATCGCTTGCAAACCTGCAACACCTGCGCCAAGTACCAAAACTTGAGCTGGGGTCACGGTGCCCGCTGCTGTCATCAACATCGGGAAGAATCGTGGAGAAAGTTCTGCGCCAACGAGCGCTGCGCGATAGCCGGCACAGAGCGCTTGTGATGTCAGCGCATCCATTGACTGTGCGCGCGAAATACGTGGAACAAGCTCAAGTGAGAAAGCTGTTACTCCTGCCCCTGTTGCAGCTTCAATTGAATCAACAGCAGTGACTGGTGAGAGGAAAGAGATTGTGACTGCGCCCTTCTTGAGGGTCTTCATCTGCGCTGGCGTAAGAGAAGTAACAGAGAGAACTACATCTGCATCGCTGATGACGTTGCCGCTCTTTACTGTGGCACCTGCAGCCGTGTAGAGATCATCAGTGGCCTGTGAATGTATACCTGCACCAGATTCAATGACCACTTCGTAGCCAAGTCGAGTCAGTTTGTTAATGACATCTGGCACGAGCGCTACGCGCTTTTCGCCATCGCGAATCTCTTTAGGAACGGCAACTCTCATACGGAGAAAGGTACTGGGTTGAACTGGTGTGGTCTATGTGAAAGTGACTCGATGTCGAGTTAATTTCCCTTTAATTCACCGCGAGTTAAGTGATAAAGCAGCGCCTGAATAGTGGTGCGACGATGATATGCCTCGCGCCAGATGACAGATTTTGGTCCATCGATTACCGCGGCCTCAACCTCTTCACCGCGATGAGCAGGAAGGCAATGCATAAAG
>JAPOKG010000005.1 GCA_029977785.1 Actinomycetota bacterium | reverse complement strand
ATCCACTCTCTCCACCCCAATTGGAAACCTCAATCTGATTGCAGATGAACACGTCCTACTTGCAGCAAATCTTTCAAATGTTAAAGCCCTGAAAGAGAGCCTTAGCCAAGAAGATTCTGAGAGAGATATAAAGAGCGTCTCACGAATTCCTATCATTAGCGATTTAATCAGCGATTACTTTGATGGTGATATTTCTGCGATAAACGCAATAAACGTTCGCCAACCAGGTGCTTCCTTTTCACAAGCTGCTTGGAAAGCGATGAAGAAAGTTAAAGCTGGAAAAGTTATCTCCTATGGCGAACTTGCAGAGCGTGCGGGTAGCCCTGCTGCTGTTCGCGCCGCCGGAAGTGCTTGTGCCAAGAATGCAATTGTCTTAATCGTGCCCTGCCATCGCATCGTGAAAACTGGGGGAGCGCTCGGCAATTATGCCTATGGTTTAGATAAGAAAGAGTGGCTACTTCGCCACGAGGGCGCTCTTTAGAATCTCAATCGCTTGATCGCACTGCGCATCATCAAAATCGAGATGTGTAACAAGACGTGCGTAGCGTGGGCCAAGTGCGCTAATCCAGAGCCCAGCTTCTTTACAACGTGATGCTAATTCACCTGCAGTAATTCCAACTTTCGAAAGTTCAAGTCCAACAATATTGGTTACAACTTTCTTAGGGTCTACAAGTGATGAGTCGACTGCAGCAAGGGCGACAGCAATTTTCTGGGCACGCAAGTGATCTTCTGCCAACCGGGCGATATTGTGATCGAGTGCGTAATGGCCGGCAGCTGCCAGAATTCCTACCTGTCGCATTCCGGCGCCGTAACGTTTGCGCCAGATTCGTGCTTCGGCGATGCGCTCTGTAGTGCTAATCATCAGTGATCCAACAGGAGCACCTAACCCTTTTGAGAGACAGACGCTGATGGTGTCAAAGTACTTGCCGTAATCTGCAAATGAAACTTGGGAAGCGATATGCGCATTCCAGATGCGCGCTCCATCTAGGTGCATTGCAATTCCCCGTGCACGCGCTTGCACCGATAACTTTTCAATCTCTGCAATAGGTTGGACAGTTCCGCCGCCAAAGTTGTGAGTGTTCTCAACCGCGATTGCTTTGGTAGAAACCAGATAAGGACCAGCGTTTTCATGTGCGATGGCAAGTGGATCTTCAGCGCGCAGCAGCCCGTCTTCGGCAGGCCAGGTGCGGGTAGTGATTCCACTGAAGGTTGCAGCAGCGCCTAACTCAGCACGAACAATGTGCGAACGCGTCTCAACGAGAAGTTCTTCGCCAGGCTTGACTAATGTGCGGATGGAAAGTTGGTTGGCTAGCGAGCCCGTAGGACAGAAGAGGGCGGCCTCGTGTCCGAAAAGAGCTGCAACACGTTCTTCGAGTGAGTTAACAGTTGGATCATCGCTGTAAACATCATCACCGACAGCGGCGCTAGCAATCGCTTCGCGCATTGCAGCCGTTGGCTTCGTCACTGTGTCAGAACGTAGATCAATTGCCATGTTAGGACTCCTTCAGCACAATCATAAACATAGCGGTCAAGACCATAAGACCACCAAAGAGCGCCTTGACCGTCAGTGATTCACCACCGAAGGCGAGAGCAAAGATTGCGGCAAAGACAACCTCCATCGTCAAAATAACAGCAACCTTAGTTGCGCTCATATGCGCTTGAGACCAAGTTTGAACAACAAAAGCCAGCGCTGTGCAGATAATGGCTGTGTAGAAGACAACTAACCATCCACTGAGATTTACTGGTAAGTCATAACCTTGTGCAAATGAAAGTGTCCCTGTCATGAGGGTGCAGGTTGCAAGTTGCACGATAGTCATCGCATAGACATCGAGTCCATTGCTCCATTGTCCTAAAGTGACAATATGCGCGGCAAAAGCGATGGCACAGAGAAATACTAAAAATTCTCCAAATCCCAAGCTCCATCCGCGAAGTGATAAGAGCGCAAGGCCGGCTGTTGCAAGAGCAACGCACCCCCAAGTAAATCGTGTAATTTTTGCCTTCAAAAAAAGCGAGGCAATCAGTGGCGTTGCAACTACATAGAGTCCAGTGATGAATCCAGTGATGGCAGCCCCAGCGATTGCTAAACCTAAAGTTTGAAGTACATAACCTGCGCCAAGAAATAGTCCTGCAATAAATCCCTTGCGCAGAATTTCAGGGGTAATTCTCTGAAGAACACTTGGTTGTATAGCAAGCATGGCAAGTACTGCGACTAGAAAGCGGGTAAATAGAAAGCTGTTGACGCCTTGTTTTTCAATGGGATCTTTCATGACAACAAAGGCCATTCCCCATGAAGCAGAGACTGCAAGCAGCGCCCATGGGGCGATTTTCATCTTGAGGGCGTGCTGCTTGCTCATTTTCGCAAACTTTTTAGGAGCGCAACTTCCTTGCCGTGTTCAGGTTCCATACCGGGAGTTTCAAGAATGAGCGGAGCGTTTGCTACTGCTGGGTGCTTGAGTAATTCTGCAAAGGGATCTACACCGATAAAGCCATCTCCAATATTCTGATGGCGATCTTTGAGCGCTCCACAGACATCCATAGAGTCATTGGCATGGATAAGTTGAATTCGCTCAATACCGGCGACCTGAACCAAGAGATCAAGAGTCTCTTTCATTCCACCTTTTTTCGCGATGTCGTGGCCAGCTGCAAAGACGTGGCAGGTATCGAGGCAAATGCCGACCTTTGGGTGATACTCAAGTGCTTTCAAATAGTTCTCTAAATCTTCGAGCCGCTTCACAAGTGATTGGCCTTGCCCAGCAGTTGGTTCAAGGAGCAACATGGGCGCATCATCATCGAGTGATTCAAGAATTGGCATGACGCCTTTCTTTATCTGCTTCCATGCTTTATCAACGTTATCTTCTTTGACAGCAGAGCCGGTATGGACAACTACTCCGAGGGCGCCAATTTCTTGTCCGCGCTTGAGTGAATAGGCAGTTGAAGCAAGTGAGTTCTTGTAGGTATCTTCGGTAGGAGAGCCAAGGTTGATAAGAAATGGTGCATGCACATACGTCTCAATATCTAGTGCGACTGCCTTTTCACGAAAGAGCGCATCTGCTTCGTGGTTTGTCTCTGGCATCGCCCATCCACGGGGATTAGAGGTAAATACTTGTATTGCTTCAGCGCCAATCGTTTCGGCATATGCGATTGAGCGTTTAGCCATTCCACCAGATGTTGGAGTGTGCGCGCCGATTCGAGGTTTCTTGGATGCTGGCATCTGCCTAGCCTACTGTGATGGTCACAGTACTGCCACGCTTTACCTTGGTTCCAACCTTCGGTGAAATATTCGTCACCTTCTTCACGGTCTTCTTACCAATCTTCTTTACCACCACCTTGAGGTCGAGATCTTTCAGTGCCTGCACCGCTTTAACTTCTTCAATGGAGAAGATATTTGGAATATAGGCATATTGAGTGCCCTTAGAGATTACGAGGGCAACCTTTGAACCTTTATCCGCGGTGCCTCCACCTGCAGGGTTTTGTGACACGACCTCACCTGGAAGACGTGTTTCACTAAATGCATAAGTTGAATCCACGGCAAACCCTGACTCTTGCAATTCATTGAGCGCTTGATCAGAGCTCTTTCCTACATACGATGCAAGTGCGACTTGTTCAATGCCTTTTGATATCCGCAGAACTATTAGCGCATTTCGCTTCACCTTCTCACCGGATGGTGGATTAGAGTCGATGACATATCCCTTAGGAATAGTTGTGCTGAACTATTCTGAATTCGGTTGTAGCGAAAGTGGCATCGCAGTAAGAAGTCGACGTGCTACTCCAGGAGTAAGGCCTCTGACGAGTTGAATAACAAAGCGTTCTGGCCCCTTAGATACAATTAATTTCACAGTGCCGCTTTGATCTATCCGTCCACCTGCTTCTGGGATGGATTGGATCACGCGACCTTCAGGGATATCTTCACTAAATTGACGTTCGACAACAATTGAGTTGAGGCCAATCGGAGTAAGAGCTGCCGTTACCTCCGCCTCTGTCGCACCGACTGTCGAAGGCACGACAACGCGAGATCCTGGACCGATGAGTACATACCAGCCTGTAATTCCAACTGCGATAGCCATCAGGAGCGCTATCTTGCGATTGCGGCGAACCCGCTTGCTCGCTTTCTTGCGCTTTGCAACTTCTGCCGTGCTTTCACGTTGTACCGGAACTGGAATAGCTTCAGTGATTTCACGAAGTTTCTTACGAAGAGATTTTGGCGCCTTCTTTGGTCGCATCGGTTCAATAGGGATATCAAGTTCTAGGCTTAACTGATTCTCTTTCGGGTTTAGTCGATGGCTAATCTGTGACATTTTTTCGTTAAAGATTGTGGCATCCCGAGGCCGCTCATCTGGGTTAGCGCTAGTAGCAGCATAAATTAATTCATAAAGTTCTTCCGGGATACCGTTAACAAGAGTGCTTGTCTTTGGCACTCGATTATTAACGTGCATATAGGCAATTTGAATAGGCTCTGCACCCTCAAATGGTTTTTTACCAGTAAAGATTTCAAAAGCAGTGATTCCAATTGAATAGACATCGCTACGAGAATCAGCAACACCGCGTTGGACCTGCTCGGGGGATAGGTAAGAGACTGAACCCAGAATGACGCTGGATTCGGCAGTCATGGTGCCGCCTAGAAGTGGGCCTTTAGCTAACCCAAAGTCTGCAATCTTGATACGTCCCTCTTTAGAGATCAAGATATTTTCTGGCTTTATGTCGCGATGAACAATTCCAATTTTGTGCGCAGCAGAGAGCGCGCTTAGAACAGGCAATAGAAATTTGATGCCATCTTGTACCGAGAGTCGACCTTGTTCATTGAGGTATTCACGCAAAGTGTGGCCCTCAATCATCTCCATCACTAAGAAGATGGCAGGTGTGCCATTTTGATTCCAACCTTGATCCTGCACAGCAACGATATTTGGATGCGAAAGAGCTGCCGCAGCCTTTGCTTCTCGGATAAATCGCTCAACAAATTGCTCATCTTGGGCAAGATGGGAGTGCATGATTTTTACAGCAACTTTTCTATCTAAGCGAGTATCGACAGCCTCGTAAATACTGGCCATACCACCGGTGGCCATCTGGCGAATGAGCTGATAACGCCCATCAATAAGTTCGCCGGTGAGGTCAGACATATCCCTAATTCTAGGTAGTCAGTACGAAATCCGCCGCGTTATCAGTCTTTTCGATTGCAAAGTGTTGCTCCTGTGTCATGAGCCACTTCTGCATCTGTTCTTTTATACCTTCACCATCTCGCTCTAAAACCCGCGATAACCCTTTACTTTCGTCGATATCAATCCAAATAAGGGCGCAGAGATATTCACGAACTGCGCTCTGCCCACTTCCAACTCCCTCAAGAATTATCAATTGCGCATCGTCGATTAGTTCTGCTGGAGAAAATGTTGCGTTGGCCCAGTCGTATTTGGAGAGTGATATTGGTTGACCTTGGCGATGCGCCATTGCGATATGGGTAAGGACTTCTGTTAACTCGCTAGAGAGCGCTTTATCCCACCCGTTATATAGATCATCCATATGAATTATGGTTGAGGTGTAGTTGGGAAAGAGCGCCAAATGGATATTGGTAGCAAGAGTGGTTTTGCCAGCGCCAGCAGGCCCATCAATTGCGATGATGGGTCGCTCACTTGTTTTACAGAGGTCTAAGAGTGCGCTTATGAGATCCATACCAAGCTCTCCAACCCACAGCCGCCATAATTGTGAATGCCACATAGAGCAGCGTTGTGAAGAGCAGCCCTTGGGTTGCATACAACGCGACATAGCCCAGATCTACAACGAGCCAGAGCGGCCAGCTGTCGTACTTTTCATAGACCATCAGAATCTGCGCAGTTAAACTGCCGAAGAACAAGATGGCATCTACATAAGTGGAAGCGGCTCCGATTGATTTCAAGACCGGCCCAAGTATCAACGTCGCAACAACAATCGCTGCCAAGGTGTACAGGCGGTACTTATTCTTAAAAGGGCCAGGCTTGGCACCAGTTGGCTCCCATCCAAACCAACCAACAATCGCTGCTGCAATAAAGACTATTTGTAGCGCTGCACTTGCATAGAGTTCATATTGCAGAAAGAAGACACCATAGAGAGCGCTGCTGAGCGCCCACCAGGGCCAGGTAATGCGCTTGCCAGTAATTCCAAGACCAACACCGATAAAGGATGCAATGGATGCTACGAATTCGAGATAAGAAACTTCATATCCCCACGCAGTAAAGAAAGTTGAAAACACTTTTAACCTCATTTCTAGATCCGCATTACCGGACCAGTCAGACGGTCGACTTCAGGGTTGAAGTCCTCTCAGCCAATGTGGCTCCCGTTGCTGCGTACTTTAGCGAATACGCGCTGCTATTGCTTGTAAGTAGGCAACGCCTGCAACTCGCGCCCTGCGCCCTGTTGAGGTCTTGGCGCGCTTATTAAAGATGTCATATCCGATCGCTTCGACTTCATCGACGATTCCGCAATACAACTCACTGGCTGCACGGATGCAGGGGCGAGAGACTTTATCGAGATATGCAATTCCGATCTCTGCCTCTGCTTGCAGCTGACGCACTCGAGCGATTTGAAACTTGAGGGCGTTAATAATCTCTGGAGTTAAGGTTCGGCGCTCAAGGGCTGCCCGATCTACTCCAAATTTGGCAAGTTCTTGTAGTGGCAAATACACGCGACCGCGATCGAGATCTTCGCCAACATCGCGAATGAAGTTTGCTAGTTGAAAGGCAATTCCAAGTTTCTTCGCCGCTTCATAGGCTCGTTCATCTGAATAGCCCAAGATAGGAACCATCTCAAGTCCGATGACAGCTGCCGAGCCATAGACATACTCCAGAAGGTCTTCATATGTCTGATACTCAGTGACAGTTAAGTCCATCTCCATACTGTGTAAGAAATCCACAAAATGTTGGTGAGGAATATCGAACTTACGAGCGGTATCAACTAAGGCGCGACCAATATGGTCACTGCTAGTGCCAGCTTTAAGGTCTGCTAAAACTCCGCTGCTCCACGAACGTAGAGCATCCGCCTTCTCTTGCGGCGATAAAGTGGATGCTAAATCGTCAACAATTTCATCGGCATAACGCGCAAAGCCATACAAGGCATGAACATACGGTCGCTTTTCTGCAGGCAACAAGAGCGTTGCCAAGTAGTACGTCTTCCCATGTAGCGAATTAAGCCGCTTACATTCTTCATAAGAAGCTTTGAGCGCTGCATCCATCTACTTAACCGGACCCACAATGCGCTCTGCCGCAAGGCGACCTGAAATCAGAACCATAGGAACTCCAACGCCAGGTTGAGTTCCACTGCCGGCAAAGACAACATTCTCAAAACCAGCTGCCATATTGCGCGGTCTAAATGGTCCTGTCTGGAAGAAGGTGTGTGCGCTAGCAAATGGCGCACCGCGCTCCATACCTTGCGCCTGCCAATCAAGGGGAGTGGTCAGAACTTCAGTTTCGATAGCATCTTCAAATCCGGTGTAACCGCGATTTTCGAGAGTCTTAATCATCTCATCACGATATGGCTTGGCTTGTTTGGTCCAATCGATATCTGCATCCAAGTTAGGAGTTGGGTACAAGATGTAATAAGACTGCTTACCAGCAGGTGCCAGGCTGGCATCATCATGTGTTGGGACTGTGACCAATACAGATGGATCTGTCATCAAGACCTTCTTATTGATAAGTTCATCAAAGACGCCATCCCACGATTCACCGAAGTGAATGTTGTGGTGAGCGATGTGGTCATATTTCTTAGATGAGCCCACAAGAAGCGTTGCACATGATGGTGAGTAGTTGAGACGCTTAATATTTAGCGGGGTCTTACCCAACAGATCGCGCCAGACAACTGGCAAATCTGGATTCATCACAACAACATCGCAACCAATACGTTCTCCGGTATCGGTAAGAACTGCCTTGACGCGACCATTCTCTTTTTCAAGACCAGTAACTGTCGTGTTGTACTTGAATTCAACGCCATGCTTTTGGGCCGCAGCCGCTAGCGCACGTGGAACTGCATGCATTCCACCCTTAGGGAAGAAGACGCCATTGACTGAATCCATATAGGCGATGACTGCATAAATAGCTAGCGCTTGCTGTGGGCTTACACCTGCATACATCGCTTGGAATGAGTAGACCTTCTGTAAGCGTGGATCCTTAAGATACTGATTTACCTTTGGCTGTAAATGTCTAAACCCACCGAGTGCAATAAGTCGAGCTAAGTTCGGTGTGAGCAGGTTTAACGGTGAGTCGATGTTCTTATCAATAAAGTCATTCATCTCGTACTTGTATAGCTTGGTGACGAAGTCAACGTATTTACGATAGCCCAACGCTTCTTCTGCAGAGACCTGGGTGCGAATCTCTTCTTCCATTTGTGCAGTATTGGCATGGACATCAATCTGCGAACCATCGGCGTAGAAGGCGCGATAGAGAGGAGAAAGCGGCATCAATTCGAGCCAATCTTTCAGATCTTCACCCACGCAACTAAAGGCATCTTGAATCAGTGATGGCATTGTTAAAACAGTCGGGCCAGTGTCAAAGGAGTAACCATCTTTATTGAGTAATCCATTGCGCCCACCTGGTACTGATTCACGTTCAACAACAGTCACCTTACGCCCAGCACCTGCCAAGCGAAGTGCGGCGCTGAGTCCACCAAGACCTGCACCTACTACAACGACGTGATCTGTTGGACCTTTAACTCTTCTGACCATTAGTGACTCCTACGGATTGCTGTCTCAGCGAGAGCTAAGAGAAATGGACGTGCATCGGGGTGGATTACCGAGCTATTAGCCGCTGCGCGAGATTCTTCGGCGAGGCGATCAATGAGCTTTTCTACATCTGCCACAGCACCTGTTTCAGTAATGAGCGTGCGGAGAGATTCTATTTTTTCGCTAGATAGCGCAGGGTTGCCCAAGTTCTTCACCAACTCTTCACGAGCTGCGCCTTGCGCCTTTTCCAGAGTCATAGCCATCAACACTGTGCGCTTTCCTTCGCGTAGATCATCACCGGCTGGCTTGCCTGTCGTTTCCGGATCTCCAAAAATTCCAAGTAGGTCATCACGCAATTGAAATGCTTCACCGAGTGGAAGGCCGTAAGCCGAAAGTACCTTAAGAAGTTCAGAGTGTTCTGACGCGGATGGACGAGCCATGACGGCACCTAAATGGAGCGGGCGTTCGATGGTGTACTTGCCAGATTTATATCGTGCAATGCGGAGCGAACGTTCAACGCTATGTTCGCGCTCTCCAGCTTCGCGAACATCGAGATATTGACCGGCCATCAGTTCAATGCGCATCTCATCATGAACACGGAGAGCGGCAGTCAGTGCGTCATGTGACAAACCTGAGTTGTGCAACATGTGATCTGACCAGACGAGTGCAAGATCGCCTAAGAGAACAGCAGCTGCTTCACCAAATTGTTCGGCAAGTCCGGCCATAGATCCTTGGCGATGTAAATTCTCAAAGTGGCGATGGATTGCAGGTTTGCCGCGGCGGGTATCTGAACCATCCATCAAATCATCATGAATAAGTGCACACGCCTGCAATAGTTCAAGGCTGGCCATAGCGCGGATCTCGGTCTTACTTGGCACCGATCCTGCTGCCATAAATCCAGCATATGCAAAGAGCGGACGAAGGCGTTTTCCACCTTCAAGTAAGTAATCTTCAAGAGCATCACAGACCGGAACCATTTCGGATGCGATGCCGGTGAGGTAGTCACGTTGTTGTGCCAGATAAAGGGCTAGCTCCTCTTTCACCGCATCACGCACAGCAGTTGCGCTGCTCAAGAGCTCTTTATCCACGGAGAAAAGGTACCCTGACGCAGTGATGATGCGCAGTCTGAAGAATCAACTGACCTACTCATTTGAGTTCTTCCCTCCTAAAGATGTCGAGGGCGAAGAACGCTTATGGGCTGCAATGTCACAGCTTGAATCCATCGCCCCAGATTTCATCTCTGTGACCTATGGCGCAGGTGGCTCAACCCGCGATCGCACAATCCGCATTACCTCTGAAATTACCGCCCGCACACATATTCCAACTGTCGCCCACCTGACATGCGTTGGATCTACTCGCGATGAGTTAATTGAAATTCTTGGAAAATATCGCGATGCCGGTATTAAAAGTATTTTGGCACTTCGCGGGGATCCAACCGGTGGCCCGCGCGCTCCATGGACTCCAACCCCGAATGGACTTAGCCACGCAGATGAACTCGTCACTCTGGCAGCTGAATTCGGTGGCTTTACTATCGGAGTCGCAGCATTTCCAGATGGCCATCCTGCATCTAATGGGGATTTTTCTCGCGATATCGAAGTACTCATCGAAAAGGAACGTCGTGGCGCTACCTTTGCAACAACACAATTCTTCTTTGAAGTCGATAAATGGCAATCTCTTGTAGATAAGTTAGAAGCTAAAGGTTCTTCACTTCCTATCATTCCTGGAATATTGCCTGTGACCAATGTGAAGCAACTTAACCGAATGGCTGAACTCAGCGGCACACCAATTCCTGCGAGCATTTCTGAAGCCTTTACGAAAGTTGAAGATAGCCCAGAAGATGTTCGCAAGTTGGGTGTAGATATTGCCACCAAGCTCTGCCAAGAGTTGCTCGAGGCAGGTGCACCAGGGCTTCACTTCTACACGATGAATACATCAACTGCGACTCGTGAGATTTACTCGCAGATTAAGGATTTGCGTTAAGTAAATGGCGCTCACCGAATCAGAATTCAAAGATAGATGGAGCAAGCTCCACGGGGGAGCCGACGTTGAAGGTGTAGTTGGTGGTTGGCTCTCATTCTCGTATCAAGCAGCGCGCGTCTGCACCGCACTTCGCATCACGCCAAATCTATTGACACTTCTAGGTTTACTCACCGCCATCGCCATGGCGTTATCTACCTATGCCGCGATTGCGCTATTACTGTTGGTTGTTTCACTCTTCTTTGATGGCATCGATGGCAGCGTGGCGATTGTGCAAGAACGAGATAGTCAGTGGGGCGCGCTCCTTGATTCATTGGCAGATCGCATCTCTGAGGCGTGTTGGCTCTATATGGGTTGGCGTCTAGGAATACCAGCATGGCTAGCCATCACTATGTGGATGGTTGCCTCAATACAAGAATATGCGCGCGCACGAATGGCATCTCTTGGCCACCACGAAGTTGGTGTTGTGACAGTTACTGAAAGACCAGTCCGCGCAATCTTTATGGCCTTTGTTTTGATTTTTTATATCTTTGATATCCCAGGCTTATTGGTTATCTCGTACGTTTTTCTTGCACTCTTGGTATTTAGTTTTTTCCAAGTAATGCGCGTTATCTCTCTAAAATTGCGTTAGCCACAATCTCTGCGCTTAATCCCACAAGCGGTAGCCCACCACCTGGATGTGCAGAACCTCCTACGAGATAGAGCCCCTTAATAGGTGAACGATTCTTGGCGCGAGCAAATGCGGAACGAGCACCATTACTAGATGTTCCATAAATCGAACCACCAGGAGCATGTACAGAATTTTGTAGGTCAAGTGGTGTGCGAATCTCAAGAACTTCTAAGCGATCGCGGATTGATATACCGCGAGCTTCAATCTGATTAATAATGCTATTGGCGTAGCGACGTGCGAACTCGGCATCGCTCCAATCAAAGCCATCGCCGCTTTTGCTATGACGTGGAGCATTAACAAGTACAAACCAAGCTTCATGTCCTTCGTCTTTGACCATCAAGGGATCATTTGGCGCACAGATATAGATGGTTGGCTTTTCAACCGGAGTCTTTGTGGTGAAAATTGATTCAAATTCAGCATCATAATCTTCAGGAAATAAAATTGTGTGATGTGAAAGGGCTGGCGCAGTACTTGGCTTAAGCCCTAAGAGGAGTGAGAAACCGGCAAGGGATGGCTCTGATTTAGACAGTGACTTCGCTACCTTCTTGGCGGTACTGCTGCCAGGCAATAGCTTTTCGTAGAGGAACTGAGCATCTGTATTGGCAACGATGCGGTCGAAAGAGCGATGTTCGCCATTGGCAATAAGGCCCGTGACTTTGTTGCCTTGGTGGGTAATTTCAGTAACGAAGGTATTGAGGTGGATTGTGACGCCCAACTTTTCACAGCGCTGCGTAATCTTCTCGGACAAGGTTCCGATTCCACCCTTGATATGCCAGGCGCCAAAGGCCTCTTCTACAAATGCAATAGTTGATAGAACTGCAGGGGCCGAACGTGGATCAGATCCACTGTACGTGGCGTAGCGATCCATGATCTTTGAAAGGTAAGGACTTTCAATCTTGAGTCCTCGTAACGATTTCCAAGGCGCAATAGTGGCTAAGTCGCGTAAAACCCGAGGGCGCTTGAGTAGTGAGATAGGGGATTTCAGTTCAGATTCAACAAAAGGTTCGCGCGAAACATCCCACATAGCCTCAGCGCGCAGCATGGCGCGCTCCCATTCAGCAGCGCTACTTTCACCCAATGATTGCGTAATAGCTTCTAACGTCTTCTTCCGTGACAAGTTAGCGAACTGCACCGATTTGCCATCATGAAATCGGTAATCAAAGGAAGGGTTTACTTCTTCAAGCTCTACAACTCGACCCATGACTTCGCCAGTTCGTTGAAAGAAATCGCGATAGACAGCAGGAAGAGTCAGAAGAGATGGTCCGGTATCAAAGGCGTATCGACCAATCCATTCGGTGCGACATTTTCCACCCGTGCGATCTGATGCCTCAAAGATTGTGACGCGGTGGCCTGCTTTAGCTAGACGAGCTGCAGTACAGAGCCCACCTATTCCAGCGCCAATAACTGCAATCTCTTCGGGTGCCGCAACTTTTCCAACATGGCCGGTCATACAGTGCGGCCCTTCCACTGAACTTTTCCACGCTTGCTCCATGAGTAGATGATGAGATAAATCAAGAGCGCGGATGAGAGTGGGTGCAAGAAGGCGTAGATGGGATTACTACGTGATCGCAGCGCACTCAGTTCTCGGGTTAAGACTGAGAGGAGGAAGAGGATAAAGCCTATGAGATAACCGTTGAGAAAGAGTACGAAGGGAAGGATCCCAACTGTAAAGATAAAGAAGATTGCAACTAAAGATCCAAAACGTCCACCGAAGGCTTTCCAGAGAGATTTTCCATAACCGCTGCGCAGCTCATCAAATGATGAGTACATCCGCGTCTTGGCAACAGCAGATCCCTCGGTAACAATTCCTTTAAAACCAGATGCAATGAGCGAACGAGCGATTTCAATATCGTCAAGGATTTTGCTTGAAACGGTCGAAAAGCCTTCGATGATATCGAGCGCTTCTTTGCGCACCACAAAGAATTGGCCATTAGCAATCGCAGTTGAGCGAATTGGATACTTCTCAGCAAGGCGAAGCACAACGGTGCTCATCCAAGACCAATGCAAGAGCGGCTGAATCAACTTCTCTGGAAATGTAACGGCAACTTGCTGAGGATAAGGAGAGACGAAATCAAGCTTCAGATCTTTGAGTTGGTTGATGGCGCGGGCCAAGGCCTTTGGCTTCAAGCGCACATCGGCATCGATGGTGACAATAAATTCAGAGTCGGTGGCCTCATATCCAGCTTGGAGCGCAGAAACTTTGCCCAGCCAGCCAGTGCGTAGTTCTGGCGAATCAATAACTATGAAGCGAGAGTCACCTGCGATTGCCTGCTGAATTAGCGCGAGAGTGTTGTCGGTAGATGAGTCGTTAACGAGGATGAACTTGAGATTATCAACGCTACTTTGGCTAGATAGTGCCGAGATGCACTCTGCAACATTCTCGGCCTCATTGCGCATCGGAACAATAACTGTGACTGTTTCGCTGACGAGGTCATCATTTTCAGGCTTACGAATAGTGATGAAGTTAAAGACTGAAATAGCGAAAGTAAGAAAGACTAAAACCAGGGCAACGAATGACATTGACTATTCTTTGCTACCTAGCCAGCTTGAGAAAAAGTATGGAGTTAGTAAGCCGCCCATCACGGCAGTTGCGAAGAGAGCTAACCCTGGGCGATCGAAGAAGAATAGATTTCCAACAAATCCGCCGAATAAGGTCCAGAGAAGATAGGCATCTACTGCGCGAAGGGAAGCGCCTTCTTTACGTCGCTCGCGCGGAAGAACTTTATTGAGAAGGCCGGTAATAAACATTCCCGCCAAGAGCCAACCGAATGGATTAGACATTGGAATATCTGGAGTAAATGGTGCATGCGCGCCATCTACCTCCCAGGTCCAGCGACCTGCTCCCACCATGAGCGCATCGAGGAAGAGATCCCAAGCAGCAAGAATAGCGCCGCCATAGAGAAAGACCCAGTTGCCAGCGATACGACGTGCCGCACATAAACATGGGTGAACCATCATGACCCACGCGAACGGAACAACGAGTGGAACACCAAATAGCTGCACTCCAAGAGATGTGTCATATTCATAGACGCCAAATGGCCAGCCAGTGTGCACGCCTAAAACTTCAATTCCTAAGCCAAATGCAAATGTAATCGGTAAATACCGTGATGAATATTTAATTCCGTAAGAAAGATGTCCATGTACGACCATGGCAAGAGCTGCCACAAGAACAGTTGCGATTGTGACAATTCGAAGGGATTCGCCCTCAATCAGAGGATATGAAATTTGCAAGAGAATAATCAGGGCGACAAGTGCCCCTAAGAAATTTCTCGCTTTCGGGGAGATTCCACCACGACGCCTGCGGCGAGGGTTGTAATGGCGAATCGACATGGGCTAAGTCTGCCCTAGTTGGCTAGATTCTTAACAATTGAGCCGCGTTGCTCGAGTACTTCAAAGCGCGCAAATAACTCTTCGCTATACCAACCGATAGATTCTGTTTGCTCAATCGCAACTTTGTGCGCCTGGCCCTTATATGCAAAGTCACGAAGCGCCGCTGATGATTTCCAGAGTGAGAATGTGCCTTGCAGACCAATAGGTGCTTCACCGATACCGATAGCAGCAATCAGCCCAGGGGATGAATGGAGATCAGTAACAACTGGAGGTACTGCTCTCCAAAAACGGAGATTATGGTTCCACTTGATGCGTGCGCGAGTAATCGCTGCAATCTGCGCATCTGGGTTACTTAAAGTCTGGGTTGGCGTAAATGGCTCTGTCTTAGACCAAAGTCCATGAGATGACAACGGCGATAAGAGTGCGCGATATTCTGATGTTGATCTCTTGCGCCAAGATTTAATGATGGCAGATTCATCAAAGGCGGCAAGGCGCTCTTTTTCGATGACCACAACCATGCCCCATTGCAGTAAGTCAGCATCACTTGGCGTAAAGGTCTTACCTGTGCCCGTGCCAAGTAACTTGGAAAATGAAATCCCGGTGAACTTTCGGCTACGTATTCGGTCAATAGCCATGCTCCAGAAGGCAAATGGAATACTCTGCTTCTGAATTGAAAAGAAGTAGGCGACGGTGATGTTGGCGGCGCTTTCCATAGTTGAAGGATACCCATGCTGCGTAAGAAGTTATTCGCTGAGTTTCTCGGGACAGGGACTCTCGTAGCCACAGTTGTGGGCTCTGGAATTATGGCGACCGACATCAGTTCAGATGTCGGGATTCAATTACTGATTAACACCATCGCCACCGTCTTCGTTCTCTACATTCTGATTACTCTTCTAGCGCCAATAAGTGGAGCTCACTTCAATCCACTCGTCAGCTTTATCTCACTCTTTCGAAAAGAGCTTTCATTCGCTGACGCCATCTGGTTCTTGGCTGCACAAATTCTTGGCGGCTCACTCGGTGCAATCTTGGCCAACCTCATGTTTGAACACCCCGGTCTTGATCCTTCACAGAAAGTCAGAGATGGCGCTCATCTTTGGCTCGGTGAGGTGATTGCCTCAGCCGGCCTCATCTTCATCATCTTCCTAGCGATCAAGCAGGGGATAGATAAGAAGATTCCGCGCTTGGTAGCTGCGTGGATTGGTGCTGCTTATTTCTTTACCTCATCTACTTCTTTTGCAAATCCTGCAGTCACAATTGCACGAAGCCTGACTGATTCATTCTCTGGCATTAACTTCTCATCAGTTCCAGCATTTATTGCAGCCCAGATAGTGGGAGCAGCCGTTGGATACACAGCTTTCAAATACCTCACCACCAAAGCAAAGTCAGGAAAGTAAATGAGCAAACCAACAGTTCTCTTTGTCTGTGTTCATAATGCTGGCCGCTCCCAAATGGCGGCAGGCTTCATGCGCGAACTGGGGCAAGGCCGCGTTGAAGTGCTTTCTGCTGGCTCTGCACCAAAGGATTCAATTAACCCAATTGCAGTTGAGGCAATGGCCGAAGTTGGAATTGATATTGCCAACAACACTCCTAAGGTCTTAACAACTGAAGCGGTACAAGAATCTGATGCAGTCATCACCATGGGATGTGGTGATGTCTGCCCGTTCTATCCGGGTAAGCGTTATGAAGATTGGGTGCTTGATGATCCTGCAGGACAGGGCATTGAAGCAGTGCGCGTTATTCGCGATGAGATTAAAACTCGCGTAGAAAAGTTACTTGCTGAACTACTTGCCTAGTCACCGACAACCATAGGTGTTGCGCCAGTGCAGGCAATAAGTTCTGCGTAACTTGTTGGATAGACAGCGTGGGGATGACCGGAAGCTGCCCAGACGATTTCGTAATCGTTGAGGGCTTGATCAATTAGCGTGATTTCTGGCGTTGTAATCCAACCGATGGGGGATACGCCACCGACTGAATAGCCAGATACCCCTTTGACGTAGTTGGCATCAGCACGACCTAGTTCTGGGATTTCAAGATTTTTTGCGACCAAATCTGTATCAACGCGATGGCGCCCGCTAGTGATAATCAAGAGCGGATTACCGGATGGAAGTTTGAAGATGAGAGAGGAAGCGATCTGACCTACCTCAATACCAAGGCCATTGGCAGCATCAATGGCAGTGCGAGCAGTTTCGGCCAAGATATTGATTTCACCTTTTACGCCAAGTGAATCGGCTGCTTCTTTGAAACGTCTGACAGCCGCTTTTTCCAGAATTCCATCCATGTGCGAACTTTATGAGATAGCGTCGCGCCATGTCTTTGAGCGCGCTCAGCAATTACGAAAGAGGAATTCGGGCGCGTAATGCGGTTTGGGCGGGTTTCTTCTTGCTGGGCATCACCGGCATGGCATGGATCCCAAGAATTCCTGAGATGAAAACTTCTCTGGGGTTAAGCGATGGCCAATTTGGGCTTCTGCTTTTGACAAGCACGTTGGGAGCAGTCCCTGGTGCGCAGTTATCTGGACGTATTGTTCATATGTATTCATCAAAGATTGTTGTTCGCATCTCTGGAGTGACCTTGCCGCTCGGCGTAGGCATCATGGGAATATCAGAGTCAGTTGCGCTCTTAGGCATCGGACTCTTTATCTGCGGATTTAGCGTTGCCTTTATGGATGTTGCACTTAACGGACAGGCAGTTGCAATCGAAGAACATACAAATGGTCGCTGGATGTCGAGCTTTCATGGGCTCTGGAGCGTTGGTGCATTCTTTGCAGCGCTCTTAGGTGGCCTCGTCGCTAACTTTGTTTCACCAATGGTCAACCTTCTGGCGATTTCAACTATCGCTTTCTTCGCTTATTTCTGGGTGAACTACAACTTGTTGCCGCCTCACTTAGATGGACATTTGGGTGATGAAGGAGAAGAACTCGAATCAAAGGTTCCACTCGTTGGCAAAGAAGCGATGATTCTGTGGGGCTTAGGTTTTGGGCTGATGTGTGCGCTTATTCCAGAAGGTGGCTCGTATGACTGGAGCGGAATCTTGCTGCAAGATCATATGGATATTGGAAAAGGTTTAAATGCAGCAGCTGCCACCATCTTCTCGTTAGCAATGATTGCCAGCCGTTTACTTGGAGATAGATTCTTTGAGAAGTGGGGACACGTTAAGACGGTGCAATACGGCGGAATCTTTGGCGGCGGAATCTGGGGCCTGTCTTTAATTATTGGTATCCCACTTGCTGATTCACATCAGATGGCGAGCCTGGTCATTGTCTGTATCGGTTTTGGCGCCGCAGGATTTGGAATGGGGCCATTCTTTCCCGCCTTTAATTTAGCGGCAGCTTCAATTCCAGGAGTTGCACCTTCAGTTGGCCTAGCACGCATTGGCATCATCGCGATTGGTTCTTACTTCGCAGGCCCAACAATCATTGGTGGAATCGCTGAATTAACTTCGCTTCCTATCGCCTTCGCCTTCCCAGTGTTGCTGATGTTCGGTGCGGCCTATCAATCACGATTTATTACGGTGAAAAGGCTGAGCCACGAAAACTAAAGCCAGGTCTGCGCAATAGTAAATACTGAAATGGCTAGCAATAGATAAGCAAAGGCTTTCCGTAAGGTATCTGGAGTTGTCTTTGCTGAATAGTGCGATGCAACTTGTGCAACAACGATAGCTGCGCCTCCAATAAAGATGGGGATATGCCACTCCACGGAATCCCAAAGTGCGTGGTGGCCTAAAAATGAAATGAATGAGTTAAGGGCAATGATCAGCAGTGATGTTCCAGCGGCGATAGCTTGCGGAGTTCCAAAGAAGAGAACGAGGACTGGGATAGCCAAGAAGCCGCCACCGATACCAAAGAGCCCAGTAATGGATCCGATTACTAGCGAGATAACAATCAGCACCGGCACGGGCATGCGAGTATGTTCGCTAAATTTAGGGGTGCGGAGCATGGAAAGCCCAGCAAGGATTAACACGAGTGCAAAGCCCGTTGAAATAAGTGAATCAGATAGGTCATCGGCAATCGTTGCGAAACCGAAGTTGGTTGTAAGGCCCAGCCCGACAATGACCAGAGCATCGCGATAGAGAATCTGACCTTTGCGCGCCTTGGGGATAGCACCTGATAACGCTGCGAGAAAGACAATCGCTAAAGCTGCGGTAGTTGCGCTCTTGGCGCCAAAGCCAAATCCATACATCAGAATTGGAACTGAGAGCATCGCGCCGCCTGCGCCAACAAAACCGAGCACGGCACCAATTGCGCCACCTGCAATGAGTGCGCCAATAATCTCCATCTGGCAATTGTGGCAGGGCAAAAAGGAAAGCCCCCCGATTTCTCGAGGGGCTTTACCTGCAATTAATTAGAAGTTAAAGAAGTTGAGCGTTCCAACGGTTGGACCGAAGTCAGTGAGCGTTCCACTTGCAATGAGTGCAAAGAGGATAAGCGAGGCACCAGCTAGTGATAGGTCCTTGTTAAATGCGATCTGCTCATTCATCTTCGCTGTTGCATCTGTCTCTTTCCAGAAGTTATGGAAGATAAATGCGGCGAGGATTAGCGTGATTGCTAGGAAGAGGGCTCCGAGATCAACCCAGTAGCCAGCGATGATGTAGATGCCGCCAAGGAGGAAGAGCAGGCCTGAGATGAGAACGCCGAACTTTGCAGCCGGGAGCTTCTTGTACTTTGCATAGCCAGTCATTGCTTCAAGCTTTGCAAAGTGACCGATGCCTGATGCGACGAAGAGCGCTCCGAAGAGGATGCGTCCGATGATGAGTATTGCGTCCAAGTGTTTCTCCTATGGGTAGGGGGTATGTACGAGCACGAGAATAGGTGAAAGTAGTTGAAATTTCAACTATCTACGCTCACAACACGCGGGAGTTGCCCTTGTCAGCCCTCTGGCGTACTTTTCGAACATCTGTTCGAATATCCACAAGTACCCAGGGGAAGTAGAAAGAATGTCAGTCGAAAGAGCGTCAACAGCACCTCAAGTAATACCAGCGCACGAAGTTCTCGCCGATGGTGGTCTTACTCCTATCGAATTTACCTTTCGCGGCAAACGCTTTCGCATCCATGCAGTTCTCTCTCGTTGGTGCGAAGCAGGTGGTTGGTGGAACCGCATTAGCGATGGCAAGTTCCGTCCCGACGATCAAGCGCGCGCTCTCTGGAAAGTTGAGGCGGCTCCCATCGGAGCTCTTGCCACATTTGAACTCGAACGCGATGAAGCAACAGGGCAGTGGATTATTAGGTCGCTCTAAACCATGAGCTTTATCCATCTGCGAGTAGCGAGTGCCTACTCTTTTAAATACGGAACTACACAACCACGCGATCTTGTAGCGCGCGCATCAGAACTTGAGATGCCGGCGCTCGCACTCACTGATCGCGATGGCTTAGCTGGCGCAATCCGTTTTACTAAAGCAGCAGTAGCACACGGCATCGCACCCATCATCGGCGTTAATCTGGCAATTCGTATTGGTGATACATCTGGTGCGCTGCCGCGCGTGACTGTCTTGGCGCATGGCGATGGTGGTTGGCGCTCTTTAGTGCGCCTCATGACAGGGCTACAGATGAATAGCCCAGATCGCACACCTGTACTTACCCCCGAACTTCTTGAAAAGTTCAGTAGCTACACCTCGCAGCTACATCTTCTGCATGGCCCTGAATCACCAGTGTCACAGGCGCTAACAGCGCATCGCTTCGATGCAGCGCTTACTATCTTTAATCAGACCCGCGATCTCTTTGCAGACCATGCCATCGAATGTGTTTCGCATTTAGCGCCAGGCAACGGCCCGCGTTCTACCGCTCATGCTGCCCGCTCTCTTATCTTTGCCCGCGATAACGATATTGATGCCGTTCTTACCAATGCAGTACGGATGTGCCATCGCGACGATGGTCCAGTTGCTGATGTTCTTGATTGCGCCCGTCAATTGGTGCCGCTACATCCACGCCATGTTGAACGACGTAACGCTGAAGGTTATTTAAAGAGCAGCGATGAGATGATTTCACTTGCTGCTGAAATCGCACGGGCCGCTGGCGAACGCACTCCGCGTGCACTTCTGACAACAACTAGACAATGGGCCGAACGCGCAGTCTTATCGCCGCAGCGCGATATTGGTTTAGGTGGCATTCATTTACCTGAACCACATATTGTCGGCGCTGATTCAGCTGCAGGTATGCGCACCTTGCTACGTGCACGTTCTGAAGCGGGTATTAATTGGCGTTACAACGACAGCGCCACAATTGCCAAAGCGCGGGCGCGACTCGATGATGAACTCGCTACCGTTGCAACTCTGGGCTACGAGTCATACTTCTTAACAGTTGCAGATATCACCGATATGGCACGAGCTGCAGATATCCGCGTAGCAGCGCGGGGTAGCGGTGCGGGTTCTCTGATCTGTCACTTACTTGGTATCTCTGGCGTTGATCCGATGCAACATGGTTTATTGATGGAACGTTTCTGTTCACCGTTGCGCCGTGCACTTCCTGATATTGATATCGACGTTGAATCTGCCAGACGACTTGAAATCTATGAGATGGTCTTTAAAAGATATGGCGCAGCTGATTGGAGTAAATCTGGGTTAATTTCTCGCTGCGCCACAGTTGCAATGGTTGATACCTATCGTGCGCGCCATGCCATTCGCGATGCTGGAGCAGCCCTGGGCATGCCGGCGATGGAGATAGATCTCTTGGCAAAGTCAATGCCACATATCCGCGCCGGCAATATCGAGGCAGCGCTTAACTCACTTCCAGAGCTAAAGAACCTCAACACCTCTGCGCCGTTAACGCGCGCCACCATCGCACTTGCTGCGCGCCTTGATGGTCTGCCACGCCATTTAGCGATGCATCCCTGCGCCATGGTCTTATCTGATGCAGCTTTTCTAGATCGCGCACCTGTGCAGTTCAACGCAGGTGGTTTCCCAATGGTCGAATTCGATAAAGATGATGTTGAAGATATTGGTCTCCTTAAACTCGATATCTTGGGCGTGCGGATGCAATCCACCATCGCTCATGCCATCCACGAAATTCAAAGAGTTGCCGGCGAAGAAATTGATATCGATGCGCTGCCACTTGATGATGCAGCTACCTACTCTCTTATCCAATCAACGCGCACCTTAGGTATCTTCCAAGTAGAAAGTCCGGGGCAGCGCGAACTAGTAGGCAAGCTAGAGCCGCGCACCTTTAGCGATCTGATTATCGATATCTCACTCTTTCGTCCGGGGCCGGTAAAGAGCGACATGATTCGACCTTTTCTCAACGCTCGCCATGGCTGGAACCCAGCGCAGATAATCCACCCTGATTTGCTGCCGATCTTGTCTGAAACTGAAGGCGTTGTTGTCTTTCACGAACAAGTAATCTCGATTATCTCGGTGATGACTGGAATCTCACTTGCTGCTGCCGATGAAAAACGTAGAGCGCTGGGGGATAAGGCAGGCCAACAAGAAGTCTGCGATTGGTTCTTTCCTGCAGCGACCGAACGTGGTTACGAGTTAAAAGTTATTACTGAAATCTGGGATGTGCTGCGCGCCTTTGCATCCTTTGGTTTCTGCAAAGCGCATGCCGCCGCCTTTGCTCTACCGACCTATCAATCAGCCTGGCTTAAGACCCATCACCCAGCAGCTTTTATGGCAGGGGTCCTCACACACGACCCAGGTATGTACCCCAAGCGGTTGATGCTCGATGAGGTACGGCAGATGGGCGTTGGTATTGCACCTCTTGATATCAATAAATCATCAGCGCACTACCGAGTCGAACGCACTCTCGATGGAGATGCTGTGCGAATCGCATTCTCATGCGTTGCTGGTATCTCTGAAAAAGAGATTACTTCAATTGTGCAGGGTCAGCCTTACATCGATCTCACCGACTTTTATCGCAGGTCAGGTGCGTCTATACCAGTAATTGAAAATCTGATTATGACGGGCGCCTTTGATTCGATTCATGCCAATCAGCGCGACCTCTTACTGCACTTAACAGATCTACAAAAATCACCAGTGGCGCATCTTCCTGGTTCGCAACTTACCTTTGGTTTTGCACCCCCTGCCCTTGAAAGCAGTGGGCTACAACCACTTAGCGCAGCCGAAAAAGTCTCTAGCGAAGTCACGCGCTTAGGTATGGATGTCACGCAACACATGCTCTCTTTCTATGCGCCCTTTCTTAACGCTATCGGCGCCGTAAAATCTTCTGACTTACTTTCGCAGCGCTCTGACTCCACAGTGCTTGTTGCGGGCGTCAAGGTTGCGCTCCAAACACCACCGGTGCGTTCGGGGCGGCGCGTCATCTTCTTAACGCTCGATGATGGTTATGGTTGCAGCGATTCAACTTTCTTCCCTGATGCACAAGTCGATCATGCATCAACGCTCTATTCCACATCGCTACTGCTAGTACGTGGGCAGACGCGACGCACTGGCGCCCGCGGTATCTCTATTCGTGCAACAGCCGTATGGGATCTGCGCCTGGCCTACGAACAATGGCGTAACCGAGCAGATAGTGTGGCGATATGACGGTCATCCTCCATGTAGATATGGATGCCTTCTATGCATCGGTGGCCGAACTAGATCACCCCGAATATAAAGGCAAAGCTCTCGTTGTTGGCGCCGGAGCTCGTGGCGTTGTGCTCTCAGCAAATTACGAAGCGCGCAAATTTGGAATACGCGCTGCTATGCCGGTAGGACGTGCCAAGCGAATGGCGCCACATGCAATCTTTATCGCGCCCGAACATCATCGCTACTCTGAAATCTCAGAGCGAGTCATGGCAATCTTTCATTCCTACACACCGCTGGTTGAACCAATCTCACTCGATGAAGCATTTCTCGATGTCACAGGGTCACAGAAGTTATTTGGCACAGGCCGTGAAATCGCGGCAAAGATTCGTGAACAAGTAGAGAAAGAAGAGGGCATCACATGTTCTGTGGGCCTTGCGCAATCTAAGTTCATTGCAAAGCTGGCATCACAACATTGCAAACCAAATGGGATGCTTGAGATAAAAGCCGATCGAATCCTCGAATTTCTCCATCCACTTCCAGTGCGCGCTATCTGGGGAGTTGGACCAAAGACTGCTGAATCACTCGAGCGGTTAGGGCTACATACAGTCTCTGATATTGCACATACTCCGCGTGCAACGTTGATTCGAGCCCTGGGTGAGGCAACCGGTGCATCGCTCTATGAATTGGCATGGGGGCGCGACTATCGCGACGTTATTCCCGATGAACCTGAGAAAAGCATTGGCAATGAAGAGACCTTTAGTGAAGACCTTGATAACCCTGAAGAAATCTTGCGCGAGTTTCTGCGTATGACTGAAAAGGCAACAGCGCGTTTACGTGAACGCTCTCTCTTTGCTAAGACAATTAGCATCAAGATTAAGTTTGCTGACTTCTCATCACTGACGCGTTCTAAAACAGTGCCGATTGCAATTGATAACACCCACGACACCTACGAAGTTGTAAAAGCTCTCTATCTCGCACTTCGCAATGAAGGTGCGCGCATCCGTCTTGTCGGTGTCTCACTCTCTCAACTACAGGAAGGCGCTCCAGTACAGCTTGAACTCGGCGCACGTGAACGTGGATGGCGTGAGGCAGATACCGCTATCGATCGTGCACAAGCGCGCTTTGGCCGAGGTAGCGTGCGCCCAGGCAGGCTTATTCGCCCTGAAAGTGGTGTTGACGAGGAATAGCCCTCCAAGTAAGTCCGCAATAAAGTGGCGCTGTATGAAGTTCTGTTCTATTGTGTGAATATGTCGCTCTCAGACCGTGAACGTCGCCTCCTAGCCGAGATGGAAGCAGCTCTTGCTACCGATGACCCACGCCTAGAGTCACGGTTAGCCGGTAGTACCTTGACTCCAACCAGACCACGACTAGCCCTCGGAGCTCTCTCAATTCTGGCAGGGGTAGCGATTCTCTTTGCTGGCCTTATCTCTCAGATCACCCCACTCGGAGTAGCTGGCTTTCTCGTAGCTCTCGTAGGTGTAGTTCTGGTTGCGCGCTCGCTCTCTTCTTTGACCACAACCCGTGCGCCGCGCGAAAAGGGCGCTCGTACCTCGCTCTCAGAGCGCCTAGAAGAGCGTTGGAACCGTAGGGACTTCGACCAGCAGTAGACGCCCAGTAGATCCCAAGCCCTGACCACAAGGTCGGGGCTTTTTTGCGCCCAAAAATCGATGGGCAGAGGTGGAGCGATTGGGGGAGGGCTAGGGAAAATAATGGGGAAAGGTGGTTGAAAAAGGAGGAAAGTGGTGTAAAGTGGGGAATTGAGCGGGAAGTTCACGCTCAAAGGGCCACTTGGGGAAGGAGGCGCGAAGAATGTTTCTCGGCACTCACGAACCGCGCCTTGATGAAAAGGGCCGTCTCATCCTTCCGGCCAAATTCCGCGACGAGCTCTCAGCAGGCCTTGTCATCACCAAAGGCCAAGAGCGTTGCCTCTATGTATTTCCATCATCTGAATTTGCAACTATTACCGAAACTTTGCGACAGGCGCCGGTTACTGCCAAGAGCGCTCGCGATTACCAGCGCGTGATGTTTGCCGGCGCACACGATGAAATTCCAGACCGTCAAGGTCGCGTCACCATCCCACAAGGACTTCGTACATATGCAGGCCTTGAAAAAGAGTGCGTTGTTATCGGTGCAAATACCCGCGTTGAAATTTGGGATAGCGGTGCGTGGAGCGAGTACCTCGCCGATCGCGAAAAAAGTTTTGCTGATGTCTCTGAGGAGGTTTTTCCGGGACTTTTTTAGAACATCAGCAAAAAACATTTAACACAACTAAATAGAGCGCTCATTTGTGGCCACCGCCGACCTTTCCTTACTTGTTAGGCCGGCAGCGACGTCCCTTCCCCGGCGTCGCTACCTTCAAAAGATCCGTCGGCCGGCGGTGACCAGAGATGAGCGCTCACCTAATCGAGTATCGATGAGATGAAGAAAGAAAGAGTTAAGAATGGGGGAGAAGATGCAACACATATCAGTAATGCGCGATCGTTGCGTAGAACTTCTCGCTCCTGCAATTACTTCATCCTCGAAACCAGTTATTGTCGATGCAACACTTGGTTTGGGCGGCCACACCGAAGCGCTCCTTACACGTTTTGAAAACCTCATCGTCATTGGGATTGACCGCGATAAGAGCGCGCTCGAAAAAGCATCAGCACGTCTTGCTCCATTTGGAGATCGACTAAAGACAGCACATTGTGTATTCGACGAGATCACAGAAGTAGTACAGAGCTTTGGTTTCACGCGTATAAATGGAGCTCTCTTTGATTTAGGTGTTTCATCTATGCAACTCGATGAATCAGAGCGTGGTTTCTCGTATTCCCAAGATGCGCCACTGGATATGCGCATGGATCGCAGCAAGGGAATAACTGCTTACGAAATCGTAAACTCTTATGAACCCGGAAAGCTAGTAAAGATCCTGCGTACTTATGGCGAAGAGAAGTTTGCAACTCGTATCGTAGAAAATATAGTCAAGGCACGTGCTATTGCACCTCTTAACTCAACGACAGAGCTGGCGACTCTGGTGAAAGAAAGCATTCCTGCAGCCACACGTCGTACCGGTGGTAATCCCGCAAAACGCACCTTCCAAGCGCTACGGATTGAAGCAAATGATGAGTTAGGGGCAATCACCCGCGCACTCCCACAAGCCCTTGATTTATTGATGGTGCAAGGACGACTCGTTGTGATGTCATTCCAGTCGCTGGAAGACCGCATCGTGAAAGAGATCTTCCAAGAAGCATCAACATCGAAGAGCCCACGCAATCTTCCAATCGAACTTCCAGAGTACGCCGCAAAATTCTCACTCGTTTTCCGATCTGGCGAGACTCCATCGCAGAGCGAACTGGATGAGAACCCTCGCTCTGCCTCAGTGCGCCTGCGCGCGATTGAAAGGGTGGCTGCGTAATGGCACAAGCGACCGCTCGTAAATTCCAATCAACCTCAGTTATTCCTAAAGCTCGCAAAGTTGTTGCAGAACGCACAGCAGATATCATCTCCGGCATTTTTCCTGACTTAAATTCAGGTGCACGCGCAACTCATAGATATTTCGCCACATTTCTCACAGTTGTCAGTGCCATGGGATTCTTAGTTCTTTTGGGCATAAATACACTTTTGGCACAGGATGCCTTCACACTTTCGAACTTAAAGGTTGAAGCAAAACAAGTTGCCGATCAACGCGAAGCCATCAATCGTGCGATTGACTCTTTTGAAGCACCCGAAAACTTGGCTGCAGCTGCAGCCGCTCTGGGAATGCGACCTTCCGAAACGCCTGTCTTCCTTAATTTAACTCCACCCACAGGTGTAACAAATGGGTGATCTCCTACTTTCTAAGTCACGCATCAAGATTCTCATTATTGGCGTATTCATGATTTTCGTTTTGCTGGCGCTCCAACTTGTTCGAGTACAAGTTATTCAGGCTAGTGAATATCAAAGTAAAGCTGCCTCTGAGATGGAATACACTCGAACCACGCCAGCTCCACGTGGAGAAATCACCGATACCAATGGAATTGCCTTTGCACGTAGCGTCTCTGCAATAACTATTGTGGTGGATCAGACTCAGATTACCGACCCAGCTCGCGTGGCAAACTTTGTGGCGCCTATTTTGGGTCTGCCGGTTGCAGAGGTACAAGAGAACATCACCGGAACTCGCCGCTATTCAATAGTGCTTAAAAATGGACGTCCTGCACTTTGGGATCGCCTCACTGAAGAGATTTATAATTACAACAAAGCCCTTACCAACGAACAGCTAGATAAGCGCATTATTGGCTTCTTCCCAGAGCGCTCATTTATCCGTGAATATCCATCAGGTTCACTCATCTCATCACTCGTTGGATTTGTGCGCGCTGATGGAATCGGCGCAACTGGTTTGGAATCAAGTCTTAATTCAGTTATCACCGGCACCGATGGCCGTTACTCATTCGCTAACGGCTATGGCGCAGAAATTCCTGGTTCACAGCGCGAAATTGTTGCTGCAAAGGCTGGCACAACTGTTCGTCTGACAATTGATCGCGATGTTCAGTGGGTGGCAGCCAAGGCGATTGCTGAAGCTGTAAAAACTGCTAGAGCTGCCAGCGGAACTGTGATCGTGATGGACCCTCGAACTGGTGAAATCGTTGCTCACGCTACCGCTCCAACTTTTGATCCCAACTATACAAAGAACGTTGATTTGAGCTTAATGCGAAACCCATCTGTACAAGATGTCTATGAACCAGGATCTACTGGCAAGGTCATGACTCTGGCAGCTGCGTTAGAAGAGAAGACAGTTGCTCCGACGACGGTCTTTTCAGTTCCTTACAAGTTAAAGCGCGGTGGATCTACATTTAAAGACCACGATAGGCATCCGGTGCAGCAACTCACAACCTCAGGAATCTTGGCAGTGTCAAGTAATACGGGGACAATTAAAATCGGAGAAACACTGAGCAATGACAAGCTTTTTTCATACCTCACAAAATTTGGTGTTGGAGTAAAGACTGGTTCTGGGCTACCAGGTGAATCAGCAGGCCTCATGCCTAAAGTTAAAGACTGGTCAGGAACCACAGCACCGACAGTTGCTTTCGGACAAGGTTATTCAGTAACCGCAATGCAGGCAACAAGCGTCTTTGCCACAATTGCAAATAATGGAGTTCGAGTTTCGCCAACTGTTATTGCTGGAACTCAAGATCCATCAGGTCACTTCACGCCGGCGGCCAATAGAACGACTACCCGTGTTGTCAGCGAAGCTACTGCTCGCGAGCTAAGTCTTATGATGGAGAGCGTTGTCTCTCCAACCGGAACAGCTCCATCTGCTGCAATCCCTGGATATCGAGTCGCCGGTAAGACTGGAACAGCGTGGCGCTACAACGATAAGACTGGTGGATATAGCGGTTACACAGCTTCATTTATTGGCTTCGCTCCAGCGGATGCACCTCGCTACGTCATCAACGTCACTATTCAAGATCCACGAAATGGTTACTACGGAGGCCTCCTGTGTGGCCCAGTCTTTAAGAAGGTTATGACCTTTGTTCTGCAGACTAAGCATGTAGCACCAACTGGGACCAAAGTCTTGCCTGTTGCGCTCAATCAAAAAGATTTAACTCGCATGAAAGCAACACAGGTCAGTGCAGAAAAAAGCGGAGCAGTAAGACAGTGATTCGTCCACTTGCCGGTTTCTCAGCCCACCTCAGTGATGCTGCAATTCTCATTGGTGCGGAACCGCTAGCTGAAGATCTGATCTTTACCGGAGTTACTCATAGCGATAAAGATGTTGAGGCAGGAGATCTCTTCTTAGCTATTTCTGGCACAAAAGTCCACGGCGCAGAATTCATCAAAAACGCTCGCGCCAAAGGAGCGGTTGGAGTAATCACGGATGCGCAAGGCGCACAGATTGATTCCTCTCTACCTACTCTTGTCGTCAACGATGTGCGGGCTGCTGGCGCGCACGTCGCTGCAAAGCTCTTTCAATATCCCACTCGCGATATTGCCAGCATCGGAATTACTGGCACCAATGGCAAGACAACTGTTTCTACCTTGCTCTACCAAATATTTCAGGCAGTAGGACGAGAATCAGGGTTGATTGGAACAGTAGAAACCCGAATCGGTACTGAGCGCCTCTCGAGTGTTCGTACAACTCCTGAAGCCCCAGAGCTACAAGCACTTGCTGCAACTATGCGAGAACGCCATATCCGAAATCTTGTGATGGAAGTTTCAAGCCACGCACTGAGCATGGGTCGCATGAAAGGTTCACACTTTGCAATAGCTGCCTTTACAAATCTGAGCCAAGATCATCTCGATTTCCATAAAGATATGGATTCATATTTTGCAGCCAAAGCCTCACTCTTTACATCCGAATACGCTGATGCTGCCTTTATCAATATCGATACTTCCTATGGCGTAACTTTGGCCGAGCGCACTTCACTCGCTCTCACTACTGTCTCTAGAACTAATCCAAAGGCGCACTGGCACTTTACAAATATCACCCCCACTCAACTAGGTGCAGAGTTTTCCATCCGAGGCACTGGCGGAATATTGATTGAATCGCGGACGCCTCTTCATGGTGGATACAACGCAGATAACCTCTTACTAGCCGTAGCTCTTGCACATGAAAGTGGAGTTGATCCCATCGAACTTGCTGCAGTCATTCCACAACTGGTTGGAGCACCCGGTCGGCTAGATGCAGTTGTCTTAGGTCAACCTTTTAAAGCTTTTGTTGATTACGCACATTCACCTGATGCAGTAGCGAACGTTCTCTCGGCTGCACGAGAATTCACTTCAGGAAAGATCATTGCAGTCCTCGGGTGCGGTGGCGATCGTGATGCTACAAAGCGACCTTTGATGGGTGCAGCGCTATCGCAAGGTTGCGACATTGCCATCTTCACTAGCGATAACCCACGCTCTGAGAGCCCTACAACAATTTTGCATGAGATGGTTTCATCCCTTGATGTGAAAGCTCCATCTGCAATTATCGAAGATCGAGCAGCGGCAATCAGCCATGCTGTCTCGGTAGCAAAGGCTGGCGATACTGTTTTAATCCTTGGAAAAGGACACGAGCAAGGTCAAGAGATAGCAGGCATTGTGACTGCCTTTGATGACCGACTTGTTCTTGCTACTGCAATCGAGGCGCGTGGATGATTTCTCTCAAAGCTTCAGAAATAGCAGCAGTTGTAGGTGGAACCCTTCATGGTGAAGATGTCATCGTTTCTGCAAACCCAGTGATTGATTCTCGAGCAGCAACGAAAGGCTCACTCTTTATTGCCATTAAAGGCGAGCAGGTAGATGGCCATGACTTTGTTGCAGATGCGCAATCTCATGGTGCAGTTCTTACTCTTGCCGAACACGCTGTGGCCGGTCCTCACATCTTGGTAGGCAACACCATCGAAGCACTGGGCGTGTTGGCACATGAAGTGCGTAGCCGTCTTTCCGGCCTGACTGTTATTGGCATTACTGGTTCACAAGGCAAGACAACAACGAAAGAACTTCTTGCATCAGTTTTATCAACAGTTGCTCCAACGATGGCGCCACACGGAAACTACAACAACGAAATTGGCGCACCTTTATCTCTGCTGCAATGCGATGAGAAGACTCGCTTTTGCATTGTTGAAATGGGAGCACGACATAAAGGCGATATCGCTCATCTCTGTAAAATCGCTGTTCCCGATGTTGGCGTTGTTTTGCGAGTCGGAACCGCTCACTTAGGAGAGTTTGGTTCGCAGGCTGCCATCGCTGAAACGAAGTCAGAGCTCATCTCTACTTTGCAACCAACTGCTATTGCAATACTGGGTCAGTACGACGTATTCACCCCGAAGATGTCAGCGCTTCACCAAGGTCGCACTGTCACTTTTGGAGAAACTAGCGGTTGCGAAATTCGTGCGACCGACATCGAAATTCGTGAAGGCCGTGCCCACTTTGATTTGGTAACGCCAGAGGGTCGCACAGCAGTGGGACTTCGCATTGTTGGGTTACATCAAGTAGCTAACGCTCTCGCAGTTGCTGCAGTTGCATCTGTTCTGGGTCTGACCTTGGATCAGATTGCAGGTGGACTTTCGACGGCAGAATCTTCAGCTAAGTGGCGCATGGAAATTTCTGAACTGGACTCACTTGTCCTTATCAATGATTCTTATAATTCAAGCCCTGAGGCGGCATCAGCAGCCCTGCAGACACTTGTCCATTTCGCGCAAGAACGCGGCGGTGAAGCCTGGGCATTTCTCGGAAAAATGCATGAGCTCGGCGAGTCATCAGACCAAGACCACGCTGCTATTGGCACCCTTGCCTCAGAACTTGGGATAGATCACCTCGTCTGTGTTGCCGCTCCTGAATATGCGCAAGCCATTCCAGCGGGTAGCGCAACGACAGTGCATACATTCGCGAGTAAAGAGCAGGCGACCACGATGGTGGCAAGTATGAATAAAGGAGATGTCGTGCTGGTCAAGGCATCTCGTTCCGAGAAGTTAGAAGAGTTAGCCGAGATGATCAAGATCGCTTGGTCAAAACGTATTCAAGAGATGGCAGATTCCGAATGAGACTCATCCTTATCGCCGGAGCGCTTGCTCTCCTCTTCTCGCTTCTTGGAACCCCCGCACTTATTAAAGTTCTCGCTCGTCGCGGGTATGGACAATTTATTCGCGATGATGGACCTTCAACGCATCACACAAAACGTGGCACCCCAACTATGGGTGGCATCATCATTATTTTTGCGACCATATCTGCCTACTTCTTAGCGCACCTGTTGACCCAGAAGGCTGTCACGGTTTCGGCGCTGCTGATTATTGGACTTGTACTCGGACTTGGATTAGTTGGATTTCTCGATGATTACCTCAAGGTCTCTCGACAAAATTCTCGGGGGATAAGCGGCAAGCAGAAGATTTTTGGGCAAGTCTTTTTTGCCTCAACTTTTGGTTACTTAGGCCTGCAATTTCCAGATGGCGATGGCCTGACGCCGATCTCACAGAATCTTTCTACTGTGCGTGATACGGGAATTAACCTTGGAGTTGTTCTTGTCATTATTTGGATCGCCTTTATGGTGACTGCAACTAGTAATGGAGTAAACCTCACTGATGGGCTTGATGGATTGGCTACTGGAGCATCTGTCATGACATTTCTCGCCTTCGTATTGATAGGGGTTTGGGAGTTTGGTCAAAGCTGTGCGGTGAGCGCGTCACCAAATTGTTACAACGTCCGAGATCCACTCGACCTGGCAGTGCTTGCCGCAGCCTTTGCGGGATCGTGTACTGGCTTTCTTTGGTGGAATGCATCTCCTGCAAAGATATTTATGGGAGATACAGGTTCTCTCGCACTCGGTGGCGCACTTGCAGGACTTGCAGCTTCGTTGCGCGTCGAGCTTCTCTTAATCCCACTTGGTGGTCTCTTCGTCATCATCACTCTTTCAGTGGCTTTGCAAGTTATCTACTTCCGCTTAACCGGAGGCAAACGCCTCTTTAAGATGGCGCCTCTACAGCATCACTTTGAACTTATGGGTTGGGGCGAAGTCACGATTGTGCTTCGCTTCTGGATCATCGCAGGACTTTGCGTTGCTCTAGGTCTCGGACTCTTCTATACCGATTGGGTTGCAAGCTAAACCCTCATGGCACAAGAACTTTATAAGAACCTCAATGGATTGCGGATCTGCGTAGCAGGCGCCGGAGTTACTGGATTAGCGGTGGCGCGGAGCCTAACCAAACGAGGGGTTGAAGTAACGCTCATTGATGAGAATAAGGATTCAACCGATGAGTTTGCAGTTGTTCATCCAAATGCAATCACAATCACCGACTTCGACCGCCTGCTGATTTCACCAGGTTGGAAAGAGAACCATCCAGTGATTCAAGCTGCACGTGCTGCGCAAGTGCCTTTGATAAATGAAGTTGATTATGCCTGGAGCGTTAAAAAGCCCGCCCAGAAATGGATAAGCCTTACTGGGACAAATGGAAAGACTTCCACTGTTGAACTCACCGCGGCGATGTTGCAAGCTGGGGGAGTCAGCGCTGTTGCATGCGGCAACGTCGGAACGACTGTCATCGAATCTGTCGAATCTCTCGAAGATTATCAATTCTTAGTTATTGAACTCTCATCTTTTCAACTTCATTGGATGGAAGATGCATCTTTTACCGCAGCAGCAATCCTCAATATTGCCCAAGACCATATTGATTGGCATGGCAGCTTTGATGCATATGCAAGCGACAAGATTTCAATTCTTGATAGAGCCACCACAGGGATTCTTAATGGTGAAGATGGTGAGATTGTGACGCGCGTTGCGCATTGGCAAGGGCAGAAAGTTTTCTTCTCACTTGATACTCCGGGTCCAGGAGAAATTGGAATAGTTGAAGAATTATTAGTTGATCGCGCTTTTGTTGCTAACCCGCAAGAAGCAGCGATGATTGCTGAACTGAGCGAAGTAAAGCCCACAGTCCCTCACAGCGTTTCAAATGCACTGGCTGCAGCCGGTTTAGCGCTGAGCGCAGGGGTAAATCATGAAGCCCTGCGATCCGCAATTTCGACATTTACACCTGGTCGACATCGCATCGAGAAGGTGTATGAAAGCGATGGAATTACCTGGATTGATGATTCAAAGGCGACAAATCCTCACGCTGCTAGCGCCTCCATCATGTCCGCTCTCTCAGTCATCTGGGTTGCAGGCGGACTGGCAAAAGGTGCATATATGGGCGAGCTGGTTGAGCGGATTAAGGCGCGCGTACGAGTTGCCATATTGATAGGTGAAGATCGCGCTTTGATTGCAGATGAAATTCGTCAGCGCGCTCCACACATTCAGGTTGAACTCATCGACTCACCTGCCGGATATTCCAAAGGTGGAGTAGATAATTCGTTAATGGAGAGCGTAATTCGCACAGCTCAAGCTAAAGCTGTTTCGGGTGACACTGTCCTGCTGGCCCCAGCCTGTGCTTCGATGGATCAATTTCTCTCTTATTCCGACCGCGGAGAAAGATTTAAGAGTGCAGTCGAGAAGGTAGTTCGAGATGGCAAGTAAAGTTCAGAAGAAGTTCTTAGCCCAACCGGTTAACCATTTCTATATGCTTTTAGCCAGCGCTACTGCGCTGACCTTCCTTGGCGTGGTTATGGTCTTCTCGGCTTCCACAATTCATGCCATTGATACAAAGGGAAGCTCAACCTCTATTGTCTTGCGGCAATTACTCTTCGTAGTAGTTTCGCTGCCAATCGCTGCATACTTAACTAAAATTACTGTTGCACAATGGAACCTACTGGCCCGCTTTGCCTTCACTATTTCATTACTTTCTTTATCTATTTTGCTCATTCCAGGAGTTGGAAAGACAGTTAAAGGTAATACCAACTGGATTGATCTACGAGTTATTGATATTCAGCCAAGTGAATTTGCAAAGTTTCTGATGATTCTCTGGGCGAGCCGATTATTAGCAAGAAAAGAGAGCGCAGGCAGATTTAACGTCAACGTCTTCGCACTGCTTGCACCAGGCTTCCTCATCATTATGGTCCTCGTTATGGCCGGGCGCGATCTTGGAACCACATCTGTGATTGCAGCAATTTTGGCGGGCATGCTCTTTGTCTCCGGAATTCGACTGCGTATTCTTGGGTGGGCCACCGCAACCGGCGCCCTTGCGCTTGCATACCTCATTGCAACATCCGATTATCGCGCTCAGAGATTCTTAGTCTTCCTTAATCCCTTTGCGCCTGAAGATTACAAACTTGCAGGGTGGCAGCCAGCGCATAGCTTGTTGGGACTTGCAACAGGCGGACTCTTTGGAGTCGGCCTCGGGGGAAGTAGACAGAAGTGGGGAAATCTCCCGGATGCCCACACTGACTTCATCTTCTCTGTCATCGGTGAAGAACTCGGTTTGGTCGGAACGCTCGCAGTTCTTGCTCTCTTAGGAACTCTCATTTATTCCATGTTCCGAATAGCACTTCGCGCCAAAGAGCCCATGATTCGTTATGCCTGTGCCGGAATCGCATGTTGGTTTATGGCGCAATCATTTCTCAATATTGGATCCGCAACGAGTACTTTGCCAGTTGTCGGTGTAACGCTTCCACTTGTCTCTTACGGTGGCTCAGCACTGGTTGCATCTCTTTGTGCAATTGGTTTCGTGGCCGGAGCAGCTCTTCGTGATCCTGAAGTTCGTAAAGAGATTGTGAAGCGAAGAAGCGCATGAACCGCATCATCGTCGCTGGCGGCGGTACAGCAGGGCATATAGAACCTGCACTTGCTGTAGCGCGACGTTGGCAATTGGCCCATCCTGATTCGCAGATTACCTTTCTTGGTACAAAGGCAGGGCTAGAAACGAACCTTGTTCCTGCAGCCGGATTCGCACTCACTCTTATTCCTAAAGTCTTCGTGCCGCGTCGCATCTCACCTAAGTTATTACTGCTGCCCTTCTCACTGCTTCGAGCGATTTCTCATTCGATGAAGGCGATAGCAGGTGCAGATTTAGTTATCGGATTCGGCGGGTATGTCTCGGCGCCGGCATATCTAGCTGCAGCTCTGACTCGAACACCATTTGTTATTCATGAAGCAAATGCAAGACCGGGCCTGGCCAACCGTTTAGGTGCTCTCTTTACTCGGTTTACTGCGGTTGCTCATCCTGTGATGAGCGGATCTCTCAAGAAATCACTTCTTACTGGCCTGCCCCTGAAAGAGAATATTGCTAGCGCGTATGAGAGCGCTCACAAGGATTGGCGTAGCGCGCGGTTGGATGCAAAACGTGCACTTGGTTTTGATGAGCAAACTCCGCTGGTCTTTATCTTTGGGGGCTCACAAGGTTCAGCGGCAATAAATGATGTCATCGCACGTTCAGAGCAATCGCTTATCTCTCGAGGTGTAAACATCCTTCATGGAGTTGGCGCGCGTAGCGTGCTGCCGGATTCGCACGATAGTTACCAAGCCGTTAATTACATCTCCGATATGGCAACTGCATATTTGGCAGCAGATCTGATTATTGCCAGAAGCGGTGCAGTAACGTGTGCTGAAGTAAACACCTTAGGTAGATATGCGCTCTTTATTCCTCTTCCAATCGGAAATGGTGAACAGAATCTCAATGCTGCCTCGTTAATTTCTCAAGGCCGTGCTGAAATACTTCCGCAGGCGCAATTCACCCCAGACTGGATTAATCAGAATCTCAGCCGACTACTTGCTTGCAGCAGCGCTGCTCCAATATCTGGTTCGACAATTGATATTGAGGCAACAACTAAGATTGTGGCGTTGATGGATCACGCTCTCTCCGGAGGTAAGTAAGTGCAGACGCTGCAAGGCAAGAAGATTCACTTCATCGGCATCGGTGGATCAGGCATGAGTGGCCTTGCGCGGATTGCGCTCTCTGATGGAATTAGCGTGAGCGGTTCAGATGCAAAAGATTCTTCTGTGCTGACCGCTTTGACTGCACTGGGCGCCAAGGTCTCAGCAACGCATGCGGCAGCAAATGTTGAAGGCGCAGATGTTGTTATCTACTCAACCGCCATCGCTGCGACAAATCCAGAGTTGGCGTATGCAGTCGAACGCTCAATCCCTATTCTTACTCGAGCACAAGCACTGGCGCTTCTCATGAAAGGCTCTCGCAGCATCGCTGTCGCCGGAACTCATGGCAAGACAACTACATCTTCGATGATGACTGTGGCGCTTCAAGCTTGCGGGGCAGACCCTTCCTTTGCAATAGGAGGAACACTGACTGCTTCTGGTTCCAACGCACATCGCGGTACAGGAGATTTCTTTGTAGCAGAGGCAGATGAATCTGATGGTTCATTCGTTGAATACCAGCCACTTGCTGCAATCGTCACCAACATTGAGCATGATCATGTTGATTACTTTCATACCCCTGAAGCAGTGACCGAAGTGTTTGATTCCTTTGCTGCGACGATTTCACCGGACGGTTTCTTGGTCTATTGCGCCGACGATGCTGGCTCAAAGCGACTTGGCGAATCACTCCTTGCCTGCACACCAATCTCGTACGGAACAACTGATGGAGTAGACCTCGCCCTTGATCAGATTGTTCTAAAGGCGATGGGATCAACTGCGCGCGTGATGTGGAAGGGCAGAGCTGTTGGCACCCTTGAACTGCAAGTACCTGGCCACCACAATCTGCTCAATGCAGCTGGATGTCTAGCGATGGGGATGGCCCTACAGCTACCGATGAGCCAACTATTAGATGGTCTTCATAACTTTCGCGGCGCCGGACGACGCTTTGAACTCAAAGCGACAGAACATGGAATTCGAATTATCGATGATTATGGGCATCATCCAACAGAGATACGAGTGACTTTAGAAGCAGCTCGACGTTACGCCGGCGATGGGCGCGTCTTGGTGATCTTTCAACCTCATCGATATTCACGTACTCAAGCATTCCTCGACAGTTTCGCGACATCTTTAGATTTAGCCGATGATGTCACTTTGCTTGAAATCTACGCGGCAAGTGAGAAGCCAATACATGGCGTGACATCTGAACTCATTGCCGCCAAGATGGAACGAGGACATTATCTTCCTAATTTTGTTCAAGCCTCTGATCGAATTATCGAAATGGCGCAACCAGGTGATGTGATTATTACCCTTGGTGCAGGTGATGTTAATTCACTTGCTCCGATTATTGCCGAAGGGTTGCAGCGTCGCTTTGCGTAAAGTAAGCAAGTTTCCCCTCGTCGTCGCTCTTGTAGTGGCGCTTTTCGCTGGCCTGACTTATCTCTTAGCATGGTCGAGTATCTTCACCGTTTCTTCTATCTCGATTGACGGTGCACCGACTGCAGCAAGTAAAGAAACAATTTCAAAGGTGGCAGATCTACGTGCTGGAGATAAATTGGCTCGCGTTGAACCACGTGCTATCTCTCATCGAATATCAGATATCGATTGGGTTGAAAGTGCGGAGATTTCTCGCAATTGGATGACTGGCGAAGTAGTGGTTGCCATCACGCCTCGTACTCCAACGGCGTACTTCAACAACCAGGTCCTGGATGCATCCGGAAAGGTCTTCACTCTTCCCGGCTTCAACGGCGCAGAACTTCCTCGAGTCTCAGCCTCGACCCCAGAATTAGGGCTGGTTGCAATCAATCTCTTTCAAAACCTCCCAGAGTCAATCAGAGCAGATGTACTTAGCCTTGCCGCCTACAACGAATCTAACTTCTCATTGAAGGTTCTGCGCGAGCAGAAGCAGTTGCAGATCCTCTGGGGTGCAAATGAAGAGAATGAATTAAAATCACAAGTAATTGATGCACTATTAGCGCTACCTGAAAATAAAAATATTCGACGCATTGATGTCAGCGCACCACATGCACCACTGGTTAAATAGCTCTGACTGAGACAGAAAATTAGTTCGTGGCGGTCTTTGATTACCGCCACCATTGCGCATACGTTGCCGCCATTAAAGAGAGTAGAAATGTAATTCTCAAGTTGAGGTTTACAGTTCTAAAGGGGGACTCACGTGGCTGCACCACAGAATTACTTAGCTGTCATCAAGGTTGTTGGAATCGGCGGCGGCGGAGTAAATGCAATCAATCGCATGATTGACGTCGGTCTTAAAGGCGTTGAGTTCATCGCAATCAATACAGATGCACAACATTTATTAATGAGTGATGCAGATGTGAAACTAGATATTGGTCGCGCATCTACAAAAGGATTAGGTGCAGGCGCTGCTCCTGAAAAGGGAAGACAAGCAGCAATCGATCACACCGAAGAGATTGAAGAAATTCTTCGTGGTGCAGATATGGTCTTTGTGACAGCAGGAGAAGGTGGCGGTACTGGTACAGGTGGCGCTCCAATCGTTGCAAAGATTGCACGTGATCTCGGCGCACTTACTATTGGCGTAGTTACAAAACCATTCTCTTTCGAAGGCAAGATTCGTACCCGTCAAGCAGATGAGGGAATCGAACTTCTTCGCGAGCAGGTAGACACACTTATTGTTATTCCAAATGATCGACTACTTGCAATCTCAGATCGCGCAATTACTGCAGTTGATGCATTTAAGAGCGCTGATCAAGTTCTCTTGTCAGGTGTTCAAGGCATTACCGAAATCATTACACAACCGGGACTTATCAATCTCGACTTTGCTGATGTCAAGACTGTGATGACAGATGCGGGTTCAGCGTTGATGGGCATTGGTTCTGCGCGAGGAGAAAATCGCGCAACACGTGCTGCAGAGTTAGCAATCTCTAGCCCGCTCCTTGAAGCATCTATCGATGGCGCTATGGGAGTTCTTCTCTCCGTTGCAGGAGGATCAGATCTTGGACTCTTTGAAATTAACGAAGCATGTGAGCTAGTGCAGGCAGCTGCTCACCCTGATGCTCGCATTATCTTTGGTACAACCATTGATGATGCTCTTGGCGATGAAGTACGTATTACCGTGATTGCAGCTGGCTTTGCTGGTGGAGAACCGAAGAAGGTTGATATGCCAGTTATTAATGCCAGCACGCTAGGTGGCATCGCAAATCCAATTCCAGCTAATGACCCACTCTCCGTGGCCCTTGATCTTGATTCAAGCGCTCCGCGCAAACGCGTAACCTTCGAGGATTTGGTGTCAGAAGATGAAATTGATGTTCCAGACTTTATGAAGTAAATGGGGTATCGATTTACCAATCGCACCGGTGGAGTTAGCACCGGTGCGTTTTCTTCTCTCAACCTAGCTCTGCATGTTGGCGATGATCCAGCGCGCGTGCTGGAAAATAGAAGAATTCTCGGCCAGGAAGTTGGCGAACATCAATACATGGAACAAGTTCATGGCAACCGCGTTGTCATAATTGAGGCAGTCTCAGATGAGCACCCAACTGCAGATGCGCTAGTAACCGGTATCCCGGGAGTCGCTCTCGCCGTCATGGTCGCAGATTGCATTCCGCTCCTTCTTACCTCCAAAGTTGCCGTGGCTGCAGTACATGTAGGACGCAAAGGTTTGATGAACTCAGTTGCGCTGGGCGCAATTGCGGCAATGCGCGAGATTGGTGCAACTCAAATTTCTGCCGTGATCGGGCCATCTATCTGTGGTCGCTGTTACGAAGTTTCACAAGAGATTTTTGATGAAGTAACGGCAGTACATCCTGCGGCGGCTGTCACGACACCAAAGGGAACCCCCTCTCTCGACCTTCCGGCCGCGTTAGAGAAAGTTCTACTCGCTGAAGGCGTCTCTATCTCTTTTGATAGAGGGTGCACAGTTGAAGACCCAACGTTTTTTTCTTACCGCAGAGATGGCGCTACTGGGCGACAAGCTGGGATTGTTTGGCTATGAACCGCCGCGAAGAACTCGCTACCAACCTGGCCGCTGTTCAAAAACGCATTACCAGAGCCGATGTCACTCTCATCGTCGTAACGAAGACTTATCCAGTCAGCGATGTCCAAGTATTGAAAGAGTTGGGCGTTGAAAATTTCGGTGAAAATCGAACTGAAGAGGGTGAAGTCAAAGCTGTGGCCGTTCCAGCAACCTGGCATTTTCAAGGTGGAATTCAGAGTCGGAAGATAAAAGATATTGTGCAGTGGGCTGATGTGATTCACTCTCTCGATAGCAGCGAGCACGCTCTCAAAATAGGTCAACGAGCAGTGCGACCAATCGACATTTTTCTGCAACTCTCACTCGATGGCGATCCTGAAAGAGGGGGAGTTGTTGAGTCGGAGTTGGCTGCTCTGGCAGAGGTGGTAGTTGCTACGCCCAATCTCTCACTTGTGGGATTGATGTGCGTCCCACCTGTCAGCGCTATTGCTGCCGATGCCTTCGCGCAAATTTATAGCGTCCATCAACGTTTCCTAAGAGATTATCCGAATGCACAATCGCTCTCCACAGGAATGTCAGCAGACTTTGAAGTGGCTATCGACCATGGTGCGACACATATCCGGGTAGGTAGTTCAATCCTCGGCTCGCGTACCTACCGCTAGTAACCTAGTACCTATGTCAGCACTCAATAAAATGATGGGCTTCTTGGGCCTCGTCGATACCGATGAAGAGACCGCACCGGCGCAAGCGCCAGCACGTACTGCAGTCGCGCGCCCTACTCGTGATCGCACTGGAGTAACGGTTCTCGGTTCACACTCAACGCCAGTGACATCTGCCTCGACACAACCTGCACTGATTGAAGATTCATCTTCTTACAACATCATTACTTTGCAACCACGCTCTTACTCCGAAGCGCGCAAAGTTGGCGAGTACTACCGTGAAGGTAATCCGGTCATCATCAACCTTGATGACATGGAAGAAGGAGAGCGCAAGCGCTTGGTTGATTTTTCGAGTGGACTTGTCTTTGGCCTTCATGGACGTATTGAACGTATCAGCCTCAAAGTCTTTTTACTCTCTCCAGCGAATGTCAATGTAAGCAACGAAGATAAGACGGCTGCTCAAGCATCTTTCTTTAATCAAAGCTGATTATTTAGATGCTTGAATCAGTTCTTGTCCAACTTATTGGACTCTTTAAACTCGCGCTATTCGTTCGCATTATCATCGATTATGTACGAATGTTTGCTCGTAACTGGCGCCCGAACTCATTCCTTCTCGCCGTCTTTGAAATTGTCTACTCGATAACAGATCGACCAATGAGATATGTCCAGCGCTTTGTGCCACCGCTACGTATTGGTGGCGTTGCGCTCGACCTTTCATTTATAGTTCTTCTGATTGCAGCAAACATTGCACAAACTGCAATCCGCATAATTCTCTAAGCTATTTTGTTAGAGAAACACCAACGCTAAATTCGTTATCTTCTTGTGCCACAGTTGTGTCGTATTCGAAAGAGATTGCAAGTACTTCATCGGATATATGCGTAGCAGCGCTCCGGATGGTCTCCTGTAGCTCAGCTGGTGCGTTCCAACGTACGTGAATTCGATCTGAGATTTCAAAGCCATCGCTCTTACGTCTCTCTTGAATTAGGCGTATGACTTCGCGGATATTTCCAGCAGCGATAAGTTCTGGAGTCAACGCTAAATCAAGAGCTACGCTCTCACCATCATGGCTAGCAACCATCCACCCTGACTTGGGAACTTCTGTGACGACTAGATCAGCTAGTTCGATTTCAAAGTCTCCTAAAGTCGCAGAGCCGCTGGCGCGCAAGCCCTTCACAAGGGCGGTTGGTTCAGCTGCTGCAATCAACTTTGCTACATCCTGAACTGTTTTTCCATATTTTGCACCGAGTGATTTGAAATTAGCCTTCACTGAGACATCGACAAGATCGCCATCTGCACTTGCTATATCTTGCAAGTCAGCGACGTTGAGCTCATCAGAAATTTGGGACTTCATATCTTCGGGTAATTGAGACCATCCTTGAGCCGAGATCAGAGCACGCTGTAGCGGCTGACGAATCTTGATGGCGGATTCTGCGCGAGCGGCTCTTCCTAACTCAACAACGCGACGGGTCATCGCCACCTGCTCATTCAACGTCGGATTAATCAATGTGGTATTGGCAATTGGGAAATCGGTCAGATGAACTGATGCTGCTGCATTCTTGTCGGCTGGGCGTACCAATACCTGCCAGGTATGTTCGGCAATAAAGGGAACCATCGGCGCTAGGAGTTGTGTCAGGGTGACTAGGCATTCATGCAAAGTGGCTAAGGCCGCTGTATCTGCATCCCAGAAGCGGCGACGAGATCTGCGCACATACCAGTTAGAAAGATCATCAATAAATTTGGCTAGCTCTCTTCCTGCAGTCTGTGAATCAAAGTCTGCGTAAGCCTTATCGACTGTAGTGATCAGAGTGTTGAGTTCGCTCAAAATCCAGCGATCCATAATTGTGCGGTCGGCGATTGCTGGGCTTTGCGACAAGTCAAACTCAGAAGCTTCTGCATAAAGCGCATGGAATGAGATGGTGTTCCAATAGGTAAGTAGCGTCTTGCGGACAACATCAGAGATTGCATCATGGCCAACGCGGCGCGCAGACCAAGGCGAGCCGGCAGCCAACATGTACCAACGGACTGCATCCGCGCCATGTTGATCCATAAGCGACATTGGCTCAAGGACATTGCCTAGGTGTTTACTCATTTTGCGGCCATCTTTATCGAGGATATGTCCAAGACAGAGAACGCTCTTATATGAACTCTTATCAAAGACAAGAGTTCCAATAGTCATCAGGGTGTAAAACCAACCGCGAGTTTGATCAATAGCCTCGCAGATAAAGTCGGCAGGGTAGGCAGCTTTAAACTTTTCTACTGAACCCGCTTTATGTGGGTATCCCCATTGCGCGAATGGCATCGCACCTGAGTCATACCAGCAGTCAATAACTTCGGGGACGCGCACCATGCTTGTTGAGCACTCTGCGCAGGCAAAGGTAATGTCATCGACAAATGGGCGGTGTGGATCAAGGTTGCTTAACTCTTGGCCAGCCAGAGCCCCTAACTCTTTCAGCGATTCAACGCAGACTTCATGTTTATTCTCGCAACGCCAGATTGGAAGCGGCGTTCCCCAGAATCTATTTCGCGATAGCGCCCAGTCAATATTGTTATTGAGCCAATCACCATATCTTCCAGTTTTGATTGTTTCAGGGTGCCAATCAGTGGCTTGATTTTCACGGATGAGTTCATCCTTTATTGATGTTGTCCGGATATACCAAGAAGGTTGTGCGTAATAGATAAGTGCTGTGTGGCATCTCCAGCAGTGAGGATATGGGTGCTCATAAGGAACATGCTTGTAGAGCGCACCTGATGCCTTGAGTTCTTTTACGAGTGGCTTATCCGCCTCCTTAAAGAAGATTCCTCCAACAACTGGCACGCTCGTCAAGAACTTTCCATCGGGTGAGATTGGGTTCACGACAGGTAAGCCATATGAGCGACAGACTTGTAAGTCGTCGGCGCCGAATGCGGGGGATTGGTGGACCAAACCTGTTCCATCCTCAGTAGTCACGTATGTTGCAAGAACAACAAAGTGGGAATTCGGAATCTCGATGTAATCAAATGGACGCTTATATGTAGTGCGCTCCAACTCGCTACCTTTAAGAGTCTTAAGAATTGTATGTTCTCCAGCCACGGCAGAGAGCAGTGGCTCTGCCACGACTAGAACTTCAGAGGTATCTTCTAGGACTGTCTTCACGACTACGTAATTAACATCGGGATGGGCAGCAATCGCTGTGTTGGAAACTAGCGTCCAAGGGGTTGTAGTCCAAACAAGAAGTGAAGCACCCATTTCAGCGAGTTCACCAGATGTAATGGGAAAGCGCACATAGACAGATGGATCAACGACAGTCTCGTACCCTTGCGCTAATTCGTGATCGGATAGCCCAGTTCCACAACGCGGGCAGTATGGTGCAACGCGATGGTCTTGAACCAGCAACCCTTTCTTCCAAATTTCTTTAAGGCTCCACCAGACACTCTCAACATATTCAGGCGCCATCGTCCAATACGCCTGATCAAAATCAACCCAGAAACCCATTCGCTCTGTCATTGCGGTGAAAGCATCTACATGTCGGGTTACTGATTCACGACACTTATCGTTAAAAGCTGCGATTCCATATTTTTCAATATCGCCCTTACCTGCAAATCCCAACTCTTTCTCAACTGCAATTTCAACGGGAAGTCCGTGGCAATCCCAACCTGCTTTACGGGTGACGTACTTGCCCTTCATTGTCTGATAGCGCGGAAATACATCTTTAAATACACGCGCTTCAATGTGGTGCGTGCCGGGCATACCGTTTGCTGTAGGAGGACCTTCGTAAAAAGTCCAAGGAGTTCCGGCGGCGCGTGACTGTGTGCTCTCTTCAAAGATTTGATTTTCACGCCAAAAATCTAGGATTGATCGTTCCATCGCAGGCAGGTCAATCTGTGCGCTAATCGCGCGAAATGGTGATGGCATAAAAAATCCCCCAAGCATCAAAAGATCTTGGAGGGACGAACTCGCAATTGAGTTCGCGGTACCACCCGCCTTGCACCTGGCACAAGATGTGAGAGGTGCCGCTTAATTTCTCCAAGCTTTCGGCCAGTTCTACCCCGCATATTGCGGATCTTCTGACGTGCTCCGAAGGTGATGGCCTCATCAACGCACTTTTCTTGCTTGGTCCTGCGTGGTTAAGTCTAAACCATGCGTGGCTAAGTTGGTTACGAGAGGAAAAACGCATAAGGTGCGCGGCGTGCCAGGAAAAAAAGTAGTCAAGAAAGCAGCGAAGAAAGCGGCTGCGAAGAAGGCTCCTGCCAAAAAATCTGCAGCTAAGAAGGTTGCTAAGAAGGCCCCTGCTAAAAAAGTTGCAGCTAAGAAGGTGGCCAAGAAAGCGCCTGCTAAAAAAGCGGCTGCTAAGAAGGTGGCCAAGAAAGCGCCGGCTAAGAAATCGATTCCAGTAAAGAAGGCTCCGGGACGACCATTCCCTTCAAAGGTCGGCAAGACAACTCTTACTGTTGATGAAAAATCTCAAACTGTTTCAGTAGCAACTGTTGTTGCACCAACTGCAGCCCCAGTCGTTGAAGAACGACGATTGGTAATGCCGCCCCCACCTCGGCCGGTAAAGAGCGGCAAGAAGTTTGCACCCCTTAAGCCAATCAAGGCCGCTCCTACTCCTGTAACAGCTTCGAGTGATGAAGCACCGTGGACTGCAGCCGAGTTAAAAGCGATACGAGCAGAGATTGCAACTGATCTCGAACGTCTGCGTACCGAACTCGCCAACGTTGAAGCCGAGATGAATGAACTAATTGCAGAGTCAGGCGAAGGCGCAGGCGATGACCAAGCTGACTCTGGAACAAAAACTTTCGAGCGCGAACATGAGATGTCACTTGTAATCAATGCGCGAGATATGGTTCTGCAAACTGAACGCGCACTCGCACGAATTGATGCCAAGACCTACGGCTTGTGCGAAGAATGTGGTTCGCCAATTGGCAAAGCTCGTCTGCAGGTTTTTCCACGTGCGACGCTCTGCATGATTTGTAAGCAGAAGGAAGAGCGGCGCTAACGTGCGCCCTCAGTTTAACTCTGGCAAGACTCGCACTATCTGGCTGACTGCCTGGACTATTTGGCTTTTTGATTACGCAACGAAAACTTGGGCTCTCTCAAATTTCTCGTCAGATCCACAGCCGGTCCTTGGCACTTTCTTGCAATTCACCTTACTCAAGAATTCAGGTGCAGCATTTAGCCTTGCTAGCGGATTCACACTCGCCTTCACTCTCCTTGCAGTTGCTGTCATCGCAACAATTGTCAGATATGCAGCACGTATTACATCTCGCGGTTGGTTGACCTGCGCAGGGCTACTTCTCGGGGGAGTACTCGGGAATCTCACGGATCGAATCTTCCGTGAGCCTGGATTCTTTCTTGGACATGTCATAGATTGGATTCAAATTCCGAATTGGCCGGTATTTAATATCGCCGATATTGCAATATCTACCGCTGCGCTATTGGCTTTCATCCAAACGATGAGAAACGTCCCTCCCATTACACAGGTACAGTAGGAACTCATGACAAGAGAATTGCGCTCACTCACCGTTCCAGAAGGCGTGGCTGGCGAACGTATTGATAGCGCGCTGACTCGAGTATTGGGTCTTTCTCGCACAGCCATCGTCAAACTCCTAGAGGATGGCGATATCACCACCAATAATCAAGCGATGCAGAAATCAGATCGCGTCGCAGCAGGTCAATTGATTGAAGTATTGATGCCTGCACAAAAGAATCAAGATCCAATTCCACTTACGCCACTTGAGGGCCTCACTGTCATCTTTAACGATGACGATATTGTTGTTATAGACAAGCCAGTCGGGTGCGCAGCTCACCCAAGTCCAGGTTGGATGGGTCCAACAGTTGTTGGCGCCCTCATGGCCGCTGGCTACACAATTACAACGTCAGGTCCCGCAGAACGTGCAGGGATAGTTCATCGCCTCGATGTTGGAACCTCAGGTCTAATGGTTGTTGCCAAGACAGATAAGGCTTATCTCAAGTTAAAAGATATGTTTCGTAACCATGAGATAGAGAAGACTTATCACGCACTCGTACAAGGGCATATGGATCCAGCGAGTGGAACAATTGATGCCCCCATCGATCGACATCCAAAAGAGGACCATCGATTTGCCGTTGTCGCTACCGGAAAAGAGAGCATCACCCACTATGAAGTCATTGAGTATTACCGCTCAGTCTCTCTTGTAAAGGTAGAACTAGAAACTGGTCGTACTCATCAGATTCGCGTTCACTTCTCGGCGTTGGGACATCCACTTGTCGGTGACACCACGTATGGCGCCGATCCCGTACTAGGAAAGAAAATGGCGATGTCTCGTCCTTGGTTACATGCGCTTGAACTGAGATTTAACCATCCAGTAAGCGCACTTCCGTTAGTTCTCAGCGCTCCATATCCACCTGACCTTCAGGCTTCTCTGGCGTTGCTATCCGAGGCAGTTCTCCCTTAGGCGCTAATGTTGCGCCACCATGTCATCTGAAGATTTTTCAGCTTCACGGGCATCGACGAACGACTCGTTTGTACATTTACATGTGCATACCGAGTACTCGATGCTCGATGGTGCCGCGCGCGTCGGAGACTTAGTCAATGAAGTAGCTCGACTAGAAATGCCCGCGATTGCAATGACAGATCACGGCAATGTCTTTGGAGCTTTTGATTTCTACAAGCAAGCAACGAAAGCTGGCGTAAAACCAATCATCGGTATCGAAGCTTATGTCGCACCTGAATCTCGATTTGATAAGAAGCGCGTGCAGTGGGCTGATGGCGGCGAAGATGATGTTTCAGGTGGTGGCGCATATACACACATGACAATTCTTGCTGAAAATAATCAAGGACTCGCTAACCTTTTTAGACTTTCCTCGCTTGCTTCCCTTGAAGGCTATTACTACAAGCCTCGAATGGACCGTGAGTTAATTTCTCGCCATGCAGATGGGTTGATAGCAACAACGGGATGTCCAGGTGGAGAAATCCAAACTCGACTCCGCATGGGAAATTATCGTGAGGCGCTACGTGCGGCCAGTGATTACCGAGATATCTTCGGCGCCAACAACTTCTTCCTTGAAATCATGGATCACGATATAGATATTGAAAATCGCGTAAAGGCAGATCTTCTAAAACTTGGAAAAGAATTAAAGCTTCCACTCCTTGCTACCAATGACCTGCACTACACATTTCATCAAGATGCGGCAGCCCATGCTGCGCTGCTTTGTGTGCAATCAGGTACAACTCTTGCGGACCCAAAGAGATTTAAGTTTGATAACGATGAGTTCTATCTCAAGACTCCGTCACAAATGCGCGAACTTTTTAAGGAGATTCCTGAAAGTTGCGATAACACTCTTCTGATTGCAGAACGTTGCAACGTCAAGCTTCGCGAAAACGAGAATTTGCTTCCTGCCTTTCCAGTGCCACAAGGTGAAACCGAAGATTCATGGCTGCGTAAGGAATCCGTTAGAGGGCTACTTGAAAAAATGGGCGATCGCGCTACCGATGAATATCGCACACGCCTCAATTACGAACTTGATGTCATGGCCAATATGGGATTCCCTGGTTACTTCCTCGTCGTTGCCGACTTGGTAGGACATGCAAAGAAAGTTGGAATTCGCGTTGGGCCTGGACGTGGCTCTGCTGCAGGTTCACTCGTTGCCTATTCACTTGGCATCACAGGCCTTGATCCCATCGAACATGGCCTCTTATTTGAGCGCTTCCTGAATCCAGAACGTATCTCAATGCCCGATATCGATCTCGACTTTGACGAACGTCGTCGCTCCGAAATGATTCGTTACGCCACTGAAAAGTATGGTGAAGATCGGGTAGCGCAGATCATCACTTACGGAACGATCAAGTCGAAGCAATCTCTTAAAGATTCCACCCGCGTTCTCGGTTATCCCTATGTAATTGGCGAGAAACTGACCAAAGCGCTCCCTCCTTCAGTAATGGGTAAAGACATCACTCTTTCAGGAATATTTGACTCGAAAGATTCACGTTACGGCGAGGCTGGCGAATTTAGGCAGCTCTACGAAAGCGATCCTGACTCCAAACGGGTAGTTGATTTAGCAAAGGGTTTAGAAGGCCTTAAACGTCAATGGGGCGTCCATGCTGCGGGCGTCATTCTTTCTCGCGAGCCGTTGCTCGATGTAATTCCAATCCACCGTCGCGAAGCAGATGGCGCAATCATTACTCAATTCGATATGGGTGCTTGCGAATCAACGGGCCTGCTCAAGATGGATTTCTTGGGGCTGCGAAACCTATCTGTTCTCGATGACGCGCTCCTGAATATCAAGGCAAATCAGGGAATAGATGTAGTTCTTGAAGATCTTCCACTGCACGATCAGAAAACCTTCGAGCTGCTATCACGTGGTGACACTCTCGGTGTATTCCAACTCGATGGCGGACCAATGCGTGAACTGCTACGCAGCATGGCACCGGATTCCTTTGCAGATATTTCTGCGGTAATTGCTCTCTATCGCCCTGGTCCTATGGGCGAGAATGCACATAACAACTATGCCGATCGCAAGAATGGGCGAAAGCCAGTGGAGCCAATTCACCCAGAATTATCTGAACCGCTCAATGAAATTCTTGGTGATACCTATGGCCTAATTGTTTATCAAGAGCAGGTAATGGCTATTGCGCAAAAAGTTGCTGGCTTTACCTTGGGACGTGCAGATCTACTCCGTAAAGCGATGGGAAAGAAGAATAAGGAGATTCTCGATAAGGAGTACATCCCATTCGAAGCGGGCATGAAGGCAAATGGTTTCTCTGTCGCTGCCATTAAGCGTCTCTGGGAAGTTCTTATTCCATTCTCTGATTACGCATTTAACCGAGCACATAGCGCGGGTTACGGCGTTGTCTCATTTTGGACCGCCTACCTCAAGGCAAATTACCCAACTGAATACATGGCAGCGCTCTTAACAAGTGTGCGCGATGATAAAGATAAATCTGCGCTCTACCTCTCTGAATGTCGTCGCATGGGAATCAAGGTCTTGCCACCTGATGTCAATGAATCTGATGCTGAATACACCCCTCGTGGAGTTGATATTCGCTTTGGTTTAGCTGCTATTCGAAACGTTGGAGAAGGTGTGGTTGCATCCATCAAATCAGCGCGAGCGAGCAAGGGCACATTCACCTCGTTTGGAGATTTTCTAGCAAAGGTTGATGCCAATGTCTGCAACAAGAAGACAATCGAATCGCTAGTAAAGGCCGGAGCATTTGATTCGCTCTCTCATCCACGCAAGGGCTTGATGGCAATCCACCTCGAAGCGATTGATTCTGTTATCGAGACC
>JAPOKG010000059.1 GCA_029977785.1 Actinomycetota bacterium | reverse complement strand
CCGAAGGTCTTGCCATCTTTGAAGCAGCAGATGAAATGACGCCTGCATATGATCTTGACATCCCAGCAATCACCGAAGTGTGGCGCCGTGGCAGCGTTGTTGCTTCATGGTTGCTCGATCTGACTGCACAGGCGTTGGTGGAATCAGAAGAACTTACTGAATATTCAACCCAGGTCAGCGATAGTGGCGAAGGCCGCTGGACCGTGCAAGCGGCGATTGAAGCAGGAATTCCTGCGCATGTTCTGAGTGCATCTTTATATGCGCGTTTTGCATCACGCAATAACGATGAATTTGCTAACCGTGTCTTGAGCGCAATGCGCTACAAGTTTGGTGGGCACAATGAAAAGCCTCAGGCAGGAAATAAATGAAAGCTGATGCACTCGTTCTCTTCGGTGCAACAGGTGATTTAGCGAAGAAGAAGCTCTTTCCTGCGCTCTATGACCTAGAAGATTTAGGTGAACTCGACCTACATATCGTGGGGGTTGCTTCATCAAAGTGGACACAAGAAGTATTTAAGGAGAATGTCGAGCAGGCGGTGCGAGCTCGCAAACCTGATGTCGATGAGGCTGCACTAAGCAAGTTACTGGGCGAGATTGAGCTCATTGTTGGCGACTATGAAGATCCACAGACATTTGTCGCACTTGCTGAAGCAATCAAGGATTTCAAACTCCCTGTTATCTATCTAGCGATCGCCCCTGAATACTTTGCGCGAATCACTGAAGCTCTTGCACTTGTTGGAATTACCCGACGTGCTCGCGTAGTGGTTGAAAAACCTTTTGGTCGCGATCTAGAGAGCGCTAAAGCCCTAGATGCTGAGCTGAAGAAGATTTTGCCGGAAGAGCAGATTTACCGAATTGATCACTACTTAGGTAAAGAAGCTGTTGAAGACTTGTTGGTCTTCCGCTTTGCCAACACGCTCTTTGAACCAGTCTGGAACCGTAACTATGTTTCAAATATTCAGATCACAATGGCAGAAAGTTTTGGCATCGATGGCCGTGGCAAGTTTTATGATGGCGTCGGTGCAACCCGAGATGTGCTGCAGAATCATATTTTGCAGGTATTGACCATGCTGACGATGGAGCCGCCGATTGATATGGGCTCTGAAGCGATGCAGAACGAGAAGATCAAAGTGCTCTCTGCAATTCGCGATATCAATAAGAATGATGTTGTTCGCGGCCAATTTGATGGTTATCTCGATGAAGCAGGTGTTGCCGAGAATTCAGATACTGAAACCTTCGTTGCAATGAAATTATTTATCGATAATTGGCGCTGGGCTGGTGTGCCAATCTACCTGCGCACTGGAAAGAAGTTAGCCGAAACAGTTCTTGAAGTAATTGTTGAGTTTAAGCAACCACCTCGTGCGCTCTTTGGAAGCGGAGCTTCTAATCAGGTGCGCTTTAGATTGGGCGCAAAAGATGGTGTTGATATCTCACTTCAAGCCAAGAAGCCTGGCACCAAACTAGTAACTGAAACTGTTGATTTGTCAGTTGAATTCGTTGCTGAATTCGGTGATCGCCAAGGGCCATACGAGCGTCTGTTGCGCGCTGCCATGTTGGGAGATCACTTTAGATTTACTCGTATCGATGCGGTGCTTCACTCATGGCAGATTTTGGAAGATTTGTTGAAGAATCCGAATGCAGTCGAAAGTTATGAGCCAGGCACTTGGGGACCAGAATCTGCACAACTTTTGGTTCCAGGTGGTTGGGCGCCAGTTGGTAGCGAGGCAGAACAGCTCAAGGACTTACATCAGTAATTAGTCGCGTGATTGCCCTGATTTATGGGCGTAACGTCCTAAGAAGTCAGCTTTCATATCGAAGAAATTGCCGTCGATGATGGACTGTCTTATCTGATCAACCAGCCTGACGATAAATCGCTCATTGTGAATAGTTGCAAGAGTTCCAGCGAGCATCTCTTTACTGCGGAACAAGTGGCATAGATAGGCGCGCGTGTAGTTGGTGCAGGTATAGCAGTCACATTCGTCATCAATCGGATTGAAGTCCCGTACGTATGGTTGGTTTGAGACGTTAAATCGACCTGACATTGTGTAGACCGCGCTAGTGCGGGCAATGCGTGAGGCAAGTACGCAATCAAAGGTATCTACTCCATTTTCAACTGCAATAAAGAAATCTTCAGGGGCGCCGATACCAAGTAAGTGCTTAGGTTTTTCTTGAGGCAGCGTTGAGTTCACCCACCCAACAATGGTGCCAAGAGAGTCTTTATCGAGTGCGCCACCGATGCCGAAACCATCAAATGAAATTCCAGAAGATGTCATTGCGCCAAGATCTGCTGCAGCTTTCTTCCGGAGGTCCTCATATTGCGCACCTTGGATAACGCCAAAGAGCGCCTGATATGGCTTTCCTACACGTGCCTCTGTGAGGCGAGCATGTTCATCAAGGCAGCGGATGGCCCAGTCATAAGTGCGTTGCATGGCCAACTCTTGATAAGGGCGTGTGTTATGCAAGGTTGTGCATTCATCGAAGGCGAACATGATGTCTGCGCCTAATTTATGTTGAATCTGCATAGAAATTTCTGCGGTAAAACGATGCATAGAACCATCAAGATGGCTTTTAAAAGTCACACCTTCATCATCAACATGGGCAAGTCGCTCTTTATTTTTGGCAATAACTTGATCAGAGCGAAAAGTCTGCGCGTCCATGGCGAGAACCTTTTTAAAGCCAACTCCGAGAGATAAGACTTGAAAGCCGCCGCTGTCTGTGAAGGTCGGCTTATGCCAATTCATAAATGCGCCAAGGCCGCCAGCGTCATCGAGGACATCAGGGCCTGGCTGTAGATAGAGGTGGTAGGCATTCGCGAGCAGAGCTTGCGCCCCGAGATCTTCCATCGCCTCAGGTAGAACTGTCTTTACATTTGCCTTCGTTCCGACGGGGATAAAGGCGGGAGTCTGAATATCGCCATGTGGAGTTGAGATTGTTCCTACACGAGCTAGCCCTTTATCTGGTGCATGGTTGATGGCGAAAGAGAAGCCTGCATCAGAACCCATGTTGCATATTGTGTCAGAGTAATAGACTGTCCAAATGCCGCAATTTAAACTTAAAGATGGTCGCGAACTAGAGATTCTCGATAATGGAATCAACTCAGAGCGCGCCATCATTTTCCATCACGGAACACCAGGCCATGCCAGCGCCTGGTCGCCATGGTTAGAAGAGGCAGCGCGTTCTGGTGTTCGTGCAATTTCATATAGCCGTGCTGGTTATGGAACAAGTGATCGCAACCCTGGTCGCAGCGTTATCAGCATCAATAACGATATTGCACAGATTCTTGACGCGAAGAACATTTCAAAATTTGTCTCAATTGGCTGGTCAGGTGGTGGGCCACATGCGCTCGCCAATACCTTTGAGCCTCGCAACGTTGGAGCAATTTCACTCGCTGGCGTTGGCGCATTTGGCGCTGCAGATTTAGATTTTCTCGAAGGTATGGGCCCTGAAAATCATGATGAATTTGGCGCAGCGCTCAAAGGCGAAGCGGTGATTACGAAGTGGATGAATGAAAATGCCGTACCAATGAAGCAGGTAACGGGCAGCGATATTCGCGAAGCTTTTGGTGGACTTATTGGGGATGCTGACAAGGCGGTACTTGAAGGCGCTGTTGCAGATGAGATG
>JAPOKG010000058.1 GCA_029977785.1 Actinomycetota bacterium | reverse complement strand
ACTTCCATGAGGACACAGGGCTCACGACACCCGGACGTTCGAAAGAGCAAGCAGAGGATTACCGTTATTTCCCAGAACCAGATCTAGTACCGGTAGCGCCCACAAATGAATTGATTGAAAAGATTCGCGCATCGCTTCCCGAAAAACCTTCAGTACGTCGTAAGAAGTTACAAGAAGCGTGGCAGGTTCCGGATAAGGAAATGGCCGCCATGATTAACGCGGATGTCCTTGATTTAGTTGAAGAAACTGTGAAATTAGGAGCAGATCCCACTAGAGCTCGCAGCTGGTGGTTGGGCGAAATTGCTCGTATTGCAAATGAGAAAGCCGTGGCTGCCTCTGAACTTTCGATAAATTCTAAAGATGTAGCAGAAATTGTCGCCCTCATTGTGCAAGGCGAACTCACCGATAAATTGGCGCGCCAAGTCGTCGAAGGCGTTATTAATGGCGAAGGTAGACCAGCTGAAATTATTGAAAAGCGCGGAATTAAAGTAGTTTCCGATGATTCAGCTTTAATGGCTGCCATCGAGAAAGCGATTGCAGCGCAACCAGATGTTGCTGAGAAAGTTCGTGGTGGACATGTGCCTGCTGCAGGTGCGCTTATCGGTGCCGTTATGAAAGAGACAAAAGGGCAAGCAGACGCTGCAAAAGTTCGTGAACTACTTCTTAAGCATTTGGGTCAAGGCTAAGTAGGATTCCGTCCATGACAAACCCGATGAAACCTCGTTCTGGTGTCGTCACTGATGGTATGGAGAGAGCGCCACAACGCGGCATGCTCCGTGCAGTTGGAATGAAAGATGAAGATTGGGTCAAACCACAAATTGGCATCGCATCATCGTGGAATGAGATTACGCCATGCAATCTCTCACTTGATCGTTTAGCAAAAGCATCAAAGCAAGGCGTTATTGATGCTGGTGGATTCCCGATGCAGTTTGGAACAATCTCAGTATCTGACGGAATCTCTATGGGTCATGAAGGCATGCATTTCTCGCTGGTCTCTCGAGAGATCATTGCTGATTCAGTTGAAACTGTGATGCAAGCAGAACGTCTCGATGGCATGGTGACTTTTGCTGGTTGTGACAAATCTCTTCCCGGCATGATGATGGCAGCTGCGCGTCTCGATGTTGCCAGCGTCTTTGTTTACGCTGGTTCCACATTGCCCGGACAAGTTGATGGAAAAGATGTCACCATCATCGATGCTTTTGAAGCAGTCGGTGCTTGTGCTCGTGGATTAATCTCGCAAGAACAAGTAGATAAGATTGAAAGAGCAATCTGCCCAGGCGAAGGTGCATGCGGAGGCATGTACACCGCGAACACGATGGCAACTATTGGGGAAGCAATTGGCCTCTCATTACCAGGCTCTGCTGCGCCCCCAGCGGTTGATCGTCGTCGCGATACCTACGCAGTTAAATCAGGTGCTGCTGTGGTGGAATTGATTCGCCAAGGTGTTACTACTCGCCAGATTCTTACTAAGCGCGCATTCGAGAATGCCATTACTTCACTGATGGCTTTGGGTGGTTCAACCAATGCAGTCCTTCATCTTTTGGCCATCGCTCATGAAGCAAAAGTTGATTTAACGCTGGCTGATTTCCATCGCATTGGTTCAAAAGTTCCACTGCTCGGAGATCTCAAGCCCTTCGGACGTTTCGTCATGAGCGATGTCGATAAAGTTGGTGGAATTCCTGTCGTTCTTAAGGCTCTTCTTGATGCGGGATTGCTCCATGGTGATTGTTTAACTGTTACTGGAAAAACAATGGCCGAGAATCTCGCCGACATTAATCCACCTGATCCCGATGGTGAGATTTTGAAAGCCACAAGTAATCCGATGGCCACCACCGGTGGAATTACTATTCTTGGTGGATCGCTTGCGCCCGACGGAGCTGTCACAAAAGTTGCCGGCGTTGGCGTTGAAGTATTTGAGGGACCAGCGCGAGTATTTGAACGAGAACAATCTGCAATGCAGGCGCTAGAAGATGGAACGATTCAAGCAGGTGATGTTGTTGTGATTCGTTACGAAGGTCCTAAAGGTGGACCAGGTATGCGCGAAATGTTAATGATTACTGGAGCCATCAAAGGTGCAGGACTTGGTAAATCTGTACTTCTTCTTACTGATGGTCGTTTCTCTGGTGGCACAACTGGACTATGTGTTGGTCATATTGCGCCAGAAGCTGTTGATGGTGGACCCATTGCATTTGTTAAAGATGGCGATCGCATCCGTATCGATACTAAGAATCGCACATTAGATCTCTTAGTTGACTAGAAAGAACTCGAGATTCGTCGCGCATCGTTTAAGCCAGTACCTCATAAGTACACCAGCGGAGTTCTCGGAAAATTCGTGAAGCTCGTTGGATCTGCCTCCAAAGGTGCGGTCTGCGACTAAAAGGGATTTTTAGCCCGTTCATAATGTGAGATAGGCATCTCAGGGGTTGACTCATACTTTTTGCGAGGGGATAATTTCACCCATGTCAGCGCTCACCTCATCTGTATCAGTACTTGTATCAGTCGTGGTGATTCGCTGCGCGTGAACTAAATCCAAGTTCACGCGCACCCTCAGGAAACTGAGGGTTTTTGCATTACTAGGGGATAAACAGTTAAGTCGAAGGTCGAAGAAAGGAGTTGAACATGAGTAATCAGGTCACAGGAGCGCAATCGCTTGTGAATGCGTTAGAGCAAGCTGGCGTTGATGTCATGTTTGGAATTCCTGGCGGTGCAATCCTTCCTGCTTATGATCCAATCTACGATTCCAAAATCCGTCACATTCTCGTCCGCCACGAACAGGGCGCAGGACATGCAGCTACCGGTTATGCGCAAGTCACTGGTCGCGTTGGAGTTTGTATCGCAACTTCAGGCCCAGGTGCCACCAACTTGGTTACCCCACTTGCTGATGCTCAGATGGATTCAGTTCCTGTTGTTGCTATCACTGGTCAAGTTCCATCTGCTGCAATCGGCACCGATGCATTCCAAGAAGCAGACATCCGTGGCGTAACAATGCCCATTACAAAACATAATTACCTTGTCACTGATCCACGAGAAATTCCTAAAGCAATCGCTGAAGCTTTTTATATCGCTAATTCAGGAAGACCAGGTCCAGTTCTTGTAGATATCGCTAAAGATGCCCTGCAGAAGATGACAGATTACAACTACCCATCCTCAATCAATCTTCTGGGTTACAAGCCACAGTACGAACCAGATTCTCAAGCAATCAGAGATGCAGCTGCTCTGATTGCGCAATCTTCAAAACCAGTTTTTTACGTTGGCGGGGGAGTAATCAAAGCTAACGCTTCGCAAGATTTGTTAAAGCTCGCAGAACTTGTTGGAGCTCCTGTTGTTACAACACTGATGGCGCGAGGTGCTTTCCCTGATAGTCATCATCAACATCTGGGAATGCCTGGCATGCATGGCACAGTTGCTGCCGTAACAGCGCTACAAAAAGCTGATCTACTCATTACTTTAGGCGCTCGATTTGATGATCGCGTCACCGGAAAACTCTCTACTTTCGCAGTAAATGCCAAAATAATTCACGCCGATATTGATCCAGCTGAAATCGGTAAGAATCGCTACGCCGATGTTCCTGTTATCGGAGATTTGGGCCCAACCATTCGCGCTCTTATTCCAGCCGTTGAGGCAGAATTCAAGAAGAACAAACCTGATTTCACTACATGGTGGCGCCAAATGGGATCACTTCGCGAGAAGTATCCACTTGGCTATAACGAACCCTCGGATGGTTCGCTCTCACCGCAATACGTCATCGAAAGAATCGGAACGCTCACAGGACCTGATGGAATTTATGTTGCAGGTGTT
>JAPOKG010000057.1 GCA_029977785.1 Actinomycetota bacterium | reverse complement strand
ACAGCCTGGTACGTTTTATCGAAACTATAATAACTTAACAAATGTACCTCAAGGTATTTTATCTTCTTCTAATGCAATTTACAATATTAGCGGAAGCTTATTACCAACTGTTACAGAAGTATTTGATTTAGGTTTGATGCGTCCACGTGTTCTATCAATTGAAGGTCGCGATCAAGCAAGTAAACGTTGGTACACAGGTGATCGCGGACCTAATTCACCACTTGCACAAGCTGCTCCAAAGCCTTGCGCATCATGTGGATTCTTCTTACCGATTGCCGGATCACTTCGCGCATCTTTTGGTGTCTGCGCCAATGCGATTGCACCTGATGATGCGCGTGTAGTTTCAGTCGACCACGGGTGCGGCGCTCATAGCGAAGCGACCTTGTGAAGCCGAGCGAATAGGAATAGCGAAGCGACCTTGTAAGCGTAAAACCGGGTAGCACGGCCCTGTGCCGATGCGATAAATTAGCCCCCTGTCCGAAACCCCCGGCTCGCATGATTAAACGAGTACCGCAAATTTAAGGAGTAACTGTTATGCCTACAGGTCGCGTGAAATGGTTCTCCCTCGAAAAAGGTTTTGGCTTTATCGCATCCGATGAAGGCGAAGATGTTTATCTTGCATCTTCAGCACTTCCTGAAGGCGTTGCAACAGTAAAGCCAGGCACCAAGCTTGAGTTCTCTGTGATTGATTCACGCAAAGGGCCACAAGCAATGTCAGTGCATATCGTTGAAGCGCCAGTTTCACTTGCTGAAGGAACACGCACAAATAACGATGACCTTGCTGCGATGATTGAAGACACCATCAAGATTTTGGATCGCGTTGGCAATGGTTTGCGCCATGGGCGTCATCCATCAGGTCCTGAAGCAGAGCGCCTTGGTCGCGTGCTGCGCGGTATTGCATCTCAACTAGAGCAGTAAACCTCTAGCTCTTTAGATGCCTGTGCGACGTGAGCGTCGTACTGAATAACGAATTCCAATTGCGCCGAGCGCTGCTCCGACTACGCATGTCCAGATAACTTTGCTCTCAGCGCCCATCGCGAGTGCAACAACTCCTGCGGCAAGCCAAGCGATACTTCCTAAAGCTATGAGAATGACGACGGTCTTGATGTTGGAAGAACCAGGAGAAGTCATGAGAGTAGAGTAATGCGAATGCGAGTAGATGAGAACGGAAATTGGCGTTCTTTCCGCCATCGAAATTTCCGAATTCTCTTTCCTGCCAACGCACTCTCCAATATCGGCACGTGGGTGCAGATAATTGCCCAAGATTGGCTCGTTCTTCAGCTGACTGATAACAATGGTTTCTATCTTGGGCTTGTTACTGCAATTCAATTTGTACCAGTCATGCTCTTGAGCTTGCACGGTGGTGTGCTGGCAGATCGCGTAGATAAGCGAAAGTTATTGATAGCAACCAATACGCTCGCAGCCCTTGCTTGTTATGCGCTCGGTATCTTGGTTGTTGCTGAAGTAATTCAACTCTGGCATGTATTTGTCTGCGCTGCCGTACTCGGTATCGCCTCTGCCATTGATGCTCCGATTAGGCAGAGCTTTACCGCCGAGATTGTGGGCGATGATGATGTGGCCAATGCTGTAAGTCTTAACTCCGCTAACTTCAATATGGGGCGCTTAGTTGGGCCAGCACTTTCTGGAATTTTGATTGCTAACTTTGATACCGGGCCTTCCTTTCTCATTAACGCTACCTCTTATCTTTTTGTCATTGGCTCGCTCTTTTTCATGCGCTCTTCCGACTTCTTTAGCCAGAAGAAAGAGAAGACCTTAGGCACAATCCGCGAAGGCTTGCGCTACGCCATGGCTCGCCCTGATTTATATGTTGTGATGGCGCTGATTTTCTTTGCATCCACCTTCGGACTTAACTTTCAGATCTTTAACGCGTTGATGGCAACAAAAGAGTTTGGCAAAGGCCCTGCCTCATATGGATTGTTGGGTACCTACGTTGCCATCGGCTCACTTGCTGGTGCGCTTATCAGTGCGCGCTTAGAAAGATTTCGAGACAGCATGCTGGTGGTGCGCCTTGGAGTTGTGTTTTCACTCGTTGTTATCGCAACTGCATTTATGCCGACCTATTGGATTTATTCACTCTGGCTACCAATTGGTGGAGTATCAGCGCTAGCGATGTTAATTAGCGCTAACTCTTATGTGCAGGTCAATAGCGATCCTGCAGTGCGCGGACGTGTGATGGGAATCTATCTCTTAATCTTTATGGGAGGCACGCCCTTGGGCTCACTCTTCATTGGCTATATGACTGAAGCGGTGGGAGTGCGCGAGACAATCTTTATCTGCGGCGCTATTCCACTCATTGCTGCAACGCTGCTCTGGATATTTTTTAAAGATAAGCTGCAGAAGCCTGATGATTTACGGGTATCAACTATCCTAAAAAGATAAGGACTACGAGCCCAATAAGGGTCAGAATTGTTATCAGGCGACGGACTTTAAAGTTCATTATCTTCCAATACTTTCTGCGGAACGTGTGATGGAACGAGTTGGACAATAATGTATGAGATAAAGATAAGTACCGGCACCATTAAATAAGCTCTCGATATTCCGAATTGATCTCCAAGAACTCCGAGCAAGAATGGTGATCCTGCGATTGCTAACCCTGCTGCGGTAGAGCTACCACCAATAGCTAAATCTGGGCGGTTATCACTGAAATCAATCATGCGCAGCGAAGCTAGGGCGAATTGATTGGAGACACCAAGACCTGCAATGAGAACTCCGCAAAAACTTACAAATAAGTTGTGCGAGAACCAGAGGATTGCAAAGCCCACTGCTTGAATTGCAATAAAGAGAATGAGTTGAGTATCAAGGGGATAGTGCTTAAGCACGCGCCCGCCATACCAGCGCCCCAGAAACATTCCAGTTCCCAGCGCTGCCACAGTCAAAGTTGAAATCGCAGGGGATGCATCTGTGCGATCAATGATGAGCGCTGCTGCCCAAAAAGAAATCGCAAATTCACTTGCGATGCAGGCCAAGAAGCCAACATAAGAGAGCCAGTACTCGCGAGATAACTTGCCTGATTGAGGGCCAGCTTCATCGGGTACGTGGGTATCCGGGGTTTTATCGCGCATCAAAAAGAGGAAAATGGCGAGTGGAATTGCTATCAACATGCCAAGACGCCACATATCGCGATAGTTATTTGCGATTGTTCCAACAATCAAGAGTTCCAGAAATATATCCGCATGATCCAATCGCATTAGATTGCGTCAGAGCCATCGGTGACATCTCTTTAAAGTGCGATGTAATCGAAGTCAGCGCATTGTTAATGGTGATCGAGACGCCAAATCCAGTAAGCAAGGCGGTAGGAATAGAAAAAAGCACAGATGGAGATGCCACAAATGCCATCAGCCCAATTGAAAAAATTGTCAGACCAATCCAGCCAGTGGTGGCTCGACCAAATCTATGTGCCAGGCGCGGGTTAGCAAGACCTGCCAAGATTGAGGCAAGCCTGATAGCTGTTCCATGCAATCCCGCGATAGTAAGTGAAGTTCCTTGATCGGCGCGAAGGAGTGGTTGAGAAGGCCCAAAGCTGCCGAGAAAAATGTTGACGCAGACTGTTTGAAGAGCGACGGTCCAGAAGTACCGATCGCGCTTGATCTTGTGAGTCACTCTTAAAGCTTTGATACGACGTAGTCGATAGATGCTGTCAGAGCATCGATATCAGCTGGGTCGATTGCCGGGAACATTCCGATACGAAGCTGGTTCTTACCCAGCTTGCGATATGGCTCTGTATCCACAATTCCATTTGCACGAAGGGCTGCAGCCACCTTGGTGGCATCGATTGCATCGTCAAAGTTAATTGTTCCAACAACCTTAGAACGCTGTGCAGGATCAGTCACAAATGGAGTTGTGTAACTTGTTTTTTCAG
>JAPOKG010000056.1 GCA_029977785.1 Actinomycetota bacterium | reverse complement strand
GATTTAGCAGATGTGCCAAGTTATGAACTCGATGAAATCAAGCACTTCTTTGAAGTCTATAAAACTCTTGAACCAGGTAAAGAAGTACATGGCGGCGACTGGGTTGGCCATGATGCTGCAGAGTTAGAAATCAACGCGTCCTATCAAAGGTATAAGGAGACCCATAAATAATGCAGGCAATTAATAGCGGCGATACCGCGTGGGTACTCGCAAGTGCAGCTCTTGTTCTCTTTATGACCCCAGGTTTAGCAGTTTTTTATGGCGGCATGGTCCGCGCAAAATCAGCCCTTAATATGATGATGATGTCATTTGCAGCTATTGGCGTCACCACAATCATCTGGGTCCTCTATGGCTATTCACTTGCTTTTGGTAAGTCGCAGGGCGGGCTGATTGGAAATCTTGACCACATCGGTTTGAGTAATACGCTCGATCAAGTAACGGGCGCTGATGGCCACCAGATTCCGGCACTCGCCTTTGCTATGTTCCAACTGACTTTTGCAATTATTACGGTTGCTCTGCTTTCTGGCGCAATCGCTGATCGCGCAAAGTATGGATCGTGGGTCATCTTCGTAGCAGCGTGGATTACCTTGGTATACATCCCCATCGCACACTGGGCATTTGCTGCGCAAAGCGGTGAAGGTGGATGGATTATCGACAAGCTTAAGGCGCTTGATTTTGCAGGTGGCACAGTTGTTGAAATCAACTCAGGCGCCGCAGCGCTTGCCTTGGCTTTAGTACTTGGAAAGCGCGACGGGTTTAGAAAAGATCCAATGCGCCCTCACAATTTACCGCTGGTTCTTCTCGGAGCAGGCATGCTTTGGTTTGGTTGGTTTGGATTTAATGCCGGATCTGCACTCACAGCGGGTTCACTCGCTGCAACTGCGATGATAAATACTCAGGTCTGCACGGCCGCAGCTGCCATGTCCTGGGTTGCCTTTGAGAAGAAGCGTGATGGCAAGGCGACAACTCTCGGAGTTGCATCTGGTGCAATTGCTGGCGCTGTTGCTATTACACCTGCGTGCGGTTATCTCAATCCGCTCGGAGCTCTAGTTCTTGGCCTTATCGCAGGTGTCGCATCTTCATGGGCTGTTACCCGCAAATACAAACTGGGTTATGACGATTCACTAGACGTCGTTGGTGTTCACGGAGTCGGCGGAATTCTGGGAATGCTGGCCATTGGTTTAATTGCCACCGTAACCGCAAACGCTGCTGGTGCTGATGGTCTTTTCTTTGGCGGCGGCACAACACAGCTTAATCGCCAACTCATTGCAATCGTCGTGGTAGCGCTCTTCTCATTTACTGCAACATGGCTTATTGCAACTCTTATTCAAAAGACTATTGGTTTCCGCGTTTATCGCGATGATGAACTCACAGGTCTTGATACAACCTTCCATGCTGAGTCTGCCTATGACATCACCGGAAATTCCAATCGCTACTAGGTATTCGAAAAGAGATCCTCATGAAACTGATTACTGCAATCGTTAAGCCTGCGAAGGTCGATGACATCAAAGTTGCACTACAAGCAGCTGGAGTTGCCGGAATGACGGTCTCTGAAACGCGTGGCTTTGGTCGTCAGAAGGGTCATACTGAAATTTATCGCGGCGCCGAGTACACCGTGGATTTCATCCCAAAGGTGCGTATCGAGATTCTCGCCGAAGATAACGATGCGCAATCGATTGTCGACATCATCGTCACCACAGCCAACACTGGCTCAATCGGTGATGGAAAGCTCTGGGTAACCCCTGTGGAGCAAGTCATACGCATACGCACTGGTGAACGCGGGGGCGATGCACTTTAATAAAGAGCATGACGCAATCGCTTAAAACTCAGAGTTGGGCCACTTCGGCCTCGCAAGAGCTGATTACTCGGATTGCTTCTCAAGTTGATACCAAAGCCGGCGCTGATGTTCAGAAGTGGATTGAAGAGCTAGCGCAAGAGAACCATCGCCTTCACGATATTGAAGGAATCAATCTCAACCCCGCCACAAACATTCTCAATCCTCGTGCCGAGAAGTTGCTGGCATCTGGAATGGGCTCTCGTGCTTCCCTTGGCCATCCAGGCGATAAATACGAAACAGGACTAGGTGCTATCGAGCAGATTGAAATCATCACGCAAGAGCTAGCCTGCGAAGTCTTTGGTTCTACCTACGCAGAATTCCGTGTGCCATCGGGTGCAATTGCAAATCTTTATGCATTCATGGCAACAACCGAGCCACATGACACCATCATTGCTCCCCCACCATCCATTGGTGGTCACGTGACTCACCACAAGGGCGGATCTGCTGGTCTCTATCGTCTCAACACTATTTCTGCACCTGTGGATCAGACCGGTTACACAATCGATATTGATGCGCTGCGCACACTTGCGCACGAAGTAAAGCCCAAGCTCATCACTGTGGGTGGTTCACTGAACTTATTCCATCATCCGATTGCGCAAGTTCGCGCCATCGCAGATGAAGTTGGTGCAAAAGTTCTCTTTGACGCAGCCCACCTCTGCGGAATGATTGCGGGCAAAGTCTGGCCACAACCACTGGTAGAAGGCGCACACTTGATGACTTTCTCAACATACAAATCACTCGGCGGACCAGCAGGTGGCTTGATTGTTACCAACGATGATGAGATTGCACAGAAGCTTGATGCCATCGCATATCCAGGTTTGACTGCAAACTTTGATGCTGCCAAGACCGCAGCACTTGGTATTACCTTGCAAGATTGGAAATCCGTAGGCCGCGATTACGCACAGATGATGGTGAAGACTTCACAGGCACTTGCTCAACATCTGCAAAACCTTGGCGTCAATATCTATGCAGCTGATAAAGGCTTCACTACTTCGCATCAATTCGCAATCCTGGCTGCCCCATATGGTGGAGGTCAGACTGCCGCGCGGCGCATGGGTGAAGCAGGGCTACTTGCCTGCGGTATTGGACTCCCTGTCGAACAAGTTGAAGGCGACCTCAATGGACTTCGTATCGGTACACCTGAGATTGTTCGTATCGGTATGAAGGTCGAACATATGCAAGATCTTGCTGAATTTATTGCCCGTTCACTTGATACAAGCGCTGAACCAAAATCTATTCAGCGCGAAATCACTGAATGGCGTAAGCAATTTAGCGGTGTTCACTACACCGTAGACCTGCCTAACTAACTGGCACTTTCTGCGTTGGGCATTTAGCAAGTATTGAAACCATGGCGGCTTTTTCAGGCGCTGTTACCAAAAGCGAATACTTAGCCTTGACCGCAATCTGCTGGGCCACATAGCTACACCTAAAGCTTTTCAAAGGTGGCAGCCATGTTGCAGCATCGCCATCGCCCTTCTGTGAATTTAACCGCCCCTTTACTGCAAAGAGATTCAAGGGGTCATTGGATAACGCCTTGCGTTGATCCGCGCTTAATTTAAAAGCACCTGTCTGCCAAGCATTGGAAAGTGCCACCACATGATCAATCTGAACTTCCATGCTGGAGATATTGCCTTTAACAAAGTTAATCGTCTCGCCGGAATATCGATCAACAAGCGTTCCGGTTTCGACAACACAATTTTGCGTCTTGGTGCGATAGGTAATTGATGTCAGATCTCGCTTCAAAATATCGTTACGAGTATCGCAACCATTGCGATCAACATCTGCCCACGTCGGTCCAAATTGCGCACGTGTATATCCAGTCTTGGGAGCTCGTCCTTTTACAGCCAAAGTCTCAAGTACTGCTGTAGCCAGCCCTGGTTCTTGCTCAACACCCGTTGCCGAGTTAGGGATAGCCCCTAAAAGAAGGGCAGCAACTACTGCGGCTATCCGTATTTCCCAGCGAGACATCTCACTATCTTGGCGGCAGATACGTGGTTAAACAAGCAGCGCGGCGCTGGTAGGGTCTGCTCTGCATTCAAACATTCGACCGTTTGAATGGGTTGTTAGCTCAGTTGGTAGAGCAGGTGACTCTTAATCACCGGGTCGGGGGTTCGAGTCCCTCACAACCCACTTAACTCCTCAAGTTTTTTCTCCACTTGTGCGTAAGCAGCATCAAATTCAGGACTGGATATTTCCTTCTT
>JAPOKG010000055.1 GCA_029977785.1 Actinomycetota bacterium | reverse complement strand
TGAGCAACTGCGCCTCGCCTCATGCTTGAACTCATCTGTGGCCGCATCTTGTTACCTATGGGCGATACCAGCGAAGCAGGTTTACTTGCTCGCATTGAACGGCTCGAGCGCGTTGAAAGTATCGCTTCGCCGGCTCGGATTTCTGATACGCAAAGCCCCTCGCTGCGCTCACAGCCTTTGATTAATCAAAATCCTTCACCAGCTAAAAAAGCAGCAGTTAAGGAAGCGAAAACTGGTGACGTAGTCGAGGTCGTGAGCGAAGCGAGTAGCTCGACGAGTCAGCCAGTTGAGCGAACCATGGATGTGGCTGGTCTGCGCAGACTCTGGCCTGATGTGATTGAAAATGTGAATAAGCGACGCCGCTTAACGTGGTCACTTCTAAGCGCTAGCGCACAGATTCTGGGAGTGGATGACAAGAACATCACCATCGGCATTGTTAATGCAGGTGCACGTGATTCATTTATTCGTAGCGAATCCGATGAAATCTTGCGCCAAGCGTTTATCGAAGTCGTTGGTCTTGATCGAAAGATTGAATGCACAGTCGACCCAAGCATTGATACAACTTCTACTCCGGAAGCACGAGCAGTACGTACCTCTGAAGCGCCGTCAGATCCCACACAGTTATCAGGGGCCGCACTCCTTGCCGCCGAACTTGGCGCAACTGTCATTAGCGAAACGAGCCACGACTAATGTCAACTGGAATGTATGAAGGCGCGATTCAAGATTTGATTGATGCACTCGGTCGCTTGCCGGGTATCGGCCCAAAGTCTGCGCAACGAATTGCTTTCCATATTTTGCAATCAGATTCTGAAATCGCAGCAAACTTAGTCGAGGCTGTGCGCACCGTAAAAGAGCGCGTTAAGTTCTGCACGCAATGCGGCAATGTCTCTGAAGAAACTGAATGCCGTATCTGTCGCGACCCGCGCCGCGATGGCACAAAGATCTGTGTTGTTGAAGAGAGTAAAGATGTGATCGCAATCGAGCGCACTCGCGAATTTCGCGGCAAGTATCACGTGCTTGGTGGAGCAATCAGCCCTATCGATGGCATTGGTCCAGATCAACTACGCATCCGTGAATTGATGCAGCGCCTTTCAGATTCATCGATTACTGAAATCATCTTGGCTACCGATCCCAACCTTGAAGGCGAAGCGACTGCGACCTACCTAGCTCGCTTGATTAAGCCGATGGGGCTCAACGTTTCGCGCCTTGCATCGGGCTTGCCTGTAGGCGGAGATCTTGAATATGCCGATGAAGTCACGCTCGGTCGAGCCTTTGAGGGGCGAACCACCCTTTAGTCTAGCTATATGGACGGGGCTCCGTCTCATATATTAAGAATTTTCCATTATTGGGTAGCGCCATCTTTTCCCCTCCTTCACACTTACGCCATGGGTCTAATCGTTCAGAAGTTTGGTGGCTCCTCCGTCGCTGATGCCGAGGGCATGAAGCGCGTTGCCGCCCGCATCGTTGCCACCAAGAAGGCTGGCCATCAGGTCGTCGTCGTTGTGAGCGCAATGGGCGATACCACCGATGAATTGATTGATCTCGCAAATGCCGTAACCCCGATTCCGCAGGGCCGCGAACTCGATATGTTGCTAACTGCCGGCGAACGAATTTCGATGGCGCTTCTTGCAATGGCAATTAACAATCTTGGTTTTGAAGCTCTCTCCTTTACTGGATCTCAAGCTGGCGTGATTACAGATTCAGTTCATGGCAAGGCGCGCATTATCGATGTGACACCTGGTCGCATCCGTGAAGCGATTGATTCTGGTGCGATTGCCATCGTTGCTGGTTTCCAAGGAATTTCGCAAGATACAAAAGACATAACAACTTTAGGTCGCGGTGGCTCTGACACAACTGCAGTGGCGCTCGCTGCTGCTCTTGATGCTGATGTCTGTGAAATCTATACAGATGTTGATGGCGTCTTTAGCGCAGACCCTCGCGTTGTTCCAGCCGCGCGAAAATTAAAGACTGTTACTTATGAAGAGATGCTTGAACTCGCAGCAGCGGGTGCCAAAGTTCTTCACTTGCGTTGCGTTGAATATGCACGCCGATTTAATTTACCAATTCATGTCCGTTCATCTTTTTCACCTAACGAAGGAACCTGGGTGGTTGAAAACCATCCTGAAGGAGGCACCATGGAGCAAGCAATCATCTCTGGCGTGGCACACGACAAGTCAGAGGCAAAGATCACCATCGTTGGTGTCCCAGACCGCACGGGTATTGCAGCGCGCATCTTTCAGGCGATTGCAGATAACGACATCAACGTAGACATGATTGTGCAGAACGTATCTGCAGCAGCTACTGGTCTTACCGATATTTCATTTACTCTCCCAAAGGCAGAAGGCCAAAAGGCAACACAGGTTCTGCAGCGCATTCAAGGAGAAGTTGGCTTTGCCTCTCTTCTCTACGATGACACCATCGGAAAGCTTTCATTAATCGGTGCGGGAATGCGTTCACACCCAGGAGTTACAGCAACATTCTTTGCAGCTATGGCTGATGCTGGCGTCAATATTGAAATGATTTCAACCTCTGAAATCCGCATCTCTGTAATTGTTCGCGAAGCTGATGTGGAACGCGCAGCAAAGGCTGCCCACACCGCCTTTGGCCTTGATGCAGATCAAATCGAAGCAGTTGTTTACGGAGGTACAGGACGATGACAAAGAAAAAGAAACTTCCCTCCCTCGCAGTAGTTGGTGCAACTGGTGCTGTCGGAACAGTGATGCTCGACATCCTGAGCACACGTAAGAATGTTTATGGCGAAATTCGTTTAATTGCATCTGCACGAAGTGCTGGCAAGAAGTTGATATGCCGCGGTGAAGAACTCACTGTAGTTGCGCTTTCCCCTGAAGCATTCGATGGTATTGATATTGCGATGTTCGATGTTCCAGATGAGATTTCTGCTGAGTGGGCACCAATAGCTGCAAAGCGTGGGGCAGTCGTGGTTGATAACTCCGGTGCATTCCGTATGGATAAGAAAGTTCCACTTGTTGTTCCAGAAGTTAATCCAAAGGACATTAAGAAGCGTCCTAAGGGAATTATCTCAAACCCAAATTGCACAACGCTCTCCATGATTGTTGCTATGGGTGCGCTCGATAAGAAGTTTGGTTTGAAAGAGCTCGTTGTCTCTTCTTACCAAGCAGCATCAGGTGCTGGACAACCTGGCATCGATGCGTTGCATGATCAGATTTCAAAGGTGGCAGGTAAGAACCTTGGTTCAGTTGCTAAGGATGTTCGTGGAGTCATTACAGATCTCGGTCCATTCCCAGCGCCTCTTGCCATGAATGTTGTCCCATGGGCGGGTTCACTTAAGGAAGCGGGTTATTCATCTGAAGAACTTAAGGTTCGTAATGAATCACGCAAGATTCTTGGTATGCCAAAACTCAAGGTTTCGGCAACATGTGTTCGCGTTCCAGTGGTTACAACTCACTCACTTACTGTCCATGCAACATTCTCAAAGGTTGTTACACGGAAAGCAGCACAGAACGCGTTGAAGAATGCGGAAGGTGTTCTTCTCTATGACAACCCTGAGAAGAAGGAATTTCCAACACCTGCTGATGTTGTGGGTACAGACCCAACTTGGGTCGGTCGAGTGCGTCAATCTTTGGATAATCCAAAGGCGATTGACCTCTTTGTCTGCGGTGATAATTTGCGTAAAGGTGCGGCTTTAAATACTGCACAAATCGCAGAACTCGTTGCAGCTGAATTCACCAACTAGACTGCAACCATGACAATCGTGGTCGCGGGCGGTACTGGCCTCGCGGGCTCCGCAATCGTGCGCGCCTATCAAGCCACGGGCGCTGAGGTCATCGCAGTTAATCGATCCGTTGTTAATCTCCTTGATCGTGATGCAACTACTGCCTTCCTGAAGAAGACCAAGCCTTCGCTCGTTGTTGATGCTGCGGCAAAGGTAGGCGGCATCGGCGCTAACAACGCTTTTCCAGTCGAATTTCTCTCTGACAATGTGCGCATCCAGAGCAATCTCATGGAAGCCGCCCACGCTGCCGATGTTGATAAGTTCATCTTCTTAGGTTCTAGCTGTATTTA
>JAPOKG010000054.1 GCA_029977785.1 Actinomycetota bacterium | reverse complement strand
ACCTCAGTGAGCGCCCCAGCAACATCTAGTTCAACGCTAGTACGACGAGTTAGCTTTTCGCCTTGAATATCAAAGAGACCAACGTGCAAGCGATGTGGGCGAAGTTCTTTAGAGCCTACCGGCATTGTTGGAGCCTCTTGCTGAATCGAAATCGACTTGTATGAATCTCCATCGACTGCAATTACTGGGCGCAAAGTGTTAACGCCAGCGGTGCGTAGCCAGGTTGATACCCACGGAGTCAGATCGCGGCCTGATGCAGCCTCTAATTGATCAATCAGATCTTTTAGAGTGGTATTTCCGTAGGCATGCTTTGCAAAGTACAGGCGCAGACCCTTAATGAAGTTATCGCGACCAACATGTGCAACGAGTTGCTGCAGAACTGATGCGCCCTTCGCATATGAGATTCCATCGAAGTTGGTGCGAACAGCATCAAGATCTTCCATCTCTGTGGCAATTGGGTGCGTGGTAGTCAACTGATCAACGCGATAAGCCCAGTTCTTGCGTAGCGAGTTGAACTCAGTCCACGCCTCTTTGTACTTCGTTGACTCTGAGACTGATTGATATGAAGCCCATTCCGCAAATGATTCGTTGAGCCAGAGGTCTTCCCACCACTTCATGGTGACCAAGTCTCCGAACCACATATGTGCCATCTCGTGGTGGATAGTGGTTGCGCGGCTAACGTAATTTCGCTCAGTTACTTTGGAGCGGAAGATTAGAACATCTTCGTGGAAAGTTACACAACCAACGTTCTCCATGGCGCCCCAGTTGTATTCAGCAACTGCAATCTGATCATATTTACCAAATGGGTATGCCAAGCCGAAGGTCTTCTCGAAGTATGCAAAGCCCTGCTTCGTTACTTCAAAGATGTTTTCAGCATCGACATATTTGAAGAATGATTTACGAGCGTAGATGCCTAGTGGAATAGTCTTCTCGCCCTTGTATTCATCATGGACAGACATATACGCGCCAGCAACGATTGCAGTGACATATGTTGAAATGACTTGGGACTGTGCGAATTGAATGAATTTACGTTCTGCGTCCACATCCTTGGTGGATTCGATTCCGTAGTTAGAGATTACTTCCCAATGCTTGGGGGTAATGGTGCTGATTGTGAAGGTTGCCTTCTGGTCAGGTTGGTCAAAGCAGGCATACATACGGCGAGCATCACCAGTTTCAAACTGGGTGTAGAGATAGACCTCGTTATCGGCTGGATCTACAAAGCGATGCAGACCTTCGCCAGAGTTTGAGTAAATTCCATCATGTTCAATTTCAAGGATGTTCTCTGCGGCAATTGCTGGAAGATAAATAGTTTCGCCGTCAAACTTGGGGTCAAAGTCCACGCCATTGAGTTTGGCGCTAATTACCTTGCTGCCAACGCAGTAGATATAAGTAGTAGCCCCTGGCTTGAGCCCGGCAAACTTCACAGTTGTCTTCACGCGGAAGTTTTCAGCGCCCGTGGTCAGATCTAAGTCGATGCGATAGCTCTCGGCCTTAACAATTGTCGAACGTTCTGCCGCTTCAACTTGCTTGATATTTGTACCTGGCACGGTTACTCCTTCAATCGGGTGACTTACTGACCTTCTTGCCTTATCCAACCATTAACTCATCTATTCGTCACACGTTAGGATTGAGTAATGGAACAGAGCTCGATACGCACGTATCGCCTGCGTGGATCGCGCATCACTGGCCCACAACAGAGCGCTTTGGACAAGTACTGGGCTGCTTACGGGATTGAATACTCCACCGAGTTCTTGAATATCACCTCGCTATTTCCCACTGCAGAGCAAGTAGTTCTAGAGATTGGTTTCGGCATGGGCGAAGCCACCGCCCTGATTGCGCGAGATTTTCCCAATACTGGCTATTTAGCAGTCGAAGTTCATAAACCAGGAATTGGTAAATTGATGGCTCGTGTTGAAGAGTTGGGTCTCGCCAACATTCGCATCATTGAAGGCGATGCTCATCCGATCATCACCACCATGATTCCTGACAGATCGGTAGATGGAGTTCATCTCTTCTTTCCAGATCCATGGCCCAAGAAGCGACATCACAAACGTCGTATCGTTAACGCCGAATTTTTAGCGCTAATCCACCCAAAAATTAAGGATGGTGGCTTCTTTCATATTGCAACGGATTGGGTTCCGTACGCCGAACACATCGAAGAGGTTTTTGCAGCGAGCCCGCTATTTTCTGGGGGAGTAGTCGAACGCCCTGAGTGGAGACCAGTCACACGCTTTGAAGGACAAGGAATAACAAAGGATCATCAAGTCACAGACTTGCGTTATATCAAGAACTAATTGCTTACAGGTCGCCCGTAATCTCGTAGTTGCTGACCTTCTTAATGCGGCGCTGATGGCGCTCATCGCCAGGAAATGGCGTTGCAATAAATGTATCAATCAGCTGCTTTACAAAATCAGCTTCGTGCATTCGCCCACCGACAGCAATGACATTTGCGTTGTTATGTTCGCGCGCTAACTTGGCGGTTTCGATGCTCCAGACAAGTGCCGCGCGAACACCCTTGACCTTATTTGCTGCCATTTGTTCGCCATTGCCTGAACCGCCCAAGACGATTCCAAGTGATTCAGGGTTTTTAGCGACAGCTTCGGCGCATGGAATGCAGAAATCTGGATAGTCATCGAGGGCGTCATATTCATATGGCCCGTGGTCAGTAACGTCATGGCCACTCATCACTAAGTGGGTGATGAGTTCATTCTTGAAATCAAGCCCAGCATGATCGCTGCCGATATGAATGCGCATGCGCAATTTAAGCACTAACTATTACGGCAACGAAAAACCCGCCACGCACTTCACGTGGCGGGTTTTTCTACCCAAGGAGTTACTACATATTTGAGAGGTTATGCCGCTGGCGCTGATGGAAGAGTGAGTGAAGAAGTCCCCGCTACACCATCCTTTGGACCATGCCCGCGTCCATCTTTGCCACCTTTATGACCATGTTTTCCGCCCATTGGACGAACCGAGTTCACCTCAGCTGTCACATGTGCGGTGAGGTTTGCTTTCTTTGCAGTTGCCTGAGCGGCAGTGAGCTTTCCAGCTGTCACTGCAGCATCAATACGCTTTGTCTCATCTGCAACGAGTGCTGCAATGAGTGCGTCTTTCTTGGCACCTGCAATTGCTGCAAGAGTTTCGCCTGCTGCAAGTCTTGATTGAACAGTGGCTGTATCAATTCCAATTGTTGTTGCGATTAAAGCTAGGCGAGCTGCATGATCTGCTTTTTCGGGGCGCATGGAATCAGCTGCTGCTCTTGCAGCGTTAGCTGCAGCAAGGATTGCATCTGCCTGTGCTTGAGTGATTGTTCCCTTGGCAACAAGTGCTGAGAGAGTTGCTGCAAGATCAAGACCGCGAGGTCCCTTCATGGCTGACCCTGCGAATGATGCTCGATTTGATTTTGACTTTGAGTCAGCGGAGGCAATTCCGACTGTTCCGGCTGAAATTGCCACAGTTGTAATGAGTACCGCAGCAATTTTCTTCTTTGTTGACATTGATATGTCTCCTGTCCCGTTCGTTATGTCGAAATCCCATTTTCCGACTTGTGAGTACTAAATCCCTCAATGTTGAAAAAGATACACGGATAGCCTGTGAGCATCTTGCGAATTCGCAAGACTTTTGTGGGAGCGCCCCACGGGAATCCCTATCTTTTGTGAGAAAAATCTGAGGGTTTGCCCGATTTCAACAGGCGTGAGCCCTCCTCACACTGGTGACATCAGCCAGCCTTGGAGGTCACCAGTGAAGACTCGTTCGTTATCAATCCTTTTCGCCATCGCCATATCTGCCATAGCTCTTTCAACTCTGCCGGCAAGCGCTGCGGGCAGAAGTGCCACATCAATTCCCAACACAATTCTTAACGGGAAAGGGGCGCCAACTCTCGCTGTTGGAATAAATGGTGACTTCTATATCGATACTCGCTCACTACTTATTTATGGTCCAAAGAAGAATGGAAAGTGGCCAGCACCGCAAAACCTGCAAGGACCAACAGGTGCAACAGGCACAAATGGAAATGATGGAAAGAACGGAAACGATGGCAAGAATGGAAGTGATGGAAAGACAGTAGCTAATGCATCAACTACGAGTGGCCCATCAGGTCCTATTGGTCCGCAAGGAGAAAAAGGTGCGACCGGTGCAACCGGCCCTGCTGGCCCAACGGGACCACAAGGCGCAACCGGCGCAACGGGAGCTGCAGGATCTTCTGGAAGTGGAAGCGGTACACCTGGACCACAAGGCGCAACCGGTGCAACCGGTCCTGCAGGCGCAACCGGTGCAACCGGCCCTGCCGGTGCAGCAGGCGCCACAGGTGCTGCAGGAGCAACTGGTTCTACAGGTGCAACTGGAGCAACCGGTGCGACTGGTCCTGCTGGAGTTTCAAATGTCGCAGTAGTTCAAATTTCTGATTTTGTAGTC
>JAPOKG010000053.1 GCA_029977785.1 Actinomycetota bacterium | reverse complement strand
CAACGCGCGCGAAAATCCCGAGCTTCTCCTCGGTAACTTCAACTGCATCAGTCATGTTGCGTTCCTTCTCTTTCGTCGTTCATTCGGTCTTGCAGGGCAGGAGGGACTCGAACCCCCAACCGGCCGCTTTGGAGACGGCAACTCTGGCCAATTGAGCTACTGCCCTTCGCGAAAATTTTCGGGCGCGCCAAGGCGAGCCAAAATCTGATCGTGAGCGTCGAAGTGTAAGGGCAGGGGGCTCACGGAGTAAAACTGGGTGCGCAGGACCACTCATTCTGAGCGCGCAGCCCCACCCATCGATAGTGCAGACTTCCCCCATGAGCAGAATCTCCGCACGAATCGCAGCAATCGCAGAATCAGCCACTTTGGCAGTCGATGCAAAGGCAAAGGCGCTCAAAGCAGCTGGACGACCAGTTATTGGCTTCGGCGCCGGAGAGCCAGATTTCCCAACGCCTGATTACATCGTTGATGCAGCAGTTGCTGCTTCTAAAGTTGTTGCAAATCATCGCTACACACCAGCAGCTGGATTACCAGAGTTGCGTGAAGCGATCGTTGCTAAGACAAAGCGCGATTCCAATTACGAGATTGCAGTAGACCAAGTTCTTGTTACCAACGGTGGCAAGCAAGCTGTCTATCAAGCATTTGCATCCATTATTGATCCAGGTGATGAAGTTCTTCTTCCTTCACCGTTTTGGACTACATATCCCGAAGCAATCAAACTTGCTGGCGGAAAGAGCGTCGAAGTATTTGCGGATGAATCTCAAAATTATCTAGTGTCTGTCGAACAACTTGAGGCAGCGCGCACACCGAAGACAAAGGCGTTGCTCTTCTGTTCTCCATCCAACCCAACTGGTTCTGTTTACACTCCTGAACAATCAAAGGCGATTGCTGAATGGGCGCTGAAGAACAACATCTGGGTAATCTGCGATGAAATCTATGAGCATCTGCTTTATGACGGCGCTACTGCCCCATCGCTTCCAGTATTGGTTCCTGGTCTTGCAGATACCTGCATCATCATTAACGGAGTTGCCAAGACTTATGCAATGACAGGTTGGCGCGTAGGTTGGATGATTGGCCCAAAGGATGTCATCAAAGCTGCCACGAACTTGCAGTCACACCTGACATCAAATGTGTCTAACGTTTCACAGCGCGCAGCGATTGCAGCGTTGACCGGAAATCTTGATGCAGTCCACAAGATGGGTGAAGCCTTTAACCGTCGCCGTAAGTTAATCGTTGGCATGCTCAATGAGATTCCAGGATTTGAATGTCCTACCCCGCAAGGTGCGTTCTATGTTTACCCATCAGTTAAGGGTGTACTTGGCAAGACAATTCGCGGCAAGACACCACAGACTTCTGCAGAACTTGCGACCTTAATCCTTGAAGAAGTTGAGGTTGCTGCTGTACCTGGTGAAGCCTTTGGCCCTTCAGGTTATTTACGCTTTTCATACGCAACCAGCGATGAAGATATCGTCGAAGGTATCGGGCGTATCAAAAAGTTACTTACAGAGTAATTCCAATCAGATTTACCTCTGCCTCTAAAGTAATTCCAAACTTCTCGTAGACCGCGTGCTTTGCACTCTTTGCCAACTCTGCAATATCTGATGCAGTTGCATCTCCTGTGTTTGTGAGCGCCAAGACATGCTTTGTAGATACGCGCGCGCCCCCATGCACATCGCCTTTATGGATTCCAGAATTTTCAATCAACCAAGCAGCGCTGGTTTTCACACGACCATCTGATGTGGGCCAACGCGGTGCATCTTGAGGTAACTGTGCTGCGATCTCTGTAGAAATAATTGGATTGGTAAAGAAAGATCCTGCTGACCAAGAATCTTTATCGTCAGGGTTGAGCAACATACCTTTCTGTCCACGCAGCTCAAGGACTGCTTTGCGAGTAGCGGCAACGCTTGCCTTCTCGCCAACTGAAATCCCTAACTTGCCAGCAAGTTCAGAATAAGTAATTGGTGAAGTGAATTCACCTTCACGTAGATTGAACTGCACATCCAAAACAACATAACGTCCAGGGTGAGACTTAAAGTGCGAATTACGATATTCAAATTCGCACTCTTGATTAGTAAATGTCTTAATTGCCTTCTTCTGACGGTCATACGTTCGTACGCGGGTAATGAACTCTGAAACTTCATGGCCATAGGCACCAATATTTTGAATCGGTGCAGCACCCACTGTTCCTGGGATTCCACTCAGGGTTTCAAGTCCAGCAAAGCCACGGTCGATAGTTGTTGCAACAAACTCATCCCAATCTTCTCCAGCGCCTATAGTCAGCGTTGCTCCACTGCAAGCATCAATTTCTGCCTGTAATGAGTGATTGGTAATTCGTATGACAACTCCGGCAAATCCACTATCTGCGATTAAAAGGTTTGTACCGCCGCCCATAATCAAGATTGGGAGATCTCCTGCGGCTTCAATTGCTGCAATGATTTGGCTTTCAGTTCCAACTTCTACAAATTTCTGCGCAGGCCCACCCACACGTAAAGATGTGTAGTCGCGCAGTTCAGCCATGTTCTAAGGCTACCTGCGCGGACTCAATATTGCAGTCTTGCCCCTAAAGCGCTCAAGGATTCGGTCGTAATTCTTCTTGGATTGCACCTCACGAAACTCTTCGTCGGTGTCGTAATAACCATGATGGCGATCTTGTTCAAGTGGTAGATCCATCTGCAAAAGCCGGCCTTGTCCGTGGCGCAAATTAAGTGAGAATTCAATATCAGCATTGCGATAATAGATAGCGCGATTACTGAATCCTTTAGCTCCCAGAGCATCCTCGCGATGGACTGCAAAGAAGTAGCTGAACAAGACATCGACTTCGCCGGCACCTTTATCGTCAATGCTACGCCAGTCATCTTCCAGATTTACCAAACCTCCGCGCCAACCCACAGCAACGTATTCACGCTTTTTTAGTTCTTCAAGTACGGGTGTGATGGCATCTCCAGTAAATCGAGTGGAAGGATCCATAATCACGACAAATTCGCTAGTGATATTTCGTAGTAGAGCATTGGCGCATTCGCCCCAGCCCAAGCTTTCAGTCAGATGGACTAAAGATGTGCGCGCATCGAGTTGATCTACCAATATCCCTGGATCGCCAATAACTAGAACTGCGATAGCACACTGGCTATGTTCTTTAATTGATTTGATTGTCGTGACAGCATCTTCATGGAAGCCATCGACAATCATGGCTACCGTGATCTCATATTTACCTGAATTAATGGGGCGAACATCTCGTGTTGATTCATACGTTGGAAAGCGCTTCTTGGGGCGTAGCTCGTATCCCCCAGCCACATCAACGACTTCGAATCCCTGTGCGGCAATTTCATCTCGTAGTTGATCTGAGAGTGCAAAGTTCTTCTCTGCACGTGCGGCTTGCCTTGCTCGCGCTAGTTCGTGAACTGATTCAGGTGCGCTCACTGCAGAACTACCGCTTTAGCCATACCAAGAACCTTTACACCGGCAGAAGTAGCGCTCAAAGTAAGAGAAATCTTGCCATCTGCAATTTCAGCAACTGTTGCAGTAACAGTCAGATCAACTTTTTCATCTGCCGGAACAATTACAGGCTTGGTAAAGCGAGCGCCGAATTCAACGACCTTGGCTGAGCCGCCAGCGAAATCTGAAACATATTTACCAACAAGTGCCATTGTCAGCATGCCGTGTGCAATTACGTTGGGAAGCCCTACAGATACTGCAAACTCTTCATTCTGATGGATTGGATTCTGGTCCCCTGATGCATCGGCATAGCGCTTGAGCAGCTCTCGATCCAGGTAGAAAACCTTCTCAGGTAGGTTGGCACCGACTTCAATCATGCGCGCACCACCAAAGTAGACCAAGCTGAAACGACTAGCTTGCTATCGCGATGTAGGTCAGATCGCACTGTGACAATTTCATTGCCGGCGGCAACGCGATAGCTTTCAATTGTTGCGTTGCAGTTCAACTCATCGCCGGGTTTAACCGGTGAAAAGATTTCAAACTTTTGGTCACCATGTACAAGGCGAGACCAATCAAGGCCAATCTCAGGGCGGGTGAGAATCTCTTCAAATTGGGTAAGAGTTATTCGAATCGTAAATGTGGGTGGTGCGATGGTTGTATCGGCCTCACCGATAACGGCGCAGAAGGCATCGACTTCAGATTGTGAGACGGTAATTGAATCTGTACCAGCGAAGGTACTCCCGACCGAATCGGGGTTCAGCATTAGCGAGTTTCGCGGTGAAGAGTTGAAGACTTGCAACGTGGACAGAACTTCTTAAGTTCCATGCGGTCTGGATCGTTGCGGCGGTTCTTCTTGGTGATGTAGTTGCGCTCTTTACAATCAACGCATGCCATGGTGATCTTTGGACGAACGTCCGCGCTCTTGCTTGCCATGGTGTTACTCCTTCGTGATTGAGGGGCTCAGGTTACCTGAGCCACCTTCATAGGTGAAATTCGTGCGTAGCGGAGGCGGGATTTGAACCCACGACAACACCG
>JAPOKG010000052.1 GCA_029977785.1 Actinomycetota bacterium | reverse complement strand
GTTGAGGCAGGGCCAACCCTTGGTTCTGCGCTGATGGCTTCCGGCAAAATTGATGAACTCATTGTTTATCAGGCTCCCAAGATGCTGGGTGCTGGCAAAGAATTCGTTAGCCATTTGGGCATTTCAACGCTAGAAGATCACATCGAACTTGAGCTGTTATCAGTTGCTCAATTCGGCGGCGACATTAAATCCCACTACTTAGTCAGGGGGCGCTAAGTGTTTACTGGACTCGTCTCTGAACTCGGCTCTATCACCACAATTACACGCGGTGAAAGCTCTGCTGTCTTTACTATCAAAGCGCCACAATCTGTTTCAGGTATGGCAGTGGGGGATTCGATTGCAGTTAACGGTGTTTGCCTGACTGCAACATCTCTTACCGCAGATTCCTTTACCGCTGATGTCATGGTGCAGACCTTAAATCTGACTTCGCTTTCGCAAGTAGAAGCTGGTTCGCAGGTAAACCTAGAGCTTGCCGCCACAATGGATATGCGCATGGGCGGCCATATCGTGCAGGGCCACGTTGATGGCGTAGCCACAGTTCTACAGCTAGCACCTGGAGAAAAATGGGCGCAGTTCGATATCACTGTGCCAGCTGAACTCATGAAATATGTGGTTGCACAAGGTTCAATCACACTCGATGGTGTATCACTGACTGTTGGCTCTTTTGAAGATGGTTCAAATCTGGTCACTGTGTGGTTGATTCCAGAGACTCTTGCCAAGACAAATCTTGGTGGCAAAAAGCCAGGGGACTTAGTAAATGTCGAAGTAGATATCTTGGCTAAGTATGTAGAGCGCTTGATGAGCAAAGGAGCGCAGAATGCAGAGTAATTTCCTAGCAGCCCTTGATCGTTTCCGCCGTGGCGATATGGTGATTGTCGTAGATGATCACGACCGCGAAAATGAGGGCGACCTCATCATGCTGGCAGAACATGCCACCACTGAAAAGACAGCATTTATCGTTCGCCACACCACCGGAATTTTATGTGTGGCTATTACGGCAGAACATGCTTATCGCCTACGTCTTCCCTACATGGTCGAACAGAATCAGGATGCGCGCAAGACCGCCTTCACTGTCTCAGTGGATTTAGCAGAAGGCATCACAACAGGTGTGAGCGCGCAAGAGCGCACCGCAACTATTCGAGCCCTCGGCAGCCCAACAAGTCGCGATACCGATTTCATTAGACCTGGCCACATATTTCCCTTGATTGCACATAAGCGCGGACTACAAGCCCGCGTTGGACATACTGAAGCAGGTGTTGCACTTGCTGAGCTGACAGGTGGATATCCAGCAGCGCTACTTTCTGAGATTGTGGCAGCTGATGGTTCGATGGCGCGCGGTGCAACACTTACAGCTTTTGCACAAGAGCATCAGATTCCAGTGATTTCGATCGCTGAAATTAAGGAGTATCAAGAAAAACTTGAGCCACTTCCTAAAGTCCTTTCCTATCCACGCTATGAATTTGAATGGGTCGATGTGCAGTTGGCGTCAGGGCTTTGGAGCCTTGCTACCTATCCATCTCTTAAACACCGTGAACAAGTGGTCATGCGCTTTGGTTCGGGGGATAAGACACCACTTGTGCGTCTGCACTCTGAATGCTTTACCGGCGATGTGGTTCATTCACAGCGCTGTGATTGCGGACAGCAGTTGAAAGAATCCATCGCTGCCATTGAAGCACATGGCTATGGATACGTTCTTTACTTGCGCGATCACGAAGGCCGCGGAATAGGACTTACTGAAAAGCTCAAGGCCTATATCTTGCAAAATGAAGGCCTCGATACAGTCGATGCCAATCTGCAGTTGGGCCATTCAGTTGATTCGCGTGATTGGTCTGAAGCGATTTCTATCTTAAAGAACTTAGGTCTTTCTTCTATTCAGTTGCTGACCAATAACCCTGAAAAGGTAAAGGCAGTTGCTGAAAGCGGTATCGCTTGCCAGCAGATTTCGCTACAGATTGAGCCCAATGAATTTAATAAGAAGTACCTTGAAACCAAGGCGCAACGCCTTGGCCATCTAGGAAATACGTCTCAAGGAGGAAAGTAAATGGCCGGCCACGCACCAGAAATCACAGTTCCAAAGGCGCCCAACGCGCGAGTTGCCATCATCTCTTCCTCTTGGCATATGGATATCTGCAACGATCTCATCGTTGGCGCACAGCGCGCACTTTTGGCAGCTGAGGTAAAAGAGGCAAAGGTCATTTTTGTGCCCGGATCATTTGAGATTCCACTTGCTGCGCAGAAAGCTTTTGAACAAGGCTTTGATGCCGTTGTTGCTATTGGCTTAGGGCTTAAGGGTGAAACTCCACACTTTGACTATGTCTGCCAGGGAGTTACACAAGGTGTGATTGATGTGCAATTAAAGTTCTCAAAACCTATTGGTTACGGTGTTTTGATGTGCGAAAATCTCGACCAGGCAATCGCTCGTAGCGGTCGAGCCGGCAGCAAAGAGGATAAAGGTTTCGATAGCGCTATCGCTGCCCTTTCGCTACTCAACCTCTAAGGAGTCATGATGAAAACTATCGCCTGGTCAGAAGGTTCATGGACGCGCGAACCGGTTTCAATTACCGAGAAAAATGGCGCAATAGTTGTTGAAGCAGCCGAAGGTAGCGATTGGTGGCGCACCACTGCATATGGCTTTATCCATAACGATGGACACGCACTAGTTAAGAACTTTCCGCAAGATAGCGCCATGGAAGTCTCATTTATTCTCGATTACAAAGAACAGTTTGACCAATGCGGAATATTCATAACAAGCGATGAAGAAAATTGGATTAAAGCAGCAATCGAATTCTGCGATGGCTATCCGCAAGTAGGCGCTGTAGTTACCGCCACGATTTCAGATTGGTCAACTGGGCGTGTATCTGAGTGGATGGGTAAAGAAGTTACTGTTCGCGTTAGCCGCACAGGCGATGCCGTCACTGTTCGCGCTGGTTGCGATGGCGATATGCGCTTAGTGCGCGTTGCACCTCTTGATCCAAAGCGCACCTGGAAGGCAGGCCCACTTCTCTGCGCGCCATCCCGTGCTGGTTTGGTCACAACCATTACTTCTTGGAGCGAAGGTCCAGCAGATTCAGATCTGCATTAAAAGATATTTGTCGCGTTAGGCAACGAGCAGTGAACGCTTAGAAAGTCCCATCCAGAAACCCTCAATTAGAGTTTCAGGAACATCCTCTGGGTTGCTGGCAGCGCCCAGTGTGACAAAGAGCGGCGTGAAATGTTCGACAGTTGGATGCGCAAAGGCAACAGCTGGCGCAAGATCTTTGTAGGCAGCAAGTGTTTCTACATCACCGCGAGAGAGCGCATCTTTAGCCCAGTGATCAAATTCGCTCGACCAACCAGGCGCTGCGGCATCAATTGACCAATCACGTAAGAAGGGCAGACCGTGGGTCATAAAGCCTGAGCCAATAATTAACACGCCTTCTTCGCGCAATGGTCGCAGGCGTCTGCCAAGTTCTAAAAGTGTTCCAGGATCAGATGTTGGCATCGACATTTGCAAAACTGGAATATCAGCATCCGGATACATAATCTTGAGTGGCACCCAAGCTCCGTGATCTAAACCGCGCTGTGATTCATGCACGCTCTGATGATCAGGCATCATCGCAGCGATGCGCGCTGCTAGAGCTGATGCATCAGGAGTTTCATATGTCATCTGGTAATACTTAGGTGCGAAACCACCAAAGTCGTAGACAAGGGGAGTGCCAGCAATCGGAGATGAGATTGAAATCGGCGCGGATTCCCAATGAGCGGAAACAATCAAAATCGCCTTTGGTTTTTCAAACTTCTTCGTAATATCTGCAATCTGGGATGACCAGATGGGATCATCGAGCAGCAGCGGTGCACCGTGTCCTATGTAGAGAGCTGGAAGGGACGTCATGGGGTTAGGCTATCCTAAAGTAGTTGAAATTTCAACTACTTTAGAAACTAGTCACGAAACGGTGGCTGTGGCACTAACAGTTCATCGAGCGGCACGTTAGCCGGAAGCGAATCGTTGAGCGCAGCTAGATCCTCTGCACTTAACTTAACGCTCAGACCGCTGACGTTATCGAGAATCGACTCTCTTCGCGTTGCCCCAGGAATCGGAATTGATTGCGCAGATGTAGCCAGGTGCCAGGCGATGGTGATGGCATAGCGAGATACGCCATGCTTTTTAGCCTGTTCCTCAAAAACAGAGAAGTGCGCATTTGTAAGATTATCTGAGTTATCGATTCCACCTAGCGGTGACCAAGGCAGGAAGGCGATGCCATATTGGGCGCAGATTTCGCGCACTTCTGCATTATTGCGCGAACGAGGTGACCATTCATTCTGTACCGAAACCAGACCGCCTTGGGCCGGTGTGCCACCAATCTTGATGGCACGGCGTAGCTGTTCAGCGTTGTAATTGCTGACGCCGATATTTTCAACGATCCCATGCGCCTTTAGCTTCATGACGTTTTCGAATTGTTCTTCAAAAGGCATAAAGTGATTGAGGCGATGGTGCTGCCATAACTTAATTTTCGAAAGTTGCATACGAGCAGCCGATGCTTCAACTGCGCGATAGAGGTAAGTCTATGAGGCATCTCGCCCTCTCACTCCAAACCAATCGCCCTCTAGTGGAGTACGAGTGGATC
>JAPOKG010000051.1 GCA_029977785.1 Actinomycetota bacterium | reverse complement strand
ACGCATCGTGGGCACGGTTCTCCTTCTTGTCCGTAGGCAGCAAGGGATTGTTCGAAGAATCCGCTTTCGCCGTTAACGTTGATATAAAGATCATCAAAGGATGTCCCGCCTTGCTTGATGGCTTCACTCATTACCTCTGTTGCGTAATCGATGATGCTGGCAATTTTTTTAGGCGAAAGCTCTGAAGTTAGGGCTTCGGGGTGCACCTTTGCTCGCCATAGGGTTTCATCGGCGTAGATATTGCCAACGCCAGACATGATCTCTTGATTGAGAAGCGCTGTCTTTATTTTGATATTGCGGCGCAAGTAGTTCTTGATCGTGGCTGGTTTATCAAAAAGTGGATCAAATGGGTCTGGGGCGATGTGCTGTGCGGATGTGGGAACGTTTTTTGTTAACTCTTCAATAGATAGCCAACCAAAGGTGCGCTGGTCGTTGAAAACAAGTTCTAAATTGCGGAGTGATTTCTTTAATTGAAACTGGGCGCGGATATGTGTTGCCTTGGGGCGATCTTTCTGGTGGATAAGAAATTGTCCGCTCATGCCAAGGTGAGCAACTAATACGTAGGGGCGATTGAGTGTGATCCACATAAACTTTCCACGGCGATTGGTACCGGTGATCTTTGCGCCGCTCAATGTGTGAAGAGGTGCAATGGACTCAGGTTTTAGCGCTCGTGGATGTAAATCGTGGGCTGCTGAGATGCGAAAGCCTGTGATGAGGTGATGGAGGCCTCTTCTTACGGTTTCTACCTCTGGAAGCTCAGGCATGAGTCTGAGAGTACTCGGAGATTTCTCATGTTTCACTGCCCATATCTTCGACAAGATGTAGCCTTAGGAAATACGAATTATGAAAGAGTAAAAAATGACAGAACTCTCACGTCGCGCACTTATATCGGGCATCTGCGGAATAGCTGCCCTATCGATGGTGCCAATCTCTGCTGAAGCATCTACCTTGGTAAAGAAACTTCCTAAGGGACGTCTTTCCTTCAAGGTAAGTGATGCAGCGAAGATTGTTGATGTGGGAAATTCTGTTGCTATTGGGCAGGTGAAGGGCCAGCCAGTTGGAATTTTCCGATCTGGCCCTTCAGCCTTCTCAGCCTTTTCACTTGCTTGCCCTCATCAAGGGGTAACTGTTGAGCGCAACGATGCAGGATGGTTCTGCTCAGCTCACGAATCCAAGTTTGCAATTAATGGCGCTTTGGAATTTGGACCTGCAACTACTGGCCTACGTAGAGTGCCAGTTAAGGTCAGCCGCGGCGTTGTAACTCTTGGCTAATACCTAATTACTTTCCAGCCTTACATTTTTCTGAACAGTACTTTACGTTCTCCCAATCGCGCGCCCATTTCTTGCGCCATTCAAAGGGTCGGCCACAACGTTCGCAGGTCTTCGGTGGGAATCCGTTCTTAATTTTCGCCTGCATAGGTTGAAGGTTACTGGTTTGGTAATGCAGTTCATAGCAATCTGGTGATGTAGGCGCGATAGTCGCGAGTAACCTGTATATATGAGCCACTTATTTGATTCGTTGCAGATCCGAGATGTTGAATTTTCTAACCGTGCTTGGGTTTCACCTATGTGCCAATACGAAGCGGTCAATGGCGTTGTTGGACAGTGGCATCAAGTGCACTTGGGCGCCTTTGCAACAGGTGGTCCAGGGTTGATCATGGTTGAAGCAACCGGAGTAGTGCCTGAAGGTCGGATCTCTATTGGCTGTCCATCTATTGAAGATGATGCGCACGCTGCAGCTTTTAAGCCGATGATCGAATTTGCCCATCGCTTTGGTGTGAAGATGGGAATTCAATTAGCTCATGCAGGTCGTAAAGCATCAACGATGAGACCTTGGGATGACCATTTAATGGCCAGCGCTGCAGAGGGCGGATGGGAAGCGGTCTCTTCATCAGCCGTGGCCTTTGAAGGTTATCCAGTCCCACGAGAATTAACGGTGGCAGAGATTGCTGAGTTGGTTCAATCTTTTGCATCTGCAGCCGAACGCTCGGTAAAGGCTGGCTTTGATGTCATTGAAATCCATGCAGCTCATGGATATTTGCTTCATCAGTTCTATTCACCGCTAATGAACCATCGCACCGATCAATATGGCGGAAGTTTTGAAAACCGCATTCGCTTCTTACTTGAAGTGGTGCGCGCTGTGCGCAAGGTGATTCCTGAAGGTACTCCCCTCTTTGTCCGTATCTCATCCAGCGACTGGGCAGATGGCGGTTGGAATCTGATTGATTCCATAGAACTTGCTAAAGAGTTAAAAGTACTCGGCGTTGATTTAATTGATGCATCGAGTGGTGGCGCAATCCATAACGCAAAGATTGATGTAAAGCCTGGCTTCCAAGTTCCCTTTGCAACAGCTCTTCGTACCGAGGCAGGAATTCTTACCTCTGCTGTAGGTCTGATTACCGAACCAGAGCAGGCAGATCACATCGTGGTTACAGGAGAGGCAGATGCAATCTTCTTAGGTAGAGAGATGTTACGTAATCCACGTTGGGCTTTATATGCTGCAGAAAAATTGGGAGTCACAATCAAATGGCCAACAAGTTTGGAACGAGCTCGCACCTTAAAGAAGTAGTTATAGCCAGGGGCGAGAATCGTTTGGCTTATCCCAACTTGGGATTGGCGCTTGTAGTGGGTTATCAATCCAGCAGAAGAGCCCATTGGTATCTGCGGATTCATCGCTGATTAACTTCAGAATTAAGTCTGCAGCTTTTGTGGGTGCATCTCCCCCAGTTTCTTCCACCCAATCAACCCAGGCTTTGTAATCTGCGCCATCGGCACCAAGTGCATCTGCCTTTGCTTTGATATCTGCCCACATCTCAGTGCGCACATCGCCGGGGTGAATGACATTTGCTGTAACTCCTGAACCGCTAATTTCTGCAGCTAGGTGGCGTGTGAATTGATTCAGTGCAACTTTAGCTGTGGCATAGGCGCTATTGAGTTTGCCTGGTTGATGCAAGGCGGCGGCAGAGCTGACATTGATGATGCGGCCCCATTTGTTATCAAGCATCGCAGGCAAGAACGCGCGAGATGTGTAATAGGCGGCGATGGTGTCGATCATGATGGTCTCAACCCATTCGCTCGGATCAGAATCTTTAATCAGTGCGATGGGGCCAAAAACTCCAGCTGCATTAACAAGAATGTGGACTGGTCCGTGTTGAGATGCAACATCTGCTTGCAGTTTGGTAACAGCGCTGATGTCGCTGATATCGCAAGCCATTGTGGTGATGTTGGGGTTGGTTTCAGCACCAGGTGTGCGCGAAACGGCAATAACGTGATGGCCAGCGGCGGCAAGCGCCAGAGTTATTTCGCGACCGATTCCACGGGATGCGCCGGTGACAAGTGCTAATGACATGGTGTGATGATAGGTCCTTTACTTCTCTTTGAAACTAGCGCTGAAGTTCAATAAGACGCGTAAGTAACTTAATGGGCGCTGAATTTCGATGGGTTGCAACCCAGTGATAGCCGAATCGACCAAGCGGCCCTGATGCTGTGATGAGAAAGGATGCAAACCCATTGCCCCGAGCGCGCAGTAGATAAGCAACAGCTGCAGCGCCTCGATAGGTGGCACTGGCTGTGTGAACGATGACCTCTTTCACGCATTCTTCACGGGTTAAACCAAAGCGCTCAAGGTTTGCGCTTTGAAAAGGAACGGCTGCAATATCTAATTTAAATCGAAGCCAATTAACGCTTGCCTGACAGAGACGGCAATCTCCGTCGTAGATAACGGTTGCTTCGCTCGCGCTCACATTTTTTACTTTAGCGCAGATTACTTAGCGAGTGGGCCAAGTAGATAGCTAGCCAAAGTTGAAGTTGGGTTACCTTGGCCGCGATGTTTGCCATTAAATGATGATGTGCCGTCAACGCCGCACAATCCACGAATCACGGATGGTCCACCTGGATGGGAATTGATCCACTGTGTCAGGTTGTAAACGTTGCCGTTTATGACAGACCAGCAACTAGAAGCTGAGTTATTCTCTTTTACCTTCGCCATTGTGTAACCAGTCTGTGTAGTCATCTCTGGTTCAGGAGTTGGTGATGGCGTAGGTGTTGGCGCCACTGCTGCCGGAGTTGGAGTTGGTTGCATCATGGGTGGTGTAGATGCTGGACCACGCAGAACTTCACCAGGAATTTCCTGGTAGCCGACTTCCATAGTGATAGCAGCACGTGCGCGAGAAGTTGCAACGAATTGATAGATGCCAGCTTCTGCCGTTGCGTTATAGCGGCCAAGATACAGATACATAGTGCGGCTGTATTCTTCAAGGAACTTGGTACGTTCAGTGAATTTCATCGTAAATTTCTTGCCCGATGGAGAAGTAATGACAAGTTGCGGCAACAAAGTTGTCTTTAGTGCGTTCTCTGGTTTCTTATCAATAATTAGATATTGCACTTCCAAGACATCGCCCTCTTTGAGCGCAGCACGAAATGCCTGCTTCTGACCTGACTTAGTAAATGATGCGCGAATTGCAAAGGAGACAGTTCCGTCAACCAACAGTGGCCCTGCATTAGGTGTTGTGTCGGTAGGAAGCAAAAAGACTGGTTGATGTGCAGATGCTGGTGCTGCCAGCGTTGTGGCAAGGGCCAGTGCAATTGAGGCGATTAGTGTGCGGCGCATGGCTTTAAGGCTATAACGGAGTTGGCTCAATTGCCTATCGAAATCTACTCGGCCAAGGCG
>JAPOKG010000050.1 GCA_029977785.1 Actinomycetota bacterium | reverse complement strand
CACCAGCAATATCGCGCTTTGATTCACGGTGGTACTGCGCAAATCGTTCCAGCATGCGGCGAGCCCGGTTTAAAGAGGCAGCGCTAATCCAGCCTTGGCTATCGTCGATGAGTGGCCATGCCTCAATGAGTTTTTCTTGTAACTGTGCATCTGTAATTCCAGGTTCTTCCACTTTGATGCGAGCAAATTCGTGAATAACAGAGCCAAGTAGCTGCGCTGTGGAATCACCATTTCTTCCACCACTTTTTTCCAGGAACCACTTCAGGCCGCAATCTGTAAAGCTCTCAGCAGATGATGGTGAAACCGGTACTTGTGAGCCTGGATCAATGACAGGTGCATCGGTGGAAAGCGGGGTTGCGCCTAACCAATTTTCAGGTTCGGCGAGATGAATTCCTTCGCCCCCGAGCGTTTTAAGAAGCGCTGCAGCTTGTGGATCTTGGCGCAAAAAAACTTCTCGACGCAGCGTTGAAACGAGAGCTGCCGCAGTAAGAGGTCGCGGAACTTCACGCAATAAACCCTCTTGGTTATGCAACTGTGCAAATTCTTCGAAGAAGATTGAAGGTGATTCATCTTCGCGAGTAAGGGCTGTGACAAGAAGCGATTGGCTAGCGCGAGTGGTTGCCACATGAAAGAGTCGCGCTTCATCTTGAGCTAGTGATTCAGCGGCGATTGCGCTGAGCGCTTCTTGCGCTAGTTCATCGCCATGTCTGACGCGTTCAACGAGCCGCTCAGCGCCTAAGAGGGAGCTACGTTGTTTGAGATTTGGCCATGCCCCTTCTTGTACGCCGGCAACTGCAACAAAGCGCCACTGTCGTCCTTTGGCCGAGTGCACAGTAAGGATTTCAACGACATCGGGGCGAACACCGCGCGCAGTAATAAGGTCGGCGACAATTGTTTCGTTGGCAATTTCAGCCAGGAAGATATCTGGGTCAGCTCCTGGAAAACGTTCGATATGGCGAGCGGCAGAGTCAAAGAGCTGAATCATCGCATCGAGATCACGATCTGCTTGCGCACCACGGGAGCCACCGCGCAGAGCTGCTGCTTTCCAGGCATCAGATACTTTGGTGCCATCACTGGTTGTCGCGTTATTCCAGATTGCCCAGAGCAGATCATGAATAGTGGCGTTCTTCTTAGCGATTGATTTCTTGGCAGCAGCAAGCAAGGTGTGTATACGCAATAACTCCGCTGAATCTTCAATTGCGATATCACCGGTCAAAATTGCGTCGAGAATTAATTGCGTACCACTTCGCTTATCTGACGCTTCATCGCGTGCAGCTAAGAGCGCAGCACGAGTACGCCTAAGTGAGACCGAGGTTGCTCCACCAAATTCGCTGGTAAGTAACTTTTCAGCAGTCTCTAAATTGAGTGGCTGTGCACCAGTTGCAACGCGAGCAAGGAGGAGAAATGGTGCAACGGCAGCGTTATTAGCAAGCGCCTCAACATCACCGGCGGCAGGAATACCAACTTGGGCAAAGGCGCGACGAATACTGGATGCGACCTGACCATGTGATCGCACAATGACAGCCATCTCTGAATAAGGAACGCCCTGCATGAGATGTGCACGCTTAAATTGATACGCGATGTATTGCGCTTCTTCAGATTCGCTGGCAAAAAGAGCTGCTTGTGAATCAGGCGTACCGCGGAAATTTTCAGTCAGAGTAATTTCACGGGCACCGATTTCGCGGTAACGATTAAGGGCCGCAGGCACACCTTCAGGGTCAGCGCCACGAAAGCGCCCAACAGCGCTGGCAGGGTCTGCAACGATGACTAAGTCATTTGGCGCAATCAAATCAAGCAATTTACGTTGCGCCGGATCACTCTCTTGAAATTCATCAATGATGATGGTGCTAAAACGCGTACGTACCTCAGCCAATAATTCTGGATGGCGGTCTAAATGATTTATTGCGCTATTGATGATTTCAGATGGATCAATGCGCATCTTGGAATCACCCGCTGAGATTTCTTGCAAAACCATCGCACCTAAGTAGCGTTGCCAGAAATCTGCAGCAGCTGGCCAATACTTTTCACCTAACTGCTTGCCACGTTCTGCCAGCTTCTTCGGAGTTAATCCACGTTCGTTGGCGCGCATAATCAGATCGCGGAGTTCGCGGATAAAACCTTGTGTTGCTAGTGGCTCTCCGAGAGATTCAGGGGTCAGATGTAAATCAGTGGGCCAATCGCGATAGCCCTTAGCGATATCACCTTGTAGAAGTTGTGCAATAAATGTCTCTTGTTCGGCACCCGAAAGAAGAACTAGATCACGAATTTCATCTGTAGTGCGCATCTTAAAAATCGAATAGGCAAGAGAGTGAAAAGTTCGTGCAAGTGGTTCGTGTGCAGTCTTGCCCGCACGCGTCACAATGGCATCGCGTAGTTCAGATGCGCGTTCACGTCCGTAGGTCAGTAGCAAAATTGAGTCCGGTGACTGTCCGCTATTGATACGCGAGACAGCCGCTTCAATAAGCGTTGTAGTTTTTCCGGTACCTGTTGCTCCGGTGATAATTAAAGGAGTTCCGCGATGAGCGGCAGCGTCGAGTTGTTCTGCGCTGAGAGTAAGAGAGATAGCAGCTGGTTCGGTCCTAACGAGGCGTAGCTGCGGTTTACTCACAGTTCGTATTCAACCCTACGGCTCTGACAACAGGTGCGATTGGCGCTAAAAAGCCCATCTTTAGCCCCTTATGGCTTATAGGTAAATGAAATCTCACCGCTGATGACATGGCCATCGTTTGAGACTACGCGATAGGTAAGGCGATATTTGCCCGCTTTTACTTCAGCTTTACTCATGGGAACTGTGAGCACTTCCTTAGCGATTGCGACTTTACCGAGTGAAATTCGTTTGGAGTTGGGCGCAATTAATTGCACGCGTGATGGCTCTTTGCCGGGTAACTTTAAAATTTCTTCATTAAATGTCAATGAGAAAGTTTTTGGGAAAGTTTTCATCACTGCGCCGCTCTTTGGCGTTGAAGTGACAAGGGTTGAATGTCCTTGCGCTGCTGGAGTGGTGAGCGTTAGCGCGCTACTGAGCAGAACAAGGCCAAACCTGCGCATTAGCCCTGATTATTCTTCTTTGCACGTGATGTGGCTCGTGCGCGTTCTGCACCATCGAGAGTCACCTTGCGAATACGAACAACAGCTGGAGTTACTTCAACGCATTCATCTTCACGACAGAATTCGAGAGCGCCTTCCATATTAAGCTTCTTAGGTGGAATCAACTTTTCAGAATCATCTGTGCCTGATGCACGCATGTTGGTGAGCTTCTTTTCACGAACACAGTTGACATCCATGTCGTCAGAACGTGAGTTCTCACCTATAACCATGCCTTCATACACTTCATCGCCAGGTTCTACGAAGATTGAACCGCGCTCTTGAATTCCAGCGAGTGCATAAGAAGTAACAGTTCCCATACGATCTGAAACAAGAGAACCTGTTCCACGTGTGCGAAGTTCTCCGAACCATGGTTCGTATGAATCAAAGACGTGGTGAAGCAGTCCGGTTCCGCGAGTTTCAGTAAGGAACTCGGTACGGAAACCAATCAAGCCACGGGAAGGAACCTTGTAATCAAGGCGAATCCAGCCAGTGCCATGGTTAACCATCTGTTCCATACGGCCCTTGCGAAGCGCCATCAACTGAGTAAGAACACCTAGGTAATCTTCGGGAGCATCAATAGATAGTCGCTCCATTGGTTCATGGAGTTTTCCATCAATCATCTTGGTAACAACCTGTGGCTTACCAACTGTGAGCTCGAAGCTTTCGCGCTTCATGATTTCAACGAGAACAGCGAGCTGAAGTTCGCCGCGTCCCTGAACTTCCCATGTATCTGGACGCTCAGTGTTGAGAACGCGAAGTGAAACGTTACCGACAAGCTCTTTATCAAGACGATCTTTTACTTGGCGCGCTGTAAGCATCTTGCCGCTCTTGCCTGCAAGAGGAGAGGTATTGATACCGATTGTCATCGAGATTGATGGTTCATCAACTGTAATAAGTGGAAGTGCATGTGGATTATCGAGGTCTGCAAGAGTTTCACCCAAGGTGATTGTCTCGATACCAGCGACTGCAATGATGTCGCCTGGGCCTGCCTCAAGTGCTGGAACGCGCTCAAGGGCTTCAGTCATCAGAAGTTCTGAAACTTTGACGCGCTCTGTTGTTCCATCTGTCTTAATCCACGAAACAGTCTGTCCCTTTTTAATAACACCTTCGTGAACGCGGCAGAGAGCCAAACGTCCAAGGAATGGTGATGAGTCAAGGTTTGTGACGTGCGCCTGAAGCGGTGCACCTTCGTGATAAACCGGAGCTGGAATTGCAGAGAAGATAGTGTCGAACAGTACGTCGAGGTTCTCTTCTTCTGGCATTCCACCATCTGCTGGACGAGTAAGAGATGCACGACCTGCCTTGGCAGATGCATATACAACTGGGAATTCAATCTGCTCTTCATTGGCATCGAGATCGAGGAAGAGTGCATATGCCTCATCGACAACTTCTGCGATACGTGAGTCAGGACGATCAACCTTATTAATCAGCAAAATAACTGGCAGGTTCTTCTGGAGCGCTTTACGCAATACGAAACGTGTTTGTGGCAGCGGACCTTCAGATGCATCGACGAGAAGGATTACGCCATCAACCATTTCAAGACCACGTTCAACTTCACCACCGAAATCTGCGTGGCCAGGTGTATCAATGAATGTAATTAGTTTATTACTTTCTGTTTTAACTTGATAGGCACCGATGTGTTGAGTGATTCCCCCATGCTCACCTGATACAACATTAGACTCTCTTAAAGAGTC
>JAPOKG010000004.1 GCA_029977785.1 Actinomycetota bacterium | reverse complement strand
GTCAGATCGGCAACAGATTGTGGAAGTGTTGTCACGGCTCCTGGGCGATAGGCAAAGACGCGAGCGCGACCTGTAACTCCTACCCATGTGCTATCGCCTGCGATGTATTTGTTCTCAATCTGCTTTGCTACCGAGTTAGGAAGCTCCTTGAAGAGCCCAGCTGCTGAAACTGCGCCGAGTGAACCCGCATCCTGGGATAGAAAGAGATCAGCTGGTGAGTTCTTCCCCTCTTCCAGAATCTGGGCCGCAAGTTCGGCGGAGTCGCCATAACGGATATTGAGCTTGATACCTGATTCTTGCTCCCACTGGTCAAAAAATGGGGCGATAAACTCTTCCGACCTGCCAGAGTAAATGGTGAGCTCTTTAACCTCATCAGTGGCGTTATCAGAACCCATTCCACCCAATACTGCGCCACCAATCACAAGCGCACCAACAATGACTCCAAAGGCAATAAAAAACTTCTTCAATGAACTCCCCTAATGTGAATACGGCTTCGCAGTAAGAGCAGGCTAACTGAGGGCTAGGAATTACGCAACAAATATGTTGCGTAATTCGTCACATTACTGGTGGTGACAAAGTGGGCTACTGGCAAGTAACCTTGAAACATCACTACCGAAAGAGGCCCTTTCTTATGTCAAACGCTCTTCGATCAGTCGTTCTAGTTGATGCAGTTCGCACTCCTTTCGGAAAAGCCGGCAGCATGTACGCCGGAACGCGCGCCGATGATCTGATGGTCCGTGCCATGCGTGGACTCCTCGAGCGCAACCCCAAAGTTGCACCGGATGCGATTGAAGATGTTGCAATCGCTGCTGCGACTCAAACTGGCGATCAAGGTATGAATATCGGTCGTAGCGCAACGCTCTTGGCTGGACTACCAAAGAGCGTTCCCGGTTATTCAATCGATCGTTGGTGCGCAGGTGCAATGACTGCAACGACAACTATCGCAGGTGCAATTGCGATGGGCGCAATTGATATCGCTATTGCAGGTGGCGTTGAACATATGGGAAACCATCCCATGGGCGAGCTTATGGATCCCAATCCCCGGTACTTGGCAGAGAAGTTAGTCGAACAAGATGCGCTCGCCATGGGTGCAACTGCCGAACGCTTACATGATCGTTTTCCGCACTTAACTAAAGAGCGAGCAGATCGTTATGCCTATAACTCGCAGATGAAGACAGCTAAGGCATATGCTGATGGAAAGTTACAACGTGATTTGATTCCCACTGCCGCACGTAGCGCAGAGCTTGGTTGGGGCGTGGCAACTGTTGATGAAAGTCCCCGTCCTACAACAACAATGGAAGGCCTGGCAGGTCTTAAGACGCCATTTCGTCCCGCAGGACGCGTGACGGCTGGAAATTCATCAGGACTCAATGACGGCGCAACTGCGGCGTTGCTGGCAAGTGAAGATAAGGCGAAAGAACTTGGCTTAACAATCAAAGCGCGTCTTGTGACCTTCGCCTTCGCCGGCGTAGAACCTGAAGTCATGGGTTACGGACCAGTTCCGGCAACGATTAAAGCGCTGGCAAAAGCTGGGCTGAAAATTGAAGATATTGGCGCATTTGAAGTAAATGAAGCATTTGCCGTACAAGTTTTAGCTTTCCTTGATTACTTTGGAATTGCCGATGATGATCCTCGTGTTAATCCTTATGGTGGAGCAATCGCTGTTGGCCATCCTCTAGCTTCCTCTGGTGTGCGCCTGATGCTTAACTTGGCGCGTACCTTTGAAGAGAAGCCTGAAGTGCGTTATGGCATTACCACCATGTGTATCGGTCTCGGTATGGGCGGAACGGTTATTTGGGAAAACCCTCATTACACAGGAGGAAAGAAGTAATGACGACTGCAATCACACTTCCAGATGGCGCTCCTGAAGAAGTAATCACTCACGCACTTGTACGCGATGTCGATCTGACTCCTTTTGGAGGCAAGGGCTCACTTGCTCTCATCACTCTCGATAACGGACTAGATCACACCCGTCCAAATACCTTTGGGCCACAATCTGTTGCGGCCCTCGATGCAGCAATTACAGATGCGGCTTCCCGTAAACCGGCAGCAATCGCAATTACTGGAAAACCCTTTATCTTTGCAGCTGGTGCTGACTTATCAGCTCTCTCCTATTTAGCCAAGCGCGAACAAGCTCTCGCAATTGGAAAACTTGGACATGATGTCTTTAGACGTCTTGATGAAATCGGAATTCCAACCTTCGCTTTCATCAATGGACTTGCCCTAGGTGGAGGGCTAGAAGTTGGACTTCACTGCAACTATCGCACCTTAGCAACCACCGCCTTCACCGCTCTTCCAGAAGTTTTCTTAGGGCTTGTCCCAGGGTGGGGTGGGGCCACAATCTTGCCAAAACTAATTGGACCAGAACGAGCAGTGCAAGTAATTATCCATAACGCACTCAACAACAACACCATGATGAAAGCAAAGGAGGCACTTGCACTTGGCGTAGTGGACGCAGTCTATGAACCTGCTGATTTTCTTGAAAAATCTGTCGCCTTCGTTGCATCAGTACTAAGTGGAAGTACAAAGATTGAACGTAAGGATTACTCAAACGATCCTGCTTGGGAGAGCGCCCTTGCTGCAGGACGCGCTGCTGCGCTGAAAAAGTATGGTGGCGCAGAAATCGCCTCACCGATGAAAGCCCTTGAGTTAATCAAGGCTGCCCAGAAAAATACTAAAGGCGAGGGTTTTGATGCCGAAGATGCAACTCTGGCAGATCTCACAATGTCAGATCCACTACGCGCATCTCTCTATGCCTTTAATCTAATTCAGAAGAAGCGTAAAAAAGTAGAGGGTGCTCCAAAACCTGCCCTTGCTCGCAAGGTTGCACGAGTTGGCGTTGTAGGGGCCGGTCTGATGGCTTCGCAACTTGCACTCCTTCTTGTGCGTAATCTCAAGTGTCCAGTTGTCATGACTGATATCGACCAAGATCGCGCCGACAAAGGCGTTGCGTGGGTTCGCAATGAACTCACAAAATTAGTTGAGAAGAAGCGGATGAGCGCAGAATCAGCGGATCGCCTCGCTCTCCTTGTTAGCGGTAGCGCAGATCAAAACTCATTTGCAGGATGTGACTTCATCATTGAAGCCATCTTCGAAGAGCTATCTCTTAAGCAAGAACTCTTTAAGAAACTTGAAAAGATCGTGGGACCAGAATGTATCTTGGCCACAAATACCTCATCACTCTCTGTTGAACGGATGAGCGAGGGGCTAGAGCATCCAGAACGCGTTGTTGGATTCCACTTCTTCAATCCCGTTGCTGTCATGCCGCTTCTTGAAATTGCCCGCACTTCAAAGACGGATGATGCAACAACGGCAACAGCTGTAAATATCGGTAAAGAACTTAAGAAGACCATGATTATCTGTAAAGATGCACCTGGTTTTGTCGTGAATCGACTTCTCACTCGCTTTATGGGTGAAATTACTGATGCCGTTGATGAAGGAACAGATCCAGCCACTGCTGATAACGCGATGCGCTCTATCGGATTCCCGATGTCTCCATTTGAACTTCTTGGCTTAGTTGGACCAGGCGTTGCGCTCCATGTCGCGGAAACGCTGCACGAAAATCTTGGTCCGCGCTATCGAATCTCCCCTACGATGCAAGCAATGGTAAAGGAAGGCGTCAAGACCTTCTATATCAAAAATGAAGATGGCAGCTTTGGCCCTAACCCTGCAGCACTCGCATTGGTTCATAAAGGAACTACTCCTTCAACTGCAGAGCAAGTGCGTGCACGTGCACTCAAAGCACTTGCAGAAGAAGCGCGCATGATGCTCGATGAAGGAGTCGTCTCAACGCCAGCAGAAATTGATCTCTGCATGTTGATGGGCGCCGGTTGGCCGATGCATCTCGGCGGAATCTTGCCGTACTTAGATCGCGAAGGAATTAGCGAGTCTGTTTGTGGTCAGCGTTTTCATGCGCCGGGAATTGCATCTCTTCCACAGTAGAACTCCACTCGACGATATCGCGTGAAATCTTCTGAGCTGTAATCCCAAGGTCCTCCAGGATTTCAGCGCGCTTTGAGTGCTCGATAAATTCAAGTGGAACGCCGATGCTGTGAAGAGCGACATTGAGCCCTGCTTCACGGAATAGCTCTGAGATTGAGCTAGCTATTCCTGCGTGACGTATTCCATCTTCTAGGACAACGACGCTCTTGTAACGCTGCGCCATTGATACCAAGGTCTGCGGAAGCGGCTTTACCCAGCGTGGATCAATCACAGTTACTCCTACGCCCTCGCGGTAAGCCTGAGATGCAGCTTCGACAGCAATAGCTGCCATCGAGCCCACGCTGATGAGAAGTACATCTGCACTCTCGCCACGATAGAGGACATCTATTCCATCTCGTCTTTCAAATGCAGGGATGTCACTTTGCACCGCACCCTTTGGGAAACGGATAAGAGATGGTGCATCGCTAATCTCTAAAGATTCGCGAAGCGTTTCGCGCAGACGTGCAGCATCACGAGGTGCTGCAACGTGCAGCGTTGGAACAATTCCGGTAAGCGCTAAATCCCAAATACCGTGGTGTGAAGGACCGTCATCCCCAGTAATTCCAGCACGGTCTAAGACAAAGGTAACGCCAGCCTTATGCAATGCAACATCGAGAAGTAATTGATCGAACGCACGATTAAGGAATGTGGAATAGACGGCAACAACAGGATGCAAACCAGCAAAAGCAAGTCCAGCTGCGCTAGTGACAGCATGTTGTTCAGCGATACCGACATCGATAGTGCGCTCTGGGAACTCTTTCTCAAATTTATCAAGGCCAGTGGGTCCCAACATCGCAGCGGTGATGGCTACAATATCTTTACGGGCACGTCCTACAGCAACTAGTTCGTCAGCAAAGACGCTAGTCCAACTGGTAGCAGATTTGGCAAGTGGTGTTCCTGTCTCAGGATCGACTACGCCAACTGCGTGGAACTTCTCCGCTTCATCAGCGACTGCTGGCTTATGGCCACGTCCCTTTTCAGTGATGACATGTACAAGAACTGGTTCACCAAATTCTTTTGCTTGGGTGAATGCTCGCTCCATTGCGACAATGTCATGTCCATCAATTGGGCCAACATATTTAAGTCCAAGATCCTCAAACATTCCCTGCGTGGCAACGATGTCTTTGATCCCCTTCTTCATGCCGTGGAGAGTCTCATAAATAGGTGCGCCAACAACGGGAGTCTTTGAAAGAACCTCCTTGCCCCAATCTAAGAAACGCTCATAACCTTGGGTAACGCGCAGCGTTGAAAGGTAGGTTGCTAGCCCGCCAATAGTTGGTGAATACGAACGTTCATTATCGTTGACGACAATCATCAAATTTCGATCTTCAACAGCTGCAATGTTATTGAGCGCCTCCCATGACATTCCACCAGTAAGAGCGCCATCGCCAACTACGACAACAACGTGTCGATCAGTCTGACCTGTCAGGGTAAATCCGCGAGAGATTCCATCTCCCCACGAAAGCGCAGTTGAGGCATGAGAATTCTCGATAACATCGTGTTCGCTCTCGCGGCGGTTTGGATATCCCGCAATACCACCCCGTTGCCGCAACCCATCAAACTGATCAGCGCGGCCAGTAATAATTTTGTGAACGTAGGACTGATGTCCTGTATCGAAGAGAATGACATCTTTTGGAGAGTCAAAGATGCGATGGAGAGCAATAGTTAATTCGACTACGCCCAAGTTAGGACCTAGATGGCCCCCTGTCTTTGAGACCTTAGTGATGAGAAATTGCCGGATCTCCTCCGATAACTCATTGAGCTGTCCGGGGGTAAGCCCGCGCAGATCATCAGGTCCTTTGACAGATTCCAGCATAGGGATGAGTCTAGATTAACCACGCAGCTGGCGCAGTACGTACTGCATGATTCCGCCGTGGCGATAGTAATCCGCTTCGCCTGGCGTATCGATACGTACCTTGGCTGCGAAAGTCTTGCCTCCTGCGGTCACAGTGACCTCTTTAGGGATTACGCCGCTATTGAGAGCAGTTACTCCCGCAATTGAAAACACTTCATCGCCCTTGAGTCCAAGTGATTGTGCCGTCTCACCGTTTACAAATTGCAATGGCAGAACGCCCATTCCAATCAAGTTAGAGCGATGAATACGTTCAAAACTCTCTGCGATTACGGCACGTACGCCAAGAAGTGCAGTTCCTTTGGCGGCCCAGTCGCGGGATGAACCTGATCCGTACTCTTTTCCAGCGAGAATCACGAGTGGAACACCAGCTGCCTGATATGCAACAGAGGCATCATAAATTGTGCTCTGATCTCCATTACTCAAGAAGTTTCGTGTAAAGCCACCTTCGACACCATCAAGCAAAAGATTCTTAAGGCGAATATTCGCAAAGGTACCGCGAATCATCACTTCGTGATTTCCACGGCGTGAACCATAAGAGTTAAAGTCCTTGCGATCTACTCCGTGCGCCTCTAGATACTTTCCAGCTGGTGAATCAGCCTTAATATTCCCGGCAGGTGAGATGTGGTCTGTCGTAACGGAATCTCCAAGAATCGCCAATACACGTGCACCAGAAATATCCTTTACAGCTTCTGGTTGTGCTGGCATTCCCTCAAAATAAGGCGGTTTACGGACATACGTAGATTTCGGATCCCATTCAAAAGTTTTTCCAGTTGGGGTATCAAGTGATTTCCAACGGTGATCGCCTTCGAAGACAGTTGCGTAATCCTTCGTGAACATCTCAGAAGAGATTGATGAATCAATGACTGCTTGAATTTCAGCAGCTGATGGCCAAATATCTTTGAGAAGAACAGGGTTGCCATCCTTATCGTTGCCAAGTGAATCCTTCTCAAAATCGTGATCCATGGTGCCAGCAAGGGCGTAAGCAACTACTAAAGGAGGTGAGGCCAAATAGTTCATTTTTACATCTGGGCTAATTCTTCCTTCAAAGTTACGGTTTCCAGAAAGTACTGCCGTAACAGCTAAATCATTCTCATTGACCGCTTTGCTAATCTCAATCGGTAGCGGCCCAGAGTTACCAATACAGGTAACGCATCCGTAGCCGACCAAGTTAAAGCCGAGCGCTTCCATATAAGGAGTGAGCTGAGCGCGATCGTAATAATCGGTGACAACCTTAGATCCTGGAGCGAGCGTGGTCTTTACCCAAGGCTTAGAGGTAAGTCCTTTTTCTACCGCCTTCTTAGCAAGAAGCGCTGCGCCAATCATTACGGATGGATTAGAGGTATTGGTACAGGAGGTAATTGAAGCGATGACAACATCGCCGTTCTTGATGGTCGTTGCCTTCTCTCCCACTTTTACTGGGTATGCGCTCTTTCCAGTCTTCTCGGAAAAGTAAGAGGGCAACACCTTCTCAAATGCGCTCTTTGATGCAGTCAGTGAGATGCGATCTTGCGGACGCTTTGGTCCGGCGATGGAAGAGACAACGGTAGAGAGATCGAGCTCGATATGTTCAGAGAAACGAGGTGAGGCTGCTGGGTCATGCCACATTCCCTGCGCCTTCGCATACATTTCAACAAGTGCTACTTGATCTTCAGTGCGACCTGTAAGGCGAAGATAACGAAGTGTCTCTTCATCAATTGGGAAAATGGCGCAGGTAGAACCATATTCGGGAGACATATTTCCGATTGTTGTTCGGTTTGCCATAGGAACCGAGACAACTCCTGGGCCGTAGAACTCAACAAATTTGCCGACGACACCATGCTTGCGCAACATTTCGGTAATTGTTAGCGCCATATCTGTGGCTGTTGTTCCGACCGGAAGTTCTCCCGAGAGTTTAAATCCGACCACACGTGGGATGAGCATAGAAACTGGCTGACCCAAAAGCGCAGCTTCAGCCTCGATTCCGCCAACTCCCCAACCGAGAACACCAAGCCCGTTGACCATCGTTGTATGCGAATCTGTACCAACAACGGTATCTGGATAAGCGCGAAGAACGCCTCCAACGGTACGAGTCATAACTACACGTGCTAAGTATTCGATATTTACCTGGTGCACAATGCCGGTGCCTGGTGGAACGACTTTAAATTCATCAAAGGCTCCTTGACCCCAACGCAAGAAGCGATAACGTTCGCGATTTCGCTCGTACTCAATATCAGTGTTCTTTTCGAAAGAATCCTTTGTACCAAATACATCTGCAATCACTGAGTGGTCGATGACGAGTTCTGCTGGAGCAAGTGGATTGACCTTTGCCGGATCTCCGCCTAGCTCAACAATTGCCTCACGCATCGTCGCTAAATCAACGACGCAAGGAACGCCGGTGAAGTCCTGCATAACAACACGGGCGGGAGTAAATTGAATTTCAGTATCTGGCTCAATGGATGGATCCCATTCGGCAAGCGCCTTGATGTGATCGACAGTGATGTTGGCACCGTCTTCGGTGCGCAAAAGATTTTCTAAAAGGATCTTGAGTGAGAACGGAAGGTCCTTTGCTGCTGCCAACGTGGAGATATCAAAAATTTCATAATCTTTACCTGCAACAGTGAGGTTCTTTTTGGTACCGAGGGAGTTCTTACTCATCCCGAGCCTTCTTTCATAAGTATCTTGACGTCAAGATACCTTATCTAAAGTCAAGAGCGCAACACATTCGATGTGATGTGTCATAGGAAAGAGATCGAAGGAGCGTAGCTGCTGGAGCGCATAACCGTATTCACGCAGGTACGAAACATCGCGCGCCAGCGCCGCCGGGTCACAGGCGACGTAGACAATCGTTCGTGGCAACAAGCGAGCACACTCAGCAATAACTTCTTTACCCGCACCCTCTCGCGGCGGATCAAGGACAACCACGTTGGCCTGGCTAAAACGCGGCAGAATCTTTGTGACATCTCCCGTATGAACCGAAACATTTGGATCTTGCGCAAAGTTTCTCCGCGCATCAGCAGTTGCGCTCTTACTACCTTCGACCAGATTGATGGTGCCTTCGCTACCAACCTCGGTAAGAAGGGCTGCAGTAAATAGTCCTACTCCCCCATACAGATCAAGCACATGGTCTCCCGGAAGTACTTGGGCAAACTCTTTAACAACTTCTGTTAAAACTCGAGGCGCATCTTTATGGCTTTGCCAAAATGACTTTTGACTTACCTCCAAAACTCTTCCGGCGATTTCATAGTGAGCTACATCTGGACCATCAGAAGTTCGCACTGGAGTCTCTTCACGGGTGTTGGCAGATGCAATCGTTCGTTCGCCAGTATTGGAAAGAGAGATTTCAATTCGTTGATCTGCCTTTGCGCCCCGCGCTGAAAGCTCTGCAAACTTCATTTCAGGGACAAGAATTCGACAGTCATCTACCGGAACTATTGAGTGACTTCGTGATTGATAGAAACCCAGCGCACCAGCCTTGGTGGTGACAGCCGCGCATCGAGTGCGCCAACCGAGTGGAGCTGAAACTTCCTCTACTTCAACAGAAATCTCCATCTTTGCGATGCGAGCGAACTGCTCTGTGATGACATCACTTTTGAGCTCACGTTGCCGTGCGGGCCTTATATGTTGAAAATCGCACCCTCCGCAGCCCTGGCGATGCGCATATCTGCAGGGAGCGCTTACTCGATCGGAAGATGTGCTCTCTACTGAGATGACATCCGCGCGGTTAAATGAAGTTCCTACGCTGGTAATTTCAATGGTGCAGACCTCATCTGGGATTGCATGCCGCACAAAAATGACAGCACCTTCGTGGCGCGCAATAAAGTGGCCACCATGAGCAATTTTTTCAATTGTGACGCTAATGCGGTCTCCCACAGATAAAGCTTTTCGACTGTGTGGAGACATAATGGCTAGCCTAGTAGTAAGTTAGTCCCGTGCACGTAGTCATCATGGGTTGCGGTCGAGTGGGATCCTCACTCGCAATCGAGCTAGAAGCGGCCGGACATTCAGTTGCAGTCATCGACCAATCAAAAGAAGCATTCCGCCGCCTCGGCCCGGACTTTAAGGGTCGCACTGTGGTCGGCGTTGGTTTTGACCGGGATACTTTGCTCGAAGCGGGCATTGAAGGTGCAGAAGCATTTGCGGCGGTAAGTAATGGCGACAACTCAAATATTTTGGCAGCGCGTGTGGCTCGTGAAAGCTACGGCGTTACCAATGTGGTGGCTCGTATTTACGACCCAGGTCGCGCAGAAATTTATCAGCGCCTCGGAATTCCAACTGTTGCAACTGTTATCTGGGCAACGGATCAAATATTGCGTCGTATTGCGCCAGGTGGTGCACGCTCTGAATGGCGCGATGCCACCGGAACTGTGCAACTTCTTGAAGTACATCCTCACCTTAATTGGTACGGGCGCCCCATCACAGAGCTTGAAGCAGCGACAGAAGCCCGCGTAGCGTTTCTTACTCGCCTTGGTGAGGGGCTTATTCCAGAGGCGCATACCGTTCTGCAAGATGGCGATTTAATTCATATGACAATTCAAGATGACAAGATGGCGATTGCTGAAAGCGCACTTACACAAGGGCCAGGGAATTAACCTATGAGAATCGCAATTGCTGGAGCTGGAAATGTGGGCCGCGCTATCGCTCGCGAACTTCTCGATAATGGCCATCAAGTGCTACTGATTGATCGTGATCCAAAGGCGCTCAAGATTGATTCTGTCCCGGATGCAGAGTGGTTGATGGCAGATGCCTGTGAGATTGCAGCTCTTGATAATGCTCAACTCAATAAGTGCCAAGTCTTGGTTGCTGCAACCGGTGATGACAAGGTCAATCTTGTAACAGCGCTACTAGGAAAGACGGAATATGGCGTGCCTCGCGTTGTTGCTCGAATTAATCACCCAAAGAATGAGTGGCTCTTTGATCAATCTTGGGGCGTTGATGTCGCTGTATCTACTCCTCGTATTATTGCAGCGCTCGTGGAAGAAGCCGTCAGCGTTGGAGATGTTGTGCGTCTATTCTCATTTAGACGAGGCCAAGCAAATCTAGTTGAAATTACTCTTCCCGATAACTCAATCTGTATCGGAAAGACTGTAGAAGAGGTAACGCTTCCTGATGACGCATCCCTAGCGGCGATTGTCCGCGACGGTCGTGTTATTGCACCAACTGCTAGTGATGTCTTTACCGCCGGAGATGAACTACTTTTCGTTGCCTCAGCTGCAGCTGAGGATCAAATCAAGGGCTGTTTTATCGCTCAGTAGTATCTGTGTTCTCAGCTGGAATAGCTGGTGCATTCTTAATAATCTGCCACGAACCATATGCAGTCGCCAGAAAGAGCGGATAACCCATCGCTAAGTTCACAGTTCCTAGGAGATTTACATTTCCAGTTCGATAAATCGGATACTGCACAGCAATTCGAGCAAAGAACATGGCAACCCAGAGCCAGCTTGCCAGAATGTAAGCGCGCTTTCGCTCTGGATGGTTACGCCATTTTAGATTCTCGCCGAGAATTGGACCGAGCAAGAGACCGAGAATCGGCCAGCCAGCTAAATTCGCTATGAGATAAACAGTGCCATAACCCAAGTTGGTCAGAAGTTTTGGGATATAAAGATCGCTGGCGTTACCGGTTCGATTGGCAAACCAAGCACAAATCAAGACTCCAATGAATCCGCTGACAGCATGTTGCACAGTATCGCGCATGGCCAAGCGCGTAATAGTGAGTACCGCTGAAACTGCAATCGATGCAAAGAGCGCACTCTGCAGTTCATCCGTCAGATTGAAGACGATGAGAAAGATGATTGTTGGGATTCCTGAATCAATCAGCCCCTTCTTCCCCCCAAAGGCGCTTAGCACCTTCTCGCGATCTTCATGTTGACTCATGCGCGCCCCGTTGAACCAAAGCCACCAGTGCCACGGCCCGAGCCAGGTAGCTCTTGTACTTCGATAAATTCAGCGCGCTCAACTTTTTGGAAGACCAATTGTGCAATGCGGTCACCACGCTTAAATGTGATGCTCTCTTGTGGGTCGTGATTAATCATGATGCACTGCAGCTCTCCACGAAAGCCAGCATCAACGGTGCCAGGTGCATTGACCATAGTGACGCCATGCTTAATTGCAAGACCTGATCGCGGATGCACAAGAGCTACATAGCCATCGGGTAGAGCGATAGATATTCCTGTTGGAACGAGTGCGCGTTCACCGGGCGCCAACGTAATATCAATGCGAGAGACGATATCAGCACCAGCATCTCCCCCTTTGGAATATTGCGGCAGAGGAAGTTCTGGATCAAGTCGCGTAATCAAAACTTGTAGAGAGCTCATGGATTGATATCAAACTCTGGATCAACAAAGGAGAGCAACTCTGGGTTCTTGCGCATTGTCTCTAAATATTCAGCGGGTGCATTCTCAAGGAAGTGCTTCATAGGCACGATCACAAAGAGCGAGGCAGCACGTACTGCTATTTCACCATCCGGACCTCCGATTCTGCCCTCTGCCTCGGAGTACACCTTGCGATTTACTTGTCCCGTAATGCGCGCTGTAATGTGAAGGCGCGTTCCGATTGGAACTGGTTTGAGAAAATCAGTTTCTAAACGAGCGGTAACTGCAGGTGCACGTAGCAACCACATCAGCTTTCCTAGGGCTTCATCAAAGGCGAGTGACAAAAGTCCGCCATGGGCTAACCCAGGAGCGCCTTGATGATTTTCAGTAACGATAAATTCTGCTGTGATATCTGCGCCTTCCCCAACGCGCGCTACCAGATGAAGCCCAGTGGGGTGAAGCTCTCCACAACCAAAGCAATGTTTGAAATGAGATGGAATTTGAGTTCCAGTTTGAGGCGATTGTGGGTGTCGCTCTGGAATGAGCGCCCCTTCAGGAGGCGTTGTACTTGGAACGCGACTCATGTAGCAAGGTTACTTCATGAATCGCTGAAGGAGAGAATTGCAAGATAACCTAGCGCGTATGGTCTTCCGTGAAGTGATCCGTCCCCCGCTCTGGGTGCTGACCTTCATCTACTTCATGTTTCTCTCTCTCGTGATTGCAATCTGGGCTGCTCTGGATAATCGCAGCGCTCTCATCTCTTGGATTGCAGCAACTCTTGGAATTATCGCTATCGCCCTACGTTGGCGGACTGAAATCACTCTCGATAACAAAGAATTACACGTTGGTCGAGCTCATATAGAGCTTAGGTATCTCAAAGAGGTAAGTGCGCTCAACGCGCAAGAGATGCGCCTATTGCGAACTCGCGATGCTGACCCAGCTGCTTTTCTGGCTCTGGCATTCTGGATTCCGGCAGGCGTAAAAGTTGTAATAAATGATGACAGGGATAGCGTTCCCTATTGGTTAATAAGCGTGAGAAAAAATGAAGAACTTACGCGCACTCTTTACAAACTGCTTTAGCGCCTTCGCCCTTAGCAAGTTGTGTGATGTGATGGATCAAGAAACAACGTGAACATGTAAATTCATCAACTTGAACTGGAACAACTCTGACTGCAAGTTGTTCGCCTGATAAATCCGCACCTGGAAGTTCAAGATTTTCTGCAGCTTCTGCTTCATCCACATCAATCTGGCCTGATTGCGCATCTACTCGCTTAGCCTTGAGTTCTTCTAGCGATTCCTCATGAAGTTCCTCATCGGTCTTTCTGGGTGTGTCGTAATCTGTTGCCACTGCTCTCACCTCGCTTCCATTACTTGTGCCTTAACCTGCGCGAATAGTCGCGCATAGAGTGGCTCTATGGAGGTTACAACCCTCGGCGTGTCGCTTTTATTCCGCCTTTAAGGTCGCAATTTCGATGGCTTTAGCCAATCCGCCATCCACATAGGCATGAATCGCAGTGCCGTGTGCCAAGTGCTCCTCACTCAATATTTCACCGGTTTCGTGAATAGCGCTGACCAAATCGCCACGGTGGTACGGAATAACAGTTGAGATTTCAATCGCAGGATGCGGCAGCGATTTTTCAATTGCATGAACAAGGCCATCGATTCCAAAACCTGATCTGACGGAAAAGGCGTAACTATTTGGCTCCTTACGCAAAATCTCCATGACAACATCGGGGCTCGCAATATCAACTTTGTTAATCGCAATAATTTCAGGGATGTCTCCCCCTCCGATTTCAGCAATCACCTGACGGACTGCACGTATCTGTTCAAAGGGATCAGGGTGTGACCCATCAACAACATGCACAATTAAATCTGCTCCGGAAACTTCTTCAAGAGTTGATTTAAAGGCATCAACAAGCTGATGAGGCAGGTGGCGTACAAAACCAACTGTGTCAGAGAGCGTATAGACGCGTCCTTCAGTTGTTTCGCATTTGCGAACCGTGGGATCCAAGGTTGCAAAGAGTGCGTTTTCGACGAGCACGCCAGCGCCTGTAAGAGCGTTGAGAAGTGATGACTTACCAGCGTTGGTATAGCCCGCAATAGCCACAGAAGGGATGTTGTTACGTCTGCGCTCTTGGCGTTTGGTATCTCGAGATACCTTCATCTCTGCAATCTCGCGACGTAGCTTTGCCATCTTGTCGCGAATTCTTCGTCTATCTGTCTCAATTTTTGTTTCACCAGGTCCACGACCACCGATACCGGCACCACCAGCCGCGCGGCCACCTACCTGACGCGAAAGTGAATCACCCCAACCGCGAAGGCGCGGAAGTAAATATGCAATCTGCGCCAACTCAACTTGAGCCTTACCCTCTTTGCTCTTTGCATGCTGAGCGAAGATATCGAGAATAAGGGCAACACGGTCGACCACTTTCACCTTCAACTTCTCTTCCAAAGTACGCAGTTGTGAAGGAGATAGTTCGCCATCACAAATCACCGTATCAGCACCCGTAGAAACTACAAGTTGCCGCAGTTCAATAACTTTTCCTGAACCGATATAGGTCGCAGGATCTGCCTTATCTCTACGTTGAATCAGGCCTTCCAAAACTTCCGAACCCGCGGTCTCGGCAAGTGCTTTGAGTTCTGCGAGTGAATTTTCGGCCATCTCAGCACTGCCCTCGGTCCATACGCCCACGAGCACTACGCGTTCTAATTGCAGCTGGCGATATTCAGCATCTGAAATATCTTGTAGCTCGGTTGAGAAACCTTTAACGCGACGAAGTGCGTGGCGATCTACCAGTTCTTGTTGGGAATCTTCTTGGTAACTGCTCTCGTTAGCGTCAAAGTCTGCAGCAGCGCGGGCTGATTCACGGAGAAGTTCATCGAATAACTTGTCGTAACTATCTTCGGGGGTAGTCATTACGTCAAATACTTTGAGATGTCGTGATCTGCAATTAACTCGGCTGGACCTATCAAAGTTGCATTCGAGTGGCCATCGATATCGACTATCAAGCGTCCGCCTGGTGGGTAGATGGTCCAACGGCTAGGTAACTTGCCACGAGTATGAAGTGTTGCAGCCAGCGCAACAGCACATGTGCCGGTACCGCATGATCGTGTCTCGCCGCTACCGCGTTCATGCACGCGCATACGAGCTTCATTTTTGGCAAGGAGCTGAACAAACTCAACATTGACGCCCTCTGGATAAGAAGATTGCGGCGAAACAACTGGAGCCGTTTCTAGCGAACCTACCTCTTCTAAATTTTCGAGGAAGACAACTGCATGAGGATTGCCGACGCTGATATTGAGCCCTCCCCACGTCTTTCCATTCTGAGTTACTTCAATTTCTTCCATTTCATCAGTTACTTGACCCATATTGACTGAGATATCGCCTTCGAGAGGTACTCGTAGATGCTTGATGCCGGCGCGAGTATTAATGGCAAAGATGCCTTCTGGTAGATGCCCGCGAGCCACAAGGTAGCGAGCCATTACGCGGATACCGTTTCCACACATCTCGGCGATGGAGCCATCAGAATTGCTGTAATCCATAAACCATTTTCCATCTGGTTTAGTTATTCGAATAAAGCCATCGGCACCGATGCCAGAGCTGCGATTGCAGATGGCAGCTATCTGGGCGGGCGTAATTACATACTGCGAATCAGGATCAAAGAGAATGACAAAATCATTTTCAGTTCCGTGGCCATATGTGGCGATTATCGGTGAACTCATCAGGCTAGGAGTTTATCTTTTCCAGGATGGTCTCGAGTCGAGGTTGATGTGTGGCTACCCATTGAATTCTTTGATCACGCGAAAACCAGGTTTCTTGGCGTCTGGCATATTGGCGGCTTGCTCTCTTTGTCTCTTCCTTCGCCTCATCTTCGGAGAGAGTTCCGTCGCGCATCGCCAAAATTTGCGCGTATCCCAGAGCTCGCTGCGCTGTCGTACCGCGACGAATTCCGTGTGCAATCAGCTCGTCGACTTCTGCGACAAAGCCCTCTTGCCACATGTGATCCACGCGCAGATCAATACGATCACGGAGATGCTCACGATCCATCACCAACCCAAATTGCAGGGCGTCTGGAAAACGTGAACTATCTTCGCGGGGTAAGTTCGCAGTAAATGGCTTGCCGGTAATTTCAATGACTTCGAGAGCTCTAATGATTCGACGGATGTTGGCGCGGTCAATCGCCAGCGCTGCAGCTGGATCTAACTCTTGCAAGCGCTCAAAAAGATAGTTGGCGCCGAATTCTTCTCCCAATTTTTCAAGATTAGCTCGCACTTGTGGATCTGTCTCTGGAAAATTCAAATCGTCAAGTATTGCCTTAATGTACAGACCAGTACCTCCGACGATGATGGCGTGATGTCCTCTTTGATGAATTTCGGCAATGGCGGCACGGGCCCGCTCTTGGTACCAAGCGACAGTTGAATCTTCAGTGACATCAAGGACATCAAGCAAATGGTGTGGTATTTCTCGGCGTTCTGAAACCTTTAATTTTGCGGTTCCGATATCCATTCCACGATAGAGCTGCATTGAATCTGCGTTGATAATTTCTGCGCCGATCCGTTCGGCAACATCAAGAGCGATATCGCTCTTTCCGGTTGCGGTTGCACCGCAAATAACAATGACTTTACTCATGCTTAGGCGCGAACTTTTGGCATTCCTAAAGTTGTGGATGCAGGAGCCGTGCGCGCTTGGTGCGCATCGCCTCCCCTAGTGCGCGTTACTGATGTGGCATCCCCCAACAGGTAGTGAGCTGATGCTTGAGTGATCTTCACATCGACCATATCTCCAGGGCGGGCATTAGTGTCTGCACCGAAATGGACCAGGCGGAAATCTTCTGTCTTACCAGTCATGCGAGATTGTGCTTCATCGCGACGTCCCTCAACTTCTGAGACGAGTGCGCGATGCACGCTACCAACCGCTGATTGGTTAACTGCTAACGAAATTCTCTGCTGATGTTCGTGCAGTCGCGTATAACGTTCGCCAACAATTTCCTCTGCTACTTGATTAGGCATGGCACCTGCTGGAGTCCCTGGGCGAATGGAGTATTTGTAGGTGTAAGCAGCGGCAAACCTTGCTTGAGTTGTCAGATCGAGTGTTGCCTGAAAATCTTCTTCAGTCTCGCCTGGGAATCCAACGATGATATCTGTCGTAATCATCGCCTCTGGCATCGCTGCTCGTACTCGCTCAAGAATTCCTAGGTACTTATCCGTGCGATAGGAACGGCGCATGCTTTGCAGGATTGCATCTGAACCAGATTGAAGCGGCATATGAAGATGTGGCATGACATTGTCCGTCTGTGCCATGGCTTCGATAACGTCATCTGTGAAATCACGTGGGTGGGGCGACATAAAGCGGACTCGCTCCAAGCCTTCGATCTTGCCCGCCTCACGCAGTAGATTGCCAAAGGCTCCTCTGTCGCCGAACTCAACGCCGTAGGCATTCACATTCTGGCCAAGGAGAGTAATTTCAATGACGCCTTGTTCAACTAGCGCTCTCATCTCAGTCAAAATATCGGCAGGCTGGCGATCTTTTTCAACTCCACGCAGAGTTGGGACGATACAAAAAGTGCAGGTGTTATTGCATCCAACCGAGATTGAAACCCATGATGTAAATGCTGAGAATCTGCGCGCTGGCAAGGTAGATGGGAAGTGCTCAAGAGATTCCAAAATTTCAATCTGTGCTTCTTCTTCGATGCGGGCTCGTTCTAACAGCACTGGGAGTGATCCAACATTATGTGTCCCAAAAACGACATCCACATATGGTGCCTTCTTAAGGATTAGGGATTGATCCTTCTGGGCAAGACATCCACCGACTGCAATCTGCATTCCTGGATTCTTCTTCTTGATTGGTGCTAGAAAACTTAAGTTTCCATAGAGTTTGTTATCGGCGTTTTCGCGGACTGCACAAGTATTAAAGACAACAATATCTGCCTGATTTCCTTCTGCGACGGGAAGATAACCTGCTTCATCCAAAAGCCCAGCGATTCTCTCAGAATCGTGCACATTCATCTGACACCCGTAGGTTTCAACTACATATGTGCGAGTCATAAGACTCATCTTATTTCAGGTCTAGTTGGTGATGCGAATTGGTGCGATACCGCGAGCAATTTGACGCTCGAAATGGACCTCGCGCTTGTCGTTAAAGACTGCAGCGGCCTTGTAAGTCTCATCCATAAATGCTTTAAGTTCATCACGAGCTTTGAGGCCATCTCCAGAGAGATCTTCTCGTTCAAAAACTTTCCACGCACGCAATACTGGGGCAACAACATCATCTAGATGTTGCTGAAGGTCATAGATGCCAGCTAGAGCAATCTGAACTGCCTTGCGGCCAAAACCCGGCATATTTGCACCGGGCATATCAAAATTAGTCACAACATCTGCAATCGCACGCATCGCCGCATTCGGTTCCATATCAAGAGCTGCAGAGAGTGTATTTCGATAGAAGAGCATATGTAGGTTTTCATCAAGTGCAACTCGTTGCATCATATTCTCGGCTATTGGATCGTCAGAGAGTTTTCCAGTATTGCGATGTGAAATACGCGTTGCTAGTTCCTGGAAAGAAACGTAAGCAATCGTGTGCAACATATCGTTTTCATACGGTGTTTGGTAACCCAGTGACATGTGAGCCATTCGTAGATCTTCGAGCTGATAAGGATCTACTCCCCTGGTGGCCATTAAATAATCACGGATGACAATTGCATGTCGCGCTTCTTCAGCGGTCCAGCGTTCAATCCAATTTCCCCATGCACCATCGCGACCCATAGAGATGGCAATCTCAGTGTGATAGCTCGGTAAATTATCTTCAGTAAGCAGATTGAGTACAAGAGAGTCCTGTGCAACTGGCGTCAGGCGCGAGTCTTTAGCTTCCCAAGCATCGCCATTGAGTGGACCTGCATAATCACGGCCCTCGGACCAAGGGACATACTCATGGGGATACCAATTTTTTTGCACCGAAAGATGGCGCTCAAGCTCTACAGCAACAACAGGCTCTAGATCTCGAATCAGACGTGACTGGATTCGTGCTGACTCTTCGCTCATGCGCACAACAGTACGGCAGCGACTTAGTTACTTACGAGTTAGAAATTATCTTTCGCACGCTTTTCAGCCTGCTCTGTGCGCCATTTCGCAATTTCAGCGTGGTTACCGCTAAGCAAAATCTCGGGAACTGAGATTCCACGCCATTCTTGAGGTTTGGTGAAGTTGGGATATTCGAGATATCCCTCGCTGTTATGTGACTCCTCCGCCAGTGATTCTGGATTTCCTATAACACCTGGAATCAACCTTGTAATTGCCTCAATCATCACCATCGCTGCTACTTCCCCACCGCCAAGGACATAATCACCGATGGACATTTCATGCACTTTGATATTTCGTGCTTGAAATTCTTGTTGTGAGTAATACTGGCGGATGCGATCATCTATTCCTTCATATCGTCCACATGCAAAGATCAATTGAGTTGAAGATGAGAAGTTGCTGGCTATTTTCTGATTGAAACGCTTACCTGCAGGGGTCAGGATGATGATCTCTGCCCCATCCTCAATTATGGAATCGATAGCCTGTGCCCAGACTTCAGGAAGCATGACCATGCCTGCGCCACCACCGTAGGGAGTGTCATCAACGGTGTTGTGGTTATCGTTGGTGAAATCACGCAAATTATGAACTTTGATATCAACAATTCCTGAGCTTTGCGCCTTGCCAAGAAGTGAGAGGCTAAGCGGCGCTAAATACTCAGGAAAGATAGAGATGACGTCAATCTTCACTTCATCTGCCCTTCAATGACAGGTGGAATCACAGTCATACGTCTGGCCTTAATATCTACGATCGGAACAAGTTGTCGCACGAATGGAATGAGCGTCTCGCCAGATTCTGACTTAATCACCAAGACATCTTGACCTGGCAGATTACGTACTTCGCTGACTTCTCCAAATTCATCGCCATCGACTAGATAAGCCTTACAGCCGATAAGTTGGAGAACGTGATAGTCATCTTCATCAACTCCTGGCGCATCTATATCCACATCAGCATAGAGAAGCTCATTGCGTAGAGCCTCAATTGCGTTGCGGTCTTCGATGCCATCAAAAGAAAGCAAGAGAATTCCATTGTGCACACGTGCAGAAGCCACGGTGAGATTTCCGTGGCTTTCTGTCTCTAGAACTGCGCCGATGGCAAAGCGATCTTCTGCTTCATCTGTCCGGACTTCGATAGTAGCTTCACCTAAAATTCCGTGAGCTTTACCGATGCGGCCCACGTTTAATTTCATGGGTTGAAGAGAAGTTAGCGAACCTCGTCGGTATCGATGAGATCGACGCGGACGGTGCGACCTGCAAGTGCGCTTACGACTGTGCGAAGCGCCTTTGCTGTGCGACCGTTACGACCGATTACCTTGCCGATATCCTCAGGATTGACGCGCACTTCGAGCGTGGTGCCACGACGGTGCGTCTTCTCCTTCACATTGACATCGTCAGGGTTATCAACGATTCCCTTTACGAGATGTTCGAGAGCTTCATCAATCATTATGCGCTTGGAGTTTCTTCGCTGGTTGCTTCTGCAACTACGACATCTTCTGTAGTCGCATCTACCGCTGGAACCTCTTCGGTTACAGAACTTACTTCTGTAGTGTCCGGAGTTGCAACAGAGCTTGCTTCGTCCGAGGTTCCAGCTGAAGTTGCGTCTTCAGCAATTTGTTCTGTAACAGCAGGAGCTTCCGCGACTACAGGAGTTTCTACAGCAGGTGCCGCCTTCGCAGCCAACTTCTCTTGCGCCTTCTTCTTCAAAGTTGTTGCGCCTTCTGCAGGTTCTGCAGCAGCAGCCTTGACAGCTGCTTCATAGGCAACGCTCTTATGTGGCTTAGGAGCTGCAACCTTAAGAGTGCCTTCTGTTCCTGGAAGACCCTTGTGCTTCTGCCAATCACCAGTCACCTTAAGAAGAGCCTCTACAGCCTCTGAAGGTTGTGCACCAACGCCAAGCCAGTACAGAGCGCGCTCTGAGTTAACTTCGATGATTGATGGTTCTTGCCCTGGTACGTAGCGACCAATCTCTTCGATTGAAAGTCCGTTGCGAGCCTTGCGTGAATCTGTGACGACAATGCGGAAATAAGGTGTGCGAATTTTTCCCATGCGCATTAAACGAATTTTTGTAGACAAAGAAGTAGTGCTCCTAAAAAAGTGTGTCGATCCGCAACTGCTACAGCGGGGTGCGTAGCGATGAGGTCCAACTGTGGATTGGGTTGTTACCGGGGTAGAGGGCCCTGCAACAGGTGGCTAATCTTGCCAGTTACGCTCCTAATCCGGAAATCAGCCGTTCTCTAGCGCTCGTTTAGCGGGATTTCCCGACTTCGACTTCTTCTTCTGAATCGGAGCTGCTTTCTTGGGAGCTGGCGGCAGCCCAGGCATGCCGGGAGGAAGAGCCATACCTTTAGCCATATTCATATTGGGCATGCCCCCACCATTTCGCATCTGCTTCATCATCTTCTGAGCTGCTGTGAATTTATCGGCGAGGGCATTTACCTCTGAAACTTTTCGGCCGGAACCGAGCGCGATGCGGGCACGTCGTGAACCATTGAGCACTTTGAGATCGCGTCGTTCCAGCGGTGTCATTGATTGCACAATTGCTTTTGTTCTTGTGATTTCTGATTCATCAAAGTTATCAATCTGCTTCTTCATCGCTCCAGCTCCTGGAAGCATTCCTAGTAACTTGCCCATGGAGCCCATCTTCGACATCGCCTCAAGCTGCTCGAGGAAATCATCGAGTGTGAAATCTTCACCTGCTGCAAACTTATCCTCTAACTTCTTCGCTGAGTCGCCATCAAAGGCCTTCTTAGCTTGTTCAGCCAAGGTGGCAACATCGCCCATTCCCAAAATTCGAGAGGCCATCCGCTCTGGATAGAAGATATCGAAGTCAGAAATCTTCTCACCAGTGGATGCGAACATAATCGGCTTGCCGGTCAGGGATGCAATTGAAAGCGCTGCACCACCACGTGCATCACCGTCAAGCTTTGTAAGAACTACGCCATCGAAACCAACTCCATCTTGGAAGGCTTTCGCAGTACGTACCGCATCTTGACCAATCATGGCATCGACCACAAATAGGATCTCTTGCGGCGAGACGGCATCACGGATAGCAATCGCCTCTTGCATCAACTCTTGATCAACGCCTAATCGTCCCGCAGTATCGACAATCACCATGCTGTGCAGCTTTGACTGCGCAAATTTAATTCCATCCTGTGCAACCCGTACAGGATTTCCGACACCATTTCCAGGTTCGGGAGCAAAGACTGGCACTCCAACAGATTGCCCAACAACTTGCAGTTGATTAACCGCATTCGGTCGTTGTAAATCTGAGGCAATCAGAATTGGTGTTTCGCCTTGATCTTTATAGAACTTAGCTAACTTGGCGGCAAGCGTTGTCTTACCAGCGCCTTGCAGACCAGCCAACATAATGACTGTGGGTGGATTCTTTGCAAAGCGGATACGGCGTGCTCCGCCGCCGAGAATTTCAGTGAGCTCTTGGTTTACAACATCAAAGATTGCTTGCGCCTGGTTGCTACCTGCCTGCAAAGTTGCAAGCAAGGCAAGCGATTTTTCTCCTACTTTTTGCGTGAACTCTTCAACTACTTCGAGCGCTACATCTGCATCCAGAAGGGCAGATCTGATATCGATCACAGCAGCATCGATATCTTTCGCTGAAATCTTGCCGCGAGAGCGCAGTGCGCCGAAGGCACCGGCAAACTTACTGGAGAGGGACTCAAACATAAGAAGCGGAGTCTACTTCAGAGCCAAACGCAATCTCTCTGCTACCTCATGAGCCCGTTCTGGCGTGAGCGCTCCCCCATTAATCTCTGTGACATACAGGGTGTCGATAGCTTCCGCCCCAAGCGTTGTCACAATTGCTGAGCGGATATCGATATTGCTCTTTGTGATTGTGTATCCGATTCCAAAAAGGAGCGCCGGCCTATCGTGGCTACGGACTTCAACGATGGTGGCATCAGTTGCTGCATCAAGAAAAGTCTCAACAACTGGCGCTGGTACAGGAATTGTCGGTAACTGCGCATACGCCTCAATGCGATCTGAGATTCTCTGCGCAAGTGAATCCTTGCTAGCGAGTGCATCAACTAGTTCGCGATGCAAGATTTTTTCAGTGAGGACCGGAGCATGTGGGTCGGGAATGACTATCCATTCCATTACTGCGGATATCCCGTGTGACTTTGTCCGCGCAGAACGCACATCAAGTCGAAGGAGATTGAGTACTCCGGCAACAGTCGAGAGCAGCCCCGGCTTATCACTGACCACAATTTCAATCGCATAAAGACTTCCTCTGTCGTCAATTGATACAGCAAGCTCGCCGAGTTCGGCCTTACTTCTCTGTTCGGGGCTCAGTTCTGGCTGTTGTGCAACTGTGTTATCCGTCAGTGCGCTCGTCACTCTGGCTACAAGCTCTGCAACGAGAGATGCTTTCCAATCAGTCCAAGCCGCCCTTCCGGTGGCCTCACCATCAGCGATGCTTAGAGCATGCAATAGTTCCAGAGTTTGCAGATCTGGAATAACATCAAGGACAGATGCGATTGTCGCTGGGTCATCAAGATCTCGTCTTGTGGCAGTTGCTGAAAGCAGTAAGTGCTGCTTAACAAGAATTTTGATTGTAGCGATATCTGAATCAGAGAAACCGATGCGGGCGGCAATCGGTGCAATGAGTCTTTCACCACGTTCGGAATGATCTTCCTCGCTACCTTTGCCGATGTCATGAAAGAGTGCGCTGAACAACAATATGTCAGGCCTGTGGACCTGTCGGGTGAGAGCGGCAGCATGCACTGCCGTCTCCACCATGTGTCGATCGACAGTGTGGCGATGTAAGACATTTCGTTGTGGCAGCGAACGAACGCTTTTCCACTCTGGAATCCAATGGAAAATGATCTCCTCTTGGTCTAACGCTTCAAATATCTGCACCATGGCAGAGCCTGCGCCAATCAGCGCGATGAGATTTTCACGCGCTTCACGTGGCCAGGGGTTTGGGAGCGCACCAATGCCACTACTTAATTTTTCGCCAAGACGCGCTAGCGAATCCATTGAGATTGGCAACCCAAGCTGCGCAGCAGAGGCAGCAGCACGTAACCCGATAACAGGATCTAATCCAAAATCTGCATCGAGACCAATTACTACTTCGCGATTTGAAACTGCAATATCCCGAGAAAGCGCTGTCGAGCGAACTTTTTTAAGGAATCTGCCGCCACCATCTCTTCCTTTATGCGTCAGGCGATACCAGGTGGAATCCAGAATATAGTCGACAGTACGAGCGGCTTGTGCAACCTCGCTCATTAAAAGATCTGCATCCTGATAACCCAATAGTTTTGCAACCTTATCTTGCTCTTGAAAGAACAATTTGTCTTTATCGCGCCCACTTACGGTATGGAGGGCTTCGCGAACGTTGGATAACAAGGATTCGGCAATACTGATTTTCTCAATCGGAACGGCGATAGCTTGTGAGCGTTGAATCGCTCGAAGTGCTGTTACGTCTCGCAAACCTCCACGAGCTTCTTTTAAGTCTGGTTCGAGTAGATAAGCCAGCTCGCCAGCTCTCTGATGACGCTCCAGCAGCGATTCCCGCAATTGGGGCAAGCGCAGCTTTGAACTCTTTCGCCAGGACTCTAAAGAATCTACCTGAACGGCTGCAACTAATTCAGCGCTTCCACAAATCAGCCGTATATCAAGAAGACCAAGTGCAACCTTTAAATCTGAATCTGCAGCTTCTCGCATTTCTGAACGGGTTCGAACGGCATGGTCCACCTTTATTGCGCGACCTGAAATTTTTTTATCCCATAGCGGGTAAAGGATTTTATTGACGATCTCGGATAACTCTTCCAGTCGATAAGAGCCAGTGTGAATAATGACAATATCTAAATCAGAACCTGGAGAGAGTTCGCCGCGGCCGAAACCTCCGACCGCGGCGATTGCTACCTCGAGTGGATTAGCGCCACTTTTTTCGAATAGAGATGACAGAAGTCGATCGCCCTCATTTGATCGAGCTCGTCTTTCCCTGGTTCCCACAGCGCTCATCCTATTTTCTTTAGATCGCGTCAGGACCCTTCTCGCCGGTACGAACACGAACTACTTGATCTACGGGAGTGGTCCAGACCTTTCCATCCCCGATAGAACCTGTTGATGCTGCTTTAACAATGACGTCAACTACTGAGTTTGCGTCCTTGTCATCGACTAGTACTTCCAGGCGAACCTTTGGTACCAGGTCAACTGTGTATTCAGCGCCACGATAGACCTCTGTATGTCCACGCTGGCGACCGAAGCCACTTGCTTCGGAGACTGTCATGCCGGTGATTCCGGCAGCTTGGAGTGCATCCTTTACTTCATCCAATTTAAACGGTTTAAGAATTGCAGTAATTAACTTCATAGTGATCCACCTCCACGTGATGAGCCTGTCATTTCATAAGCAGATTCAGCATGTTCCTTTAGGTCGATGCCTTCAATTTCAACTTCACGAGGTACGCGGAAGCCGATTGTCTTTTCGATTGCAAATCCAATAATCAAAGTTGCAATGAAAGAGTAGGCGGCGACGACGCCCACACCAAGCAATTGCTTGACCATGAGATCTGTTCCACCACCATAGAAGATTCCATCAAGTCCGATGCTATTTACAGCGCTTGCACCGAAGAGACCAATAGAAAGGGATCCCCAGATTCCGCCTACGAGGTGGACGCCCACAACGTCAAGAGAATCATCGAATCCAAACTTGTACTTGAGGCTCACTGCAAGGGAGCAGAGAATTCCGGCGATAAAACCGATGACAACTGCAGCCCAAGGAGCCACGAAGGCACAAGCTGGAGTGATTGCTACCAAACCGGAAACTGCGCCAGATGCTGCTCCAAGGGATGTCGCATGACCATTTCTCAATTTCTCTACAAGGAGCCATCCTAGAACTGCTCCTGCAGTGGCAACTTGAGTATTGATAAATGCAAGACCTGCGATGCCATTTGCTGCAAGTGAAGATCCAGCGTTGAAGCCAAACCACCCAAACCAGAGAAGAGCTGCGCCTAGCATGACAAGTGGAAGTGAATGAGGGCGCATAGATTCTTTACGCCACCCAATTCTCTTACCTAGAATTATTGCAAGTGCTAGACCAGCTGCGCCTGCATTGATATGTACTGCAGTTCCGCCAGCAAAATCTTGAACACCCTTGCTAGCAAGATACCCGACACCAGTAACGGTATCTCCTACCTTGTTTCCAAATGCGAATACCCAGTGTGCAACTGGGAAGTAAACAACTGTTGACCAGATTGCAACGAAGATTGCCCAAGCAGAGAACTTGGCGCGATCCGCAATTGCACCAGAAATGAGTGCTGGGGTGATAATCGCAAACATAAGTTGGAATGCTGCAAAGACAAGAAGTGGAATTGGATAAATCCCACCATTATTTGCAAATTCATTCACAGAACTACCAAGTCCACTGAGACCAATTCCCCCATACCACGGTGAATCTGCCTTGTGGCCAAATGCAATTTCAAATCCATAAATTACCCACAGCACGCTGACAATTCCGATGGTAACCATCGACATCATCATCATGTTTAGAACGCTCTTGGTGCGAACCATTCCTCCGTAGAAGAATGCCAATCCAGGAGTCATTAAAAGTACAAGAGCTGTACTAGCCAACATCCACGCGGTATCACCGCCGTTTAACACAATCTCTTCCATAGTTAATCCTTTTCCCGATACATGCAGAACTCGCCGTTGAGATGGGGGTAAAGGTGCCCTTATGGAGTTACAAGCGATAGCGCAGCAGGTTAAGAAGTGGTCACAAAAGGCTGCCCTTTGTTACAAGTGAGTTACGGCCCAGCCTGCAGCTAGGCGAGAAGTCCGTCTATATAGGCATCGGGCTCAAAAGCGGCGAAGTCACCTTCACCCTCCCCCGTACCAATAAATTTGATGGGAATATCAAGGGCGCTCTCTATGGCAAGGGCAACTCCCCCTCGTGCGCTTCCATCGAGTTTCGTGACGATAAGGCCTGTTACTTCAACAGCCTCACTAAAGATCTTGGCCTGCGCCAAACCATTTTGACCAGTTGTTCCATCGATGACCAAAAGTACTTCAGTAATTGGAAGCACTTTTTCAACTACGCGTTTAACTTTGCCGAGTTCTGCCATCAAGTCATTCTTATTATGTAACCGCCCAGCGGTATCAATGATCAGGTAATCGCACTTTTCATCACTAGCACGCTTTGCGCTATCAAAGGCAACAGCAGCCGGCTCTGCGCCTTCTTTGCCGTTGACAACTTCTACGTTGATGCGCGCTCCCCAGGTTTGCAGTTGCGCAACAGCTGCAGCACGGAAGGTATCTGCCGCCCCTAAAATCACTGAGTTGCCTGATGACTTAAGGGATGCAGCTAACTTTGCAACCGAAGTGGTCTTTCCTGTTCCATTAACCCCTACAACCAAAATAACTTTCTGTCCGCCACCTGAAACGAGATCGCGTTCACGTTGTGAAAGTTTAGAGCGGAGAATCTCTTTAATCGCTCCCTCGGCATCTTCACCGCGCATCTTCTTGGCAGCTTCCAGAAGTTCGCCTACAAGGTTCGGGCCCAAATCAGAGGCGAGAAGTTCGACTTCAATCTCTTTCCAATCAAGAGCAGATGCAGTTGAGGTGCCCCGTACTTTGGCGATTAAGCGATTGAAAAGGCCCATGGCAAATCTAAAGGTTAGGCAGTTTCAGATTCACGCAGACGTTGCGAGATTACTTCAGTAACACCGTCACCTCGCATCGTTACTCCGTAGAGCGCATCTGCGATCTCCATCGTGCGCTTTTGGTGGGTGATGATGATGAGCTGAGAGCTCTCGCGTAGCTCCTCCAAAATTGTCAGTAGTCGACCTAAGTTCACATCATCGAGAGCTGCTTCGACTTCGTCGAGGACATAGAAGGGGCTTGGACGAGATTTAAAGATTGCGACCAACATGGCAACTGCCGTGAGTGATTTCTCTCCACCAGAGAGCAGCGATAGCCGCTTAATTCTCTTGCCAGGAGGGCGGGCTTCTACATCTACGCCTGTATTGAGTAGGTCATCTGGATTGGTCAGAATCAACCTTCCTTCTCCGCCTGGGAATAGGCGCGCAAAGATATCTTTAAAGTGCTCTGCTACATCTTCATAAGCTTCCATGAAGATTTGCTGCACGCGATCATCAACTTCCTTGATGATGTCAAGGAGATCTTTCTTGGTGCGCTTGAGATCTTCGAGCTGCTCTGCCAAGAACTTTAGACGCTCTTCCAACGCGCTGTATTCCTCAAGCGCTAGAGGATTAATCTTTCCAAGAAGAGTCAGTGAGCGTTCTGTGGCAGCAAGTCGCTTCTCTTGCTGGTCGCGACGATAAGGGATCAACTCTGTTGCAACTATCTCGCCTGACTCAGTTTCAATAAAGGTCGGAACATCTTTATCAGGACCGTATTCACCAATAAGAGTTGGAATATCAATGCCAAGTTCTTCAACTGCCTTGGTCTGCAACGCTTCGACGCGCATTCGTTGTTCAGCGCGGGCAATTTCATCTCGATGCACACTTGAAGTGAGCTGATCTAGCTCTTGAGTTAATTCACGACTACGTGAGCGAACAGTGAGGGTCTCACCTTCTCGCTCAGTGCGATTGGCTTCCAGTCTGGCGCGTTCAGTTGATGCTTTCGCAATCGAGCGTTCGATATGGATAAGTGCCTCATAAGCTGCCTCAGCAATTGCTTGTGAGATGACTGCTCCACGCGCACGGGCCCCACGTCGCGAAACTGCTCGCTCTGAAGCCTCTCGTTCTGCTCGTGCAGAATCTTCTAGCGCTTGTGCACGCGCTGCAATCGAAGCCACTCGCTCTTCAGAGGTGCGCACGGCAAGTCGCGCTTCAACTTCGGCTGTACGTGCGCTCGAGACTTGATTGCGAAGTGACTCTGCCTTGGAATGATCCGGTTCTGCAATTTCGCCGTGCTGCTGCAATTGATTCGACGCGATAGAAAGTTCATTCTCATCGCGCGCTTTAGCTGAAGTTGCCTCATTAATCGCAGTCGTTAAGCGCTCTACTTCGGCGGTGGCAGATTTAATATTTTGGCCGGATACGGCAAGTTGTTCGGTTAACGCTGCGATACGGGCATCGGATTCATTGAGTTTAGAAAGAGCTGCATCAAAGTTGCTCTGCTTACTTTCTAGCTCTGTCGCAGCTGTAGAAATCTCGAACTTAAGTCGATCGCAAGTATGAGTAAGTTCTTCTAACTTCTTCGCTAAATCCGCTATCAACGCCTGAATCTCAATGAGTGAAGTTGAAGATGCAGATCCTCCACGCGCACGGGACGCGGTAATGATGTCGCCATCACGAGTAACTACTGTGACAGCTCGGTGCTGACCCAAGATGTTCTGAGCATCTCGTGGGTTTTCCGCAACCACGGTCTGCGACAGTAGCGTTGAGAGAAGATCAGATATTTGTGTTGAACGGACATAGCTTAAGAGCGAAGTCAGTCCTGCCGGAGTCGATGAGCCTGCGCTCTGCCCTGGTTCGTAAACAAGAACATCTGCTTGTCCTAAGTTTTCACTACGCAGGACTGTCAGAGCGCTGACAGCAGAAGAGAGATCACGAACAACAATGGCATCGGCTAGTTGTCCAAGAGCAGCCGCAGTTGCTGCTTCCCAGCCTTTATCAATTTCAATCAGTGATGCAATAGATCCAAGAATTGACACACCGCGTGAATCACGAAGGAGGGCAGTAGCTCCATCTCGAGAGCTAGATGTCAGCTTCATTGCTTCTAACTTTGATTCTACGGAGTTACGTTCGCGATCAGCTGCGCGCTCGGCATCGATTAAGTCGGCATGGACTTTCTTGGCTTGTTCAAGTGCGTTCTTCGCACTTTCGAAATGTGAATCCAGGCCAAGTTCTCCAGAATCCGCGTTGGCAATCTCCATCTCAAACTGCGCATAATCTCGCTTTGCAGCATCGACTCGACTCTGTGCTTCATCGCGAGCTGAGGTCAAACGAGAAATCTCTTCGGTAATAGCTTCTAGCCGGGCAGCCAAAGATTTAATATGCCCCTCTTGACGAGCAGTACCTTCTCGCTGATCGGCAAGCGCACGTAGAGCTGCAGCAATGGTGTCTTCTTCAGCCTTCAAAGCAGCTTCGGCTGCAACCAAGGAGCTACTCGAACTTAGCAATAGGTTCTGTGCCGTCAATACATCTGCGCGCAATTGCGCTTCCTCGGCTCGAAGAGTTGCTGCTTCTTCTTCTAGCAGTTGTGGATCACGACCAGCGCTACGCGCCTCTTCAGCCTCTTCCGCTAGGAAGCGCGAGCGTTCTTGCGCAAGTGATTGAGTTCCGCGGAATTTCTCGCGTAGCGCGCTGAGAGAGTAGAAGTTCTCTTGCGCCTTTATCAGCAGTGGGCTCTCGAAAGCAGATTGTGCATCGAGTTCTTCTTCGCGTCGACGTACGGAGTCAAGTTCAGCTTCAACGATAGCTCTACGTTCGCGCAACGCATTCTCATCTGCAACTTCTGCATCGAGAGTCTTTGAGAGTGCGATGTAATCATCGGCAAGAAGGCGTAACTTGGCATCACGTAAATCTGCTTGAATTGTCGCAGCCTTCTTTGCAACCTCAGCCTGTTTACCGAGAGGACGCAGTTGTCTACGTAACTCGACCGTGAGGTCGTTAATGCGCGCCAAGTTAGCCTGCATTGAATCTAACTTCCGGATCGCCTTCTCTTTACGCTTGCGGTGCTTAAGAACCCCAGCTGCTTCTTCGATAAAGCCTCTACGTTCTTCTGGCGTTGCCATTAAAATCGCATCGAGCTGACCTTGTCCCACAATGACGTGCATTTCGCGACCAATACCTGAATCGCTCAAAAGTTCTTGGATATCTAGAAGGCGTGAAGCCTCGCCGTTAATTTGATATTCGCTCTGACCGTTGCGGAAGAGGATGCGCGAGATCGTGACTTCGGTGTAATCAATTGGAAGAGCGCCATCGGTGTTATCGATGGTGACTGCAACTTCTGCACGGCCAAGTGGCGCACGTCCGGAAGTTCCCGCGAAGATGACATCTTCCATCTTTCCGCCACGTAGCGATTTAGCGCCCTGTTCACCCATGACCCAGGTGAGCGCATCGACAACGTTTGATTTTCCAGAACCGTTCGGACCGACCACACAGGTGATGCCGGGTTCAAGACGAAGAGTGGTCGCTGATGCAAAGGATTTAAATCCTTTTAAGGTGAGCGACTTCAAGTACACGCGCCTAAACCTATCGGTAGGTGCGCCATTGGTATAAAAGCGACTCGTATCAAGTTGAACTTGAGGGTTTACTCTATTTCGCTTCGTAATATTTCAAAGGACGCGCGAGCGGCAGATTGTTCGGCTTCTCGCTTACTTTTACCTGAACCTTCTGCAATATTAATTCCACCTACAACTGCGATAGCTGTAAAACTCTTATCATGATCAGGACCAGTTTCAGAGACGTGGTATTCCAACGTTCCCTTACCGAGGGAGGCAACTAACTCCTGTAACGCCGTCTTTCCATCAAGACCTGCGCCCTTAGCCATCGCACTTTCAAGGGTTTCTTTGATGAGATTGTTGACAACGATTGATGTCTGCGCATAACCAGATTCGAGATAGATAGCGCCTATGAGGGCCTCGAGTGCATCTGCCAAAAGTGAGTTTTTATCTCGGCCATTGGTAACTTCTTCACCTTTACCCAGGCGGATGTACTGACCCAATTCCAGAGTTCGAGCGATATCAGCGAGCGCGCGCATATTGACGATTCCTGAGCGCAGCGGAGATAAGCGACTCTCATCCAGATCAGGGTACTTTTGATAGAGCTCTTCAGTGACGATTAGTCCAAGGACAGAGTCGCCTAGAAATTCCAAACGTTCATTAGTGGTAGAAATCCCAGTTTCATAGGCGAAGGACCTATGGGTAAAGGCCAACTCGAGCAGTTCAGGAGAGAGTTGAACTCCTAATTGCTCAAGAAGTTTTGAGTACAGATCAGACCTCGAGAACCTGACGGCGGTTATATGTTCCGCAAGTTGGGCACGCTACATGGTTGAGCTTTGGCTGCTGACATTGGCTGCAAGTCGAGATTGCTGCCGCTGTTGTCTTCCACATGCTGCGACGTGAACGAGTCTTCGAACGAGACATCTTTCGCTTTGGTACTGGCACGGTAATCGTCCTTAATCTTGAAAGGACCTTAGCGGGCCCTAAATCGTTATGGGGCTAAGTATCGCTTATTTCTCTTGATTGCCAAAATCGGCAGGTTTCTCGAGCAGGGAGGCCAGCCCTGACCATCGCGCATCGGCTACCTCGTGGCGATGGCCATCCGGTAGGGACTCCCACTTTTCACCGCAATCTGGACAGAGCCCCATGCACTCTTCATCACAGAGCGGATTTACCGAGAGCGCGAGAATAATTGCGTCGATGATGGGATTCTCTAGATTCATTAGGTCGCCTTCCATCTGCAACTCATCTTCAGCATCTAGATCAACATCTTCATCCTCGCGCCTTTTCTTGCGACCCTTTTCATTTGTTGGCTCGTAGCGATAGAGCTCTTGGATTTTTCTCTCAATCACCTGCTCGAGCGGTTCTAGGCAACGTGCGCATTCACCGTGTGCAACTGCATATATCTCTGCACTCAGCAGCACACCTTCGGTAACAGATTCCAGTCGGACGTCTGCTTCAATGATGTCACCCTCTGGAATTCCAATAAGGGGAACTCCTATGCGAACAGGAGCCTCAATATCAAGCTCGTACTCCTTCATTTCGCCTGCACGGCGCGGGAGATCGTGAGTATTGAGTATGAATGGATTTGATTTCATAGATGTGCCTTGAGAATGCGCTAATCGTCGGCGTTAAGTTGTGAGAGAACATCCTTATCGTTTGCTCCCTCGAGACGTTCACGTCCACGGGCAACTGCCTCCATGGTCTTATTGAGTATCACTTCTAGGGTGGCTAGTCGGCCATCGATATATGCCTCTACCTCTTCGCGCTCTTGCGCTGCCAGATCGCGGGCATCATCGAGAATTCGCTTAGCTTCATCACGAGCTGCCTGAACGATAGAGGTCTGTTCAACCATGCGAGCAACATCTTCGCGTGCCGTTGCAATCATCGCTTCAGCGCTCGAGCGACCTTCTTCAATGATCTGATCACGTTGAGTCAGAATTGCTTCCGCTTGTGAGAAATCGGCTGGAAGAAGTTCGCGCGCACCTTCGAGAACTTCAAGCATTTCGCCGCGATGCACGACACAGGAAGCAGAGAGCGGAACGCCGCGAGCTTCTTCAACGATTGCTATCGCTGTATTGAGCTTTTCAATCGAATCCATGGTCATCGTGATTCTCCTGCTCGTGCTTTGAGGGCGGTATTGACATTTGCTGGAACCATTGAGGAGACATCTCCCCCGTAGTGAGCCAACTCTTTCACAATTGAGGAAGAAAGGAATGAATGTGTCGGAGAAGTGGCCATGAACATAGTCTCAACACCGGAGGCTTGGATATGAACTTGTGCCATCTGAAGCTCGTAATCAAAGTCTGTGACAGCGCGAAGGCCTTTAACAATAGCCTGTACGCCATTCTTCTTGCAGTACTCGACTAGCAATCCGCTCCCTGAATCAACGCGAACGTTAGGGAATTTCTTAATATTCTCATTAATCATCTGGATTCGCTCTTCAATAGAGAAAAGTCCAGACTTGTTACGGTTAACGAAGACAGCAACGATAACCTCATCGAATTGCAGGCTGGCGCGCTCAATGATGTCGAGGTGGCCAAAGGTGATGGGATCAAAGGATCCTGGACACACAGCGCGTTTCATGGTGCAAACGCTAGCAATGAATCCGGCTGTTATCCATTCTCACCATCTGTAAGCGTGGGAGACCCATAGAAAATTGTTGCCTGACCATAGTTTTTTTCACGAATCTGCGTGAGTCCTTCGGGCCACGAAATTTCTTTGACGCGACTGTTGCGCTCTACTGCAATAAGTCCCTGTCGGTCGATAAAACCACCATCACGGAGCAAAATAAGTGACTCGACTACATCAATATCTGAAACATCATATGGTGGATCAACGTAGATGAAGTGATAACTCTGTTGCGCTTTATCTTGCAGGAAGCGATGAACACTCATCGTATAAAGATGGAAAGTACCTGGGCAGTGTGCGCTCTTGATACTTTCGTAATTTGCTGTGATTGCTCGAGATGCAGCATCATCTTTTTCAACCGCGTGAACAAGAGATGCACCACGCGAGAGCGATTCAAGTGCGATTGCTCCAGTGCCTGCGTAGAGATCAAGAACTCGTAAACCTTCGAAATCACCAAACTCTGAAGCAAGCGTTGAAAAGAGCGCCTCACGAGCGCGATCAGATGTGGGACGAGTTGATGAACCCACAGCATCCAGCGGTCGCCCCTTAGCAAGCCCTGCAATTATTCTCATTCATCACGCCTTGTCTATAAATTCTGCAGTTGCATCCGCCTGCACTTGAGCAAGTTCTGCCGCTAGAAGTGGGTAGCTCTGCATGCCTGTGTCGAGAAGTGTAGATGCATCTTCACGGGCTGCTTCAATAAGCGATTCATCGCGGAGAACTCGCAGAAGTCGTAGATGAGATTTGCCACCAGATTGGCTAACACCCAACACATCACCTTCTCGTCGTTGTTCTAAATCGATTCGTGAGAGTTCAAAACCATCAAGAGTTGCAGCAACAGCATCAAGTCGAGTGCGTGCAGAGCTTTCAGGTGCAGCACTTGTCACTAAAAGACATAAGCCCGGTGATGTGCCTCGCCCAACACGTCCACGTAGTTGATGGAGCTGCGAAACACCAAAGCGATCAGCATCCATAATCACCATGACCGTAGCATTAGGAACATCTACTCCCACTTCAATAACTGTGGTGGAGACCAATACATCGATCTCTTTATTTGCGAAGGCGCGCATCGTGGCATCTTTCTCCTCCGCCGATAGACGACCATGTAGAGGTGCGACCTTGAGCCCGTTGAGCGGTCCACTTTGCAATTGCGGACCGAGTTCTTCAACGGAGGAAATGGCAGTTGTGGATTCCCCCATCAGAAATTCCATATCGGCATCCTCTGAAACTGCAGCAGAGATACGCGGAGCCACGATATATGCCTGGTGTCCTTGGCTTACCTCTTCCTTAATGCGGCTCCATGCCCGCTCCAAGTAGCCCGGTTTTTCAAGGACAGGAACTACATGTGTAGTGATCGGCGCACGACCTAAAGGAAGTTCGCGCAGAGTTGAAACATCTAAATCACCAAAGACTGTCATAGCAACTGTGCGCGGAATAGGAGTGGCTGTCATCACTAACAAATGTGGTGGATTTACTGCTTTACTCTTAAGGGCATCTCGTTGTTCCACGCCAAAGCGATGTTGTTCATCAACAATAATCAAACCTAAATCTTTAAACTCAACACTTTCACCAATGAGCGCATGTGTACCGATCACAATTCCAGCTTCCCCTGAGGCCGCCTTTGCCAGTGCGTCACGCCGGGCAGCTGCAGATTGTGAACCAGTGATAAGAGTTACTTGAGTTGCCTTCTCATCCGCACCCAACATGCCACCCTGTGAAAGGGGGCCAAGAAGTTTTTCGATAGTGCGCAGATGTTGTGCTGCAAGAACTTCAGTCGGTGCAAGGAGCGCTGCCTGTCCACCATTATCAATAACAGTCAGCGCTGCACGAAGTGCCACCACAGTCTTACCTGAACCAACTTCTCCTTGCAGCAATCGGTGCATGGGATGAGGTTGCGCCAAGTCATCGCTAATCTCCTTGGCAACTGCCTTCTGTCCAGCTGTTAATTCAAAAGGCAGCGATGCATCAAAAGCTGTGAGTAAGCCACCCACTTTGACTGGACGGGCAACCGCATCAAGGCCTTTCAGTTCACGCCGGCGAGTAAGAAGAAGTAATTGCAGAAGCAGCGCTTCATCAAAGGTTATTCTCTGGCGAGATTTCTCTGCGCTCTCGAGATCTGCAGGGTTATGCAGTTGCACTAGCGCTTGGTGCAAAGTGGGATAGCCATATTTGTCGCGCACCCAGTCCGGCATGAAATCTGGAACTTCATCAAGTGCGCCTATCGCTAATTCAATGCATTGGGAAATCTTCCACGATGGCAGCTTCGAACTTGCTGGGTACATGGGCAGGTATTTGCCAGCGAATCCTTCAACTGCCGAGTCGACATCGCTACCATCGGCAATCAATTCATAATCAGGATGTGCCAATTGACGCTTGCCGTTGAAGACTCCTACCTTTCCGGCAAAGAGCCCCTGCTTTCCCACTTTCAGTTCTTTCTCACGCCAAGCCTGATTAAAGAAAGTCAGCGATAACTTGGCAGTTCCATCAGTAACAACAACCTCAAGAATGTTTCCCTTGCGCGCATGCAACCTACGACTAGTAGCGCTAAAAATCTCAGCCAGGATTGTGACTTCATCACCTTCGATGAGCTCAGAGATATTGGAGAGTTCACCTCGCACTAAATATCTGCGTGGGTAGTGATGCAGAAGATCTGAAATAGTTGTGTAGCCAAATAGTTCACGCAGAACCTTGGTTGTTCTATCGCCCACGACTCCAACAAGTTTCGAGTCGAGGGTGGCCATGCACCTATTCTCTCTACATACGGGTCGAACCCTCGGTAAATCCCGCTGCGCTACGCATGGATTCGCTCTAACTGGCCCCCTCTTGCTACCCTTACGCCCTGATTTCAGTATGGAATCTTTTTTATCTAGAAGGAGTACCTCTCATGGCATCTTCATGCGACATCTGTGGCAAGGGCCCAAGCTTTGGTAACAACGTTTCACACTCACAGGTGAAGACACGTCGTCGCTGGAATCCAAATATCCAGCGCGTGAAGACTCTCGTTAAGGGAACCGCAAAGCGTCAGAATGTATGTACTTCATGCCTCAAGGCTGGGAAAGTCACCCGTTAATTCGCGCATTATTTAAGGTTGAAAATGGCTCCAGGAAACTGGGGCTATTTCCATTTCTAGGCCGGTAATTCCTGAGCCGGCAACAACTTCGCCGATATGAAGTCCAGGCAAATTCTTGCCAGTGGCTAGAAGAACATGGTCTTCTCCTCCACCGAAAATCCATTGCCATACATCAGCGTTGATCTCAGTTGCTAAATTACTGAGCTCCGCGAATTCATCTGATTGTGCGAAGAGGGTTTGGTTAAGTGCAAGAGATACTCCAGAGGCAGCTGCCAGTTGCCCACCCTGAACCATCAGCGAATCACTGAGATCGACCATCGCCGAGGCGCCAGAAAAGTTGATTGCGTAATCCAGCGTTGGCGCAGAAAATTGTGAGAGCGCCATATCGGCGGCAAGAGAGTTAAGTGAAATCTCACGAGTGAGAAGTTCCAGGCCTGCGGCAGACCAACCTGGAAGGGAAGAGAGATAAATAGAGTCACCCACCTGCGCACCGCTTCGCGTAATGGGTTGAAGCGCAGTTCCCACTGCTGTCATCGCGATAACAATCTGAGAAGCGCGCGCGATATCCCCACCAACAATTACAGCGCCAGCCAGAGTCGCTTCATGGTGCATGCCGCGTGCCAAATTTTCTATCCAACTGAGCTCTTCAGTGCCGGTGAGCGACACTGCCGCTACCAGATAATCACAACGACCACCCATTGCCAAAATATCGGCAACATTTGCGGCAGTAATCTTTCGACCGATATCAAAGGCGGAAGACCACTCGGTCTTAAAGTGAACGCCCTCCACCGCCATGTCGGAGCTGACAACTGAGCGTGGTGATGTTGCAACGACAGCGGCATCATCCCCGATTCCAAGGTGAATGCGTGGATCCTGGGTAGTGAATATCTTTTGTAACACAGATATAACATCGCTCTCACTAAATCCCATAGCCATAAGCCTAGGACATGAGATAGCGTTAGGGCGAAGCGAAAGGAAACTCACATGTCTGTACAGGCCTACATCTTGATTCAAACCGAAGTTGGAAAAGCAAACTCTGTTGCGGCCGCTATCAAGGCAATCCCTGGGGTTTCACTCGCTGAAGGCGTCACCGGTCCTTACGACGTCATCATGCGCGCTGAGGCTCCTTCGATGGAAGAGTTTGGTCGCGCAATATTGAGCAAGGTTCAAGCGGTTCCTGGAATTACTCGCACGCTGACCTGTCCAGTCACAAATTAATTGTGTAGTTAATTTCCCAACGGTCCATTAGTACGAGCCTGTGCGCTCTGCAATAAATGTGAAATCACTTCTGTATAACTCACTCCACTTGCTGCCCACATCTTTGGAAAGACCGATGTTGAGGTGAAACCAGGCATCGTATTGAGTTCATTGATGATTACTTGCCCTGAAGGCGTGAGGAAGAAATCAACTCGCGCTAAACCAGAACATCCCAGCGCCTTAAACGCAGCGATCGCTGCCTTACGGATCGCCTCTGATGCTGTCGCGGTGATGGGAGCGGGTAGTTCAATATCGGTAGCGCCATCAAGGTATTTGGCTTCAAAGTCATAGAACTCAAATTTAGAATCAATCACAATCTTGCCGGCAATAGATGCCTGGGGCTGACCATCAATCTCAAGAACCGCACATTCAATTTCAGAGCCGACAATCGCGCTTTCAATCATAATTTTTGGATCAAAAGTGAAAGCTTCAAGAACAGCGGCTTGCAAATCACCCTCACTTTTTACCTTGGATGTGCCACGCGATGATCCACCTCGAGCGGGCTTAACGAAAACTGGATAGCCAAGAGATGAGACTTCTTTGGTAATTTCAGCGCTGCGAGTCTTCCAATCGCCCTTCTTTACAACTAGCCCTGGCGCAGTAGCAATTCCATGAGAGGCAAAGATTGGTTTAGCAAAGGATTTATCCATCGCAACTGCCGATGCCAAAACTCCAGAGCCCACATATGCAATATCAGCAATTTCAAGTAAGCCTTGAATAGTGCCATCTTCGCCAAATGGTCCATGTAAAAGTGGAAAGACGATATCAATTGCCAGGTTTTTCCCACCGGAGGTGAATCCTGCTACATCAGCAACAACTGTTGGCGCAGATTCAGGAACGCTAGGAAGAGTTGTGCCAGAGATATTCATCGAGTGACCTTCAGGAATGAGAACCCATTTCCCTGACTTAGTGATTCCAATAAGCACCGGTTCAAATTGAGTGCGATCTATTGCGCCAAGGACTCCCCCAGCCGAGATGCATGAGATTTCATGTTCGCTGCTGCGGCCCCCGCAGATGATGGCAACACGTTTTTTCATCGGATGAAATTCTCAGCTTTCGTGGTGATTTCCATGAGCTTCTGCAGCGCCGCGGCTGGGGTCAATTGTTCACTGACTATCTCTCCAACTGCTTCAATGACAGGCACTTCTATGCCAACGCGATGGGCAATTTCAGCAACCGCGCCTGCAGAGGCCACACCTTCGACTGTCTTGGCAACTTGTTCGCGTGCTTGCGCCATGGAACCTGTGCGTCCGAGAACCTCGCCAAAGGTTCGATTACGAGAGAGTGGTGAACCACAACTTGCCACCAAATCACCCATGCCAGCAAGGCCAGCAGCAGAGAGCGGATCAGATCCATGTGCGGCGCAGAGACGAGCAACTTCATTGAGCCCGCGAGTAATTAACATGGCTTGGGTATTTTCTCCGAAACCCATTCCGATAGAAATTCCAACCGCAAGTGCGATAACACTCTTAATAGCGCCAGATAGTTCACACCCCATTACATCGACTGAGGTATAGACACGATAGTAAGGAGTGCGAAAGAGATCTCTCATGTGATCTGCCAACTCTTGCGTTGCAGCAGCTGCGACCGCGCCCGCGGGTTGGCGCAGTACTAGTTCATCAGCCAAATTAGGACCCGTAATAATGGCAACTGCGCGAGGGCCGAGCACATCTTCAATGACCTCAGTCATTCGCATCTGAGTGCTGATTTCAATACCTTTGAGGGTACTGACGATTATTGAATCGGTAGCGAAGAATGGTTTCCACTCCTGCAGTGTCAATCGCAGTTGTTGAGCTGGAATAGCTAAAACATAGATATGTGAATGGGCAAAGGCTTGCGCTAAATCTGTAGTCGCGCGTAGCGAATGCGGAAGTTCATGCGCACCTAGGTACTTCTTATTGGTATGGACTGAATTAATCTCAGCAATTACATCTTTGCTGCGACCCCAGAGAAGTACATCATTTCCAGCATCGCTTAGAACTTGCGCCATGGTGGATCCCCATGCGCCTGCTCCGAAAACGGTGACTGTACTCATTTCCTCTTCTTCTTGAAATTACCGGTACGCGGTAAATCAGATGTGTGAGGGTCAAAGATTACTTCAGGGCGCTTCTCGCCACGAATTTCTTCGAGCAGCACAGTAATAGCTCGCATAATCTCAGCAGTGGCTTCAATTAACGCCTGCGGATCTTCGGCCTTGCCCTTCCAGCGTGAGAGATCCACCGGCTTTCCTGCACGAATGACAATTGTCTTGCGTGGGAAGAGATTGAGCTTTGTAGTGTAGTTAGGAACAATGAGTTGTGAGCCCCACTGCGCAATGGGAATGACAGGGGTATCTGTTGCCAGAGCAAGACGCGCGCACCCAGTCTTTGCAATCATTGGCCAAAGTTGTGGATCGCGAGTGAGAGTTCCTTCCGGATACACGCCAAGCATGTGGCCTTTCTCCAGCAGAATTTTTGCGTGATCCACCGCCTTCTTAGCATCAGATGTCTCGCGTTCAACTGGTACTTGGCCTGCTGCCAAAAGAATCTTTCCAATTACTGGAACCTTAAAGACCCCTGATTTCCCAAGATAGCGCGGTGCGCGCCCATTGCGAAAGAGGAAGTGGGTAAAAACTAGAACATCGAGGTAGGACATGTGATTGCTGGCAACAATTACTCGACCGGTTGCTGGGATATTTTCAGCGCCTTTCCAATCTCGCTTCATCACTACGTTAAAGATAGGAATGAGGACGCCCGCACCAAATTTAAAGGCGCGATTAGTTCCGAGCGGATATCCGCTAGGTGGTGCGTAAGAGACCTTAAATTGCGCCATATCTAGAATCCTAGCGATAAAAAAATCAGGGCCCGCATGTAGCGGACCCTGATTTTTAAGAAATGAAGATTTACTTCTTCTTCTTTGCAACCTTCTTAGCTGGCTTGCGCTTTGCAGGAGCCTTCTTGGCAACCTTCTTCTTCGCTACAGCCTTCTTCTTTGCAGGAGCCTTCTTTGCAGCCTTCTTAGCTGCTGGCTTTGGAGCTGCCTTTACCTCTGGCTTTGGAGCTGGACCGAGCTTACGATCACCAGCGATTACTTCCTTGAGAGCCTTTGCAGGTAAGAAGCGAGCCTTCTTTGAAGCCTTGATCTTGATGGTTTCGCCGGTGAATGGGTTACGTCCCATACGTGCCTTGCGATCTACCTTCTTAAACTTACCGAAATCATTAATCATGACATCGTTGCCTGCTGACATGTTACGCACGATTGTGTCGAACACGATATCTACAGCGTGAGCTGCTTCTTTCTTGCTGCCGTTGAAGTGTGGGGCCAACGCAGCGATGAACTGGGCCTTATTCATTCAATTCCCCTTAATGTTGTTGTATTTACGCGTAAATAATTAAGCGCTTGCTTAACTACGTAAAACTTAAACCTATTTAAGGGGTGAGAGCGTTATTGGCGCACGCGTGTCGCACTTTTATATTCTGCGAAAATTTGCATTTTTATGCGTAAAAAACTCTCATTCTAAAGTTGAGACTTTTACAACTACTACTCACCCCGATGATAAAAATTAGCGTTTTACGCTCATTTTTAGGGCGTTAGATGCGGATTGGTAGCGTCTTTGGCTTATAAGCAGGGCGCTTTGCCTCAAAGGCATCGATGAAATCAGTCTGTTTCAAGGTTAATCCGATGTCATCGAGACCTTCCATGAGGCGCCAACGTGTGTAGTCATCGAGTTCAAAGGCCACTGTGACGTCTGAGTAGGTCACCGTACGTGAATCGAGATCGACAGTGATTTCAAGGCTGGGATCTGCCTCGATGGCAATCCAGAGCGCTTCGACGCTCTCTTGTGGGAGCACCACTGTGAGTAATCCGCTCTTGAGCGAATTGCCACGGAAGATATCGGCGAAGCGGCTTGAGATGACGACCTTAAAGCCGTAATTCTGAAGCGCCCAGACTGCGTGTTCGCGCGATGACCCGGTACCAAATTCAGGGCCGGCGACCAGGATGGTGCCCTTTTTATACGCCTCTTGATTAAGAACAAAATCAGGATCATTGCGCCAAGCTGAGAAAAGTCCATCTTCAAAACCGCTACGTGTTACTCGCTTGAGATATACGGCAGGAATAATCTGGTCAGTGTCTACATTGCTACGGCGAAGTGGAACACCGCTACCCACATGCTTAATAAATTTCTCCATTGTCATTTACTCCTTTACAAATCTGCCGGTGATGAAAGGGTGCCACGAATTGCAGTTGCAGCTGCTACGAGTGGGCTAACCAAGTGGGTACGTCCACCCTTTCCTTGGCGGCCTTCAAAGTTACGGTTTGATGTTGATGCAGAGCGCTCACCGACGCTAAGTTGATCTGGATTCATTCCAAGGCACATTGAGCAACCCGCGTTACGCCACTCTGCTCCAGCATCAAGAAATACCTTGTCGAGCCCTTCCTTCATCGCTTGCTGACGTACGCGCTCTGAACCAGGGACAACCAACATACGAAGCTTTGGAGCAATTTTCTTACCCTTCAAGATATCCGCTGCAGCGCGAAGATCTTCGATTCGTCCATTGGTGCAAGAGCCTAAGAAGACAGTGTCAATCGCTATCTTTTTCAGTGGCGTGCCAGCTTCTAGCCCCATGTATTGCAGCGCGCGTTCAGCGGCTCCTCGTTCCTCAGAATCAGAGATATCTGCAGGGTTTGGAACAGCGCCACTGAGTGGAAGTCCCTGTCCAGGGTTAGTTCCCCATGTAACAAATGGCTCTAGTTCGTCAGCGTTGAGATCGATTTCAAGATCAAACTTGGCATCGGCGTCTGTATAGAGGCTCTTCCAGTAAGTAAGGGCTGCATCCCAATCTTCAGGAGCATGTGGCTTTCCTTTGATGTAATCAAAAGTTGTTTGATCAGGTGCGATAAGACCTGCGCGAGCTCCAGCTTCGATAGACATATTGCAGATGGTCATGCGACCTTCCATTGAAAGGGCGCGGATTGCTGAACCACGATATTCAATGATGTAACCCTGTCCTCCACCAGTTCCAATCTTGGCGATAATGGCCAAGATGATGTCTTTAGCGGTAACGCCAGTCTTGAGAGTTCCTTCAATATTTATTGCCATCGTTTTTGGGCGTTTAGATGGGAGTGTCTGAGTAGCAAGCACGTGTTCAACTTCCGAGGTACCAATACCAAATGCAATCGCTCCGAAGGCTCCGTGTGTTGAAGTATGTGAATCACCACAGACGATGGTCATTCCAGGCTGAGTAATTCCAAGTTGTGGACCAACGACGTGCACAACGCCTTGGTCAGCATCTCCAAGCGAGTGGATGCGAATTCCGAACTCTTTAGCGTTATTGCGCAGAGTGTCGATCTGTAACTTAGAGATCGGGTCTGCAATCGGCTTTAAAATATCGATAGTTGGAGTGTTGTGATCTTCTGTTGCAATCGTCAGATCAGGACGGCGCACCTTTCGGCCAGCAAGGCGCAGGCCATCAAAAGCTTGAGCGCTGGTCACTTCATGGATGAGCTGCAAGTCGATGTAGAGAAGGTCTGGTTCTCCTTCAGCAGATCGAACGACATGGTCTTCCCAAATCTTCTGCGCTAACGTCTTACCCATTTCGGTGGTGTACTCCTTCGTCCTCATTCAATTGGCATCTCAATAGGTGGGATGCTAATATCACTTCGTGGATAAGAAGAATAGCGGAGTTGGCGTATTAGATAAAGCCGTAGCGATTCTGGCAACCCTGGAATCTGGCCCCCACTCCCTCGCGGAGTTGGTGGCAGCAACAGGCATCGCACGTCCTACCGCCCACCGCCTCGCTGTCGCACTTGAATTTCATCGCTTAGTGGCGCGTGACCTTAACGGGCGCTTCATTATTGGCCCTCGCTCAAGTGAGTTGGCTGCAGCCGCCGGCGAAGATCGACTTATTGCAGCAGCAGCTCCAGCTCTAGCAGCACTGAGAGATGCAACAGGTGAATCCGCTCAGCTCTATCGTCGCCAAGGAGATATCAGAATCTGCGTCGCTGTTGCAGAACGACTTTCAGGCTTACGTGACTCTGTCCCAGTTGGCGCATCCCTTACGATGCAAGCAGGTTCTGCGGCGCAAATTTTAATGGCTTGGGAAGATTCTGAAAAAATTCACCGCGGACTTAAGAGCGCACGTTTTACAGCAGCGCACCTTGCGGCAGATCGCCGTCGTGGTTGGGCGCAATCAGTGGGTGAGCGCGAAGCAGGCGTTGCCTCAGTATCTGCCCCAGTTCGCGGACCTAATGGCAAGGTAATTGCCGCTGTTTCAATTAGTGGACCGATTGAGCGTTTAGGACGTCAACCAGGACGCCTGCATGCAGCAGCTGTTGTAGCCACTGCGGAACGTTTAACTGAGCACTTAAAGTCTGGAAAGTAGCTTAACTCTTTAGTAGATCAAGTTCACGTAGGACCCGAGAGATCACCGAAAATCCAAAACCTTTTCGAGCTAAGAGCGATTGAATCCGACGAATCTGCACATCAGGCTCGAGGCGCGACATGGTATTAAATTTCTTAAACGCTAAATTAAAGGCAGCTCGATATTCCGATTCATCATCGATGCCATCGAGAGCTTCATCTATCTGCTCTTGGAGAACGCCCTTCTGACGAAGTTCGCCGGCGATAATCCGCTTAGATAGTTTCTTATGGTTGTGGCGAGATGTTGCCCAGGCTGCTGCAAATTCGCGATCGTTAATCAGCCCAGTCTCTTGGAGACGGAAGACCACCGCTTGGGCAACATCATCTTCAACGCCACGTGTCTTAAGGTGAGCGAGAAGCTCGCCCTTACTCTTTGCTCGCGTTACCAGCGCATTGAGCGCGATTGTGTGAGCAACTTCGTAAGGGTCAGAGCCCTCGCCGCGTTCTACCTTGGCAAATTGGAGAGAAATTAGAACTCAACCTCTGCTGCTGCTTCATCGATCTCAGCGATTAGCGCTGGATCTACGGCAACGGGCACAAAGGATTCGCGAATCTTCTTCTCGATCTCGTTGGCGAGATCTGGATTATCGATAAGGAATGCGCGTGAATTCTCTTTACCTTGGCCGAGTTGGTCAGCTTCGTAGGTGTACCAAGCGCCAGACTTCTTGACGATACCGAGCTCAACGCCCATGTCGAGAAGTGAACCTTCGCGTGAGATACCAATGCCATAGATGATGTCAAACTCTGCCTGCTTAAATGGTGGAGCCATCTTATTTTTAACAACCTTGACGCGGGTGCGGTTACCGACTGATTCGGTACCGTCCTTCAGAGTTTCGATACGACGGATATCGAGGCGAACAGATGCGTAGAACTTAAGCGCCTTTCCACCTGTTGTTGTTTCAGGAGATCCGAAGAAGACGCCAATCTTTTCGCGGAGCTGGTTGATAAAGATTGCAGTTGTCTTTGATTGGTGGAGCGCTCCAGTTACTTTACGAAGAGCTTGTGACATGAGGCGAGCTTGAAGGCCCATATGGGAATCGCCCATCTCGCCTTCGATTTCTGCGCGAGGAACCAGAGCTGCAACTGAGTCAACAACTACAAGGTCGAGCGCACCTGAGCGGATCAACATATCCATGATTTCAAGCGCTTGTTCGCCGGTATCTGGCTGTGAAACAAGGAGAGCATCGATATCAACGCCGAGCTTCTTGGCATATTCAGCATCGAATGCATGCTCTGCATCGATGAAGGCGCAGATTCCGCCAGCCTTCTGTGCATTTGCAATTGCATGCAGTGTAAGAGTTGTCTTACCTGAAGATTCAGGTCCATAAATTTCGATGATGCGACCGCGTGGAAGGCCGCCAATTCCGAGTGCGATGTCGAGCGCGATGGAACCTGTGGGAATAACCTCGATTACCTGTGCTTGACGATCTGACATCTTCATTACTGAGCCCTTACCAAACTGTCGTTCGATTTGAGCGAGCGCGGTATCTAACGCCTTCTGGCGATCAGATACGTTTTTATCTTCAGGCTTTGCTTTTTCAGTAGCCACTATCTTCTCCATTTCATTTCGAACGTCTGCGAGCGCAGCCGTTGGTATTCGGCCCAGAAGGTACGGACTATCTCTACATCGGCCGGTAGCGTTATGGAGACGCTGTGGGCGACAGTGGAGCACCGCTCTGGCTGTTCAATCAGTTTCCTGACTCATCACTTGCGCTTGGTAGCGAGGTGATACGGATAAGGGTATCCGAACATCTGTTCGAAAGGTAGCAGGAGCCACTGACAAGTAGGGTGTGTCGCGTGCTGATCCTGCTCCCGCCTTCTGAGAAGAAGGCCGAGACAACCAAGCCCACCCCCGCAATCGCCGTGTATCAGGGGGTGTTCCATGTGGGAGCTGGGGGCAAGTAAAACCTTGGCTTAGAAGTTATCGCTGTTTAAGGTGGCTGGCAATGAAATCAATTGTGAGCTCTGGATAGTTCCACATAATGACATGTGCACAATTGTCTACTGTAATCCACTCTGAGTGGGCAGGTGCGGCAGCTTTCTCTTGCGCACGAGGATGCGGCAGCGTGAGGTCGTAATCGCCAAAAACAATCTTGACCGGAACATGTGGCGGGATATGCGAATCAAACTTCTTTCCACGTAACGCCTTCCACATCGGCATATAACCAGTCGACTTTGCCATCGCCAATACTGAATCTTTACAGGATTCAAAAGAGAGTTCGCGCCATAGATGTGTAATTTTGCGGTAGCCCATCGCCTTGAGCGGCGGCAAGTGATACGCAAGACGTAGAAAATACTGCGCACATTTAGCCAAGATGCGAGCGAATAAACTCGGCGGCAGAAGCTGCGTAGGTCCTTCAAACCAGAGCCCAGCAGGTGCAAGCGCAGTAACGCTCTTAACCCTCTCTGGATAGGCGGCTGCAACTTCGAGAGCAATCCATCCTCCCAGAGAATTTCCGGCAACATGAAATTCACGCACCTGATGTTCGAGCTCCATCATCTGCGCAATTGCATGTGCAAGTGTTTGTGGATCAAGTGGTTCTTCTTTTAAGGCTGCGCTGCCATGGCCCGGAAGATCTACAGGGTAAATAACAAAGTGTTCTTCTAGCCCTGAGAAAAGAGACTTCCAAATTGTTCCCGCTGAACCGAGCCCATGGATTAAGACAAGAGCTGGCTTATTCGGTGCAGGAGCAATGACCTCTGTTGAGACAGGCATCTTTAATATCGGTACTTCTCTGTTTCAGAGGGGCACTGTTTACACACTGCACGCCAGATTTCATCAGCTTCACGTCCAGCTTTGAGCGCTTCATTAACTGTCAGCGATCCGAGGTCACTGATCGCAATATCTTGGGAGAACGATGGCGCCCATGCTTCACCAAAAGATAGCGTCAGGCGTTCGCGAAGGTCAGAGATGCGCATCTAAGAAAACTCTCAGAAGAGCGTGCGGTCAACTAGCAACTCTGCTTGATCGCGCGATTGCTTTGGGGTAATTGGTTGCGCCACTTGGCCCAACAACCAACGCATGGCTAGCCCAGTTCCGGCTTCTGACTTGGTCGCTTCATAAATGCAGGTCGCAAGAACAAGATAGAGCGGGTTCTGAGCCTGTGACATGACTTCAATCAATAACTCTTGATCATGAACTCTCATTGCTTTGAGAGCTGCGTCTGACGAAATTTCGCGCGATAAAAGTTCGAGCGCATCTGCAGGAGTGCCAGCTCGTTGCGCTGCTTCCACTAGACGTTCAACTTCTGCAGTTATGAGCGCCATTAAGACAGCGCTCTTGTCACGGTAATGGTTATACAAAGTGGCTCGAGAAACTTCTGAGGCATCTGCGATTTCAATCATCGAAATATTTGATGCACCATGAAGAGCGATGAGGTTTTTAGTTGCCGAAAGAATTGCACTCTCGGTGCGGCGATGAATTCCGCCTTGCAGAGAATATTTAGGCTGCGTCGACAACGGAGAGCTTTGCGCTTTCACGAGATTTGATTTCGTGGGCAACGCCTGTCATCACTGACGACAGTGTGAGACCAAGTGCTTCGCAGATTGCATTGAGAAGTTCAGAGGATGCCTCTTTTTGACCACGTTCTACTTCTGAGAGGTAGCCAAGTGATACACGTGCTTGCCGCGCTACATCGCGCAAAGTGCGAGATTGTGAGGTGCGCGCGTCGCGAAGTGTGTGGCCAACTGCCTCACGTAACAGCGTCATTGCGAACTCCCTTTTTCTCTAGAGCTAAGAATACGGGCAAAGTTGCCTATTGCGCTGGATATAGCCCCCGTACGCACGCCTTCACGCCCACTATCGAGTTGCAGATGCAAGGTCTGTGAAATTGGCCCCTTAATGGCAATCCAGACAGTGCCTTCGCGGATTCCCATGTAATCACCTGGGCCAGCTATACCGGTTGTAGCAATAGCCCATGTTGATCCAAATTTATTAAGTGCCCCCGCCGCCATTTCGTTCGCGACTTCTTCACTGACGACGCTGTATTGATCGATTGTCTTCTGCAAAACGCCCAAGAAGTTCACTTTGACATCAGAGGTATATGAAATCACTCCTCCAAGAAAGATTGAAGATGCACCTGGAATCGTAGTTAGCGCATGACCTACGCCACCAGCTGTCAGCGATTCTGCTACCGCAACAGTTTCGCCGCGCTCTTTCAGGTGCTCAACGATTAAGCGAGCATGTGCGGTGGTAGGCATGCGCCAAAGTTACTCGTGTATTGCAATCCACGCCATAGGTGGCTAGCGGCTGCGCATCCACGCACGCACATAGTCATATGCAGTGGTGACAGTGAGAATGATTGCTATTGAGATAAAGCCGACGCGGAACCATTCCAACCAAGATGGGAAGGGAAGGATGAAGAAGCCAACGCCAAAATTCTGCATCAAAGTCTTTATCTTTCCTCCCTTACTTGCTGGAATTACTCCACCCTTGATGACTACGAGGCGAAAGACTGTGATTCCAATTTCACGAGTCAAGATAAGGATTGTGATCCACCAAGGAAAACGATCAAGAAGTGAAAGTGAAATCATGGCAGCTCCGATGAGCGCCTTATCAGCTACTGGATCAAGAAAAGCTCCCAGTGGAGTGATCCGATTTGAGCTACGTGCCCATTTGCCATCGACAATATCCGTCATGCCGAGAATGAAGAAGATGCACCAGGCGACTATTTGGTAATTCGGATTATCTCCACCATCGAGAAAAAGAGCATAGACGCCAAATGGAATAAGTGCGATGCGCGTAAGCGTCAAAGTATTGGGAGTAAAAAATGAAGGGAGCTTCATGAAATCTACCGAATAACCTCGGCAACGAGATCAGCGCCCATCGAATCGACAATCACTGCATCAATATATTCGCCCACTGCAAAACTAGTGCCGATAAATGAGGTCGTTCCATCCACTTCAGGTCCTTGATGCGCAGCTCGACCCTCTTGAAGTTCTTCATCTTCAATGAGAACTCGCACCTGCTCGCCTATACGTCCCGCAGCGCGGATAGAGACCATCTCGTCGGCAAGAGAGGAAAGTGATTCAACGCGTTCACGAATTACCTCTTCGGCAACCTTGTCACCAAGATCGAGAGCCTCAGTATTATCTTCATCGGAATATCCAAAGATTCCAATTGCATCGAGCTTTGCGTCGGTAATGAAGTTTGCTAACTCATCAAAATCACCCTGCGTTTCGCCAGGGAATCCCACAATAAAATTGGAGCGAATCCCTGCCTCAGGAGATAGCGCCCTAATCTGAGTTATCAGATGTAGGAACTTCTCAGAATCTCCGAAGCGGCGCATGCGGCGAAGTACAGATGGGCTGGAATGTTGGAACGATAGATCAAAGTAAGGTGCAACTTTCTCTGTTTCTATCATCGCCTGTAGCAACGTTGGGCGCATTTCGGCTGGTTGGAGATATGAAAGGCGTACGCGTTCAATTCCAGGAATCTCCGTAAATTCATGGATTATCTTCTCCATCAATTTGAGATCACCTAAATCTTTGCCATACGAAGTTGTATTTTCGCTCACGAGAAATAGTTCGCTTACTCCATTCTGGCCAAGCCAGAGCGCCTCTTGCAAAATTTCAGTCGGGCGACGTGAAATAAAGGATCCACGGAAGTATGGGATTGCACAGAAAGAACAGCGACGGTCGCAACCTGATGCAATCTTGAGTGGCGCCCAAGGAGCGCTTCCAAGACGTTTACGAAAGAGTGATCCTCCGGCGCCAACTGCAGATTTAAATGATTCATCTCGCACTTCTGCGCGATCAACTGGCGCGATAGGAAGTAGAGCACGACGATCTCTCGGGGTGTGTGGAGCGTGTGCGTTTCCGCTCACAATCGATTGCAGGCGCGCAGAGATATCTTGATAATCATCAAAACCTAAGATTGCATCAGCTTCAGGAAGGGCCGCGGCCAACTCTTTTCCGTAACGCTCTGCCATACAGCCGACAGCAACCACCGCCTTTGTGGTGCCGTGGCCTTTGAGTGAATTAGCCTCAAGAAGTGCATCAACAGAATCTTTCTTGGCAGATTCGATAAAACCACAGGTGTTTACAACTGCTACCTCAGCTGATTCAACATCTTCAACCAGAGTCCAGCCATCAGCAGCTAAGCGGCCCGCAAGTTCTTCAGAGTCCACCTCATTACGCGCACAGCCCATGGTGACAATTGCTACTGTACGAGACATAGGGGCGATGCTACAGGGTTACCCCATTGACTTCTTCTTGCTTCAACGGAAAGTTCGACGTACCTCTTCATTTTGACCACCTAATGGAGGCAAAAGTTCTCCATCGACGGTCACATCAAGGCCTGCTGGGTTACTCAAATAAACGCTAATTGCTTTAGTGCCTTCAAAATTCTTAGTATCACCTTGGAACAGAGATCCTTTGATGACCCTTCTTCCATCAACGATCACATCGATGTACGAGTTTCCGCGAACTGCGTTAAGAGTCAGCGTCACTTTGCCATCGGATACTTCTGTAGAGGTGGTTGCTTCTTGTGATGGTGTGACAGAGGGCTGAGCAGTAGGAGATGCAGATGCCATTACAGTTGGTTTGGTATCAGAACTCTGGTTTGACATCACAATTTGGATGACTCCAAATCCGAAGAGAACTGCTAGCGAAATTGATGCAGGAACCTTCCACGAGAGCGCCTTCTTCTCCTGAGGCACTTGCATGACATTGTTCTCAACTAACAAGTCGCCGATGGCACGATTTTCTAGTGAATGCTCTTCGTTATAAAGGTTTATTAGCTCAAGCGGATCCGCACCAATTTTGTTCGCGATATTACGAAGATGTCCTCGCGCATATGTATCTCCACCGCAATGGGCAAAGTTGTCACTTTCCATTTCGGTAAGCAGACCGATGCGAATGCTGGTTGATTCAGAGAGTTGTTCGATAGAAAGGCGCGCGGCGATGCGAGCATCGCGAATTACC
>JAPOKG010000049.1 GCA_029977785.1 Actinomycetota bacterium | reverse complement strand
GGCCACAAGCAGAAGTTTCTGTAATGGGCGCAGTTGCGGCTGTGCGCGTATTACATCGCCGCTTACTTGCTGATCTTCCTGAATCTCAACGCGCAGATACAGAGCTAGAGCTCGCTGCAGAACATGAGCGAGTTTCGGGTGGTGTTGCACGCGCTATTGAAATCGGCGCAGTCGATGAAATGATTGAGCCCGATAAGACTCGAAGTGCAATAGCTAAAGTATTAGCTGAATCTGAATACCGCCGTGGTTCACACGGCAATATTCCGCTGTAATTTACTTGACGTCGAAGGTGACAGAGACTGTCGAGGTAACTGTCTTCTCAATACTTGAGGTGTCATAGGCACCGGTATCAGCAGTCATCGTTGAATCCGGAGTCGTTACTTGGAATACTCCAGAGCGAACAGATTGAACTGAACCAACCTTGCCACCGACTGCCTTTGTGATTGCCTCTGCGCGGATCTTGGCATCTTTCATCGCTTCTTCGAGCAACTTAGGGCGCATCTGCGGAAGCGTTGAGATGTAGTACTGCGGACCGTAATTGTTGACAGTAACGCCTTGCTGAAGCAAAGAGCCGATCTCTTGTGAAAGCTTGGCAACTAATTGCACATCATCAGTGCGGACTACGACATCGCGTGATGCACGGTAGTTAAGAATCTTGCCGGTGTTATTTCCGTTGACCCATTGCTCATTTCCATAAGAAGAAACTGAACCAAGAACGAGCGCATCCTTAGGGATTCCACCATCAACCAAATACTTAGTCACAGCTTCAACGTCTGCTCCAACTCGCGCGACAGCTTCAGCAACTGTAGGGCGCGTAAGTGAAACATTGAGCGTCCAGACAACATTATCTGCAGTTGCCGATGTCTTGGCAGATCCTGTGACAGTAATGCCATTTGTATTTCGAGCTGCAAAACCTGCACCTACCTGAAATAGTCCACCGCCCAGCGCCGTTGCAATAATTACTGCAACTGCGATGTAGAGAATAAAGCGGCGGCGTTCAGTTGAAGTCATAGGTGCTTGGGTTGTCATGGCTTCATTCTATATGGCGCGCAGGCGCGTAATCTCTTGTAAATCTACTCCGCGGAATGGTTCGAGCGTGGCGTCCCAAGGCTTTCCGAGTGCTAACTCTAAATTCTCACGAAGTTCTAAGTCATCAAAATGAGAGAGCGCCTTTTCAATTTGGCTCTCACTAATCTGAATGTTCCCGGCTGCATCAAGGCTGGCGCGATGAATTCCTAACTCAGGGGTGCAGCGAAAGAGTTCGCCACCGTTTTTATCTAGTTCGTGAACTTCAAATCGCAGGTAATGCCAATTCTTGAGGGCTGTTGCAATCTTTGCAGCTGTTCCGCTGGCAGCGCGGAATTCAATCGATGTCCGTGACGTTCCGGGTGCAAGAGGTTGATCGCGCCATGAATAGTTTTGTGGGGAACCCAGCAGAGAGTTGAGGCCCCACTCGATATGTTGGCGCAGGGCAGAAGGCGCTGAATGAATGGTCAGGTGACCGTTCATATAAATGTGTTGCATGAAGTGCTCCTAGCAAGGCGCAGAATTTGTGCGACCTTCCCCGATCCACAACTGCCAACTGCTAGTGAGTGCCTTATTTATACAACTTTCCGCTGACTTTGTGAATATGAGAGCTTTTGCCAACGATTTTGAGCGTGATTTATCCAAACCCGAAATAGGTCTACGCCTAAGTAGCGGGTACGCTTGACCCTAGTCGGACGCTTTATCAGTACCCGTTGTTAGATGTAATTCTTTACTCGGTATGGCTGTAGCAAGACGAAGACTGGAGTTCGAGGAATTCTCGAAATCCCAACATATCGAAGGAATAGTAAAAACATATGGCAACAGGCACAGTTAAGTGGTTCAACTCTGAAAAGGGTTTCGGTTTCATTGCAGTTGATGGTGGCGGACAAGATGTATTCGTTCACTACTCAGCTATCCAAGGAAACGGATACAAGTCTCTTGAAGAGGGTCAGTCAGTTTCATTTGAAGTCGTCCAAGGTCCAAAGGGCCCACAGGCTGACGCAGTAACTGCTAACTAATCAACACTTATAAATAAGGCCCGCTCAAGAAATTGAGCGGGTCTTATTTTTTTCTTTTTACTTCTTAGGAACCGGTGGAATTTCCCCGGCTTTAGCAAGAGCAGCATTAACCGCCTTTACTGGCGACAAATCTTTTCCCTTTTTCCACGCATCTAAATATTTCCATGGCAATACAGCGCCACGTCGCACCCACCAAATGTTTTCAGATGTTGGCCAAGAAATTCCGAAATGAAGATGCGGTGCGGTTCCTCGCGCGCTTCCTGTGCTTCCAATAGAACCTAGCTCCTGCCCGGCTAGGACATTTAAACCGGGCACGATTGTTGCGGGGATACTGCGCAAATGTGAACCGTAATACCGAACTCCATCTTCACCAATGATGGATACATAAAGTCCACCGCGATCTATTCCTAAATTAGTTTTTCCACTCCATCTATCGACACGATTAACTTCGTTAACTACACCATTAATTGGCGCCACAAATTTGCATCCAGCTTTTGCCAAAATATCGGTCGCCGGATAATCATGATGTGCCCGGGCATAATTGACTTCGCAGTTTGCTACCGGAAATACGTAGATTGGTGCAGCTTGGGCGCTTGGCATTGTCGCAGCGAGCACAATCAGAATAAATACTTTGCGAAACATGAAGAGAGCCTAAACGGACAGGAAGTTAACTGCGCAGAGCCGCGCGGTCGAGTTTCGCTGTGACAATCATGTGAGGAACTGTAAGGGCCCAGATTGTGACTAAGGTCAACCACAAGAATGAATCTGAGATGTTATCTCGTGAAAATCCAGCGAGAAGTAGAACAAAGATCAAGGTTCCAAAGAGAGCAGGGAGCCCTGGGATGACGGCTTTCTGAAATGCACGCCACGGTTTATTTGCTTCATATGCTGCACGAGAAGAAGGAAGGAGTGATGAAAGTCGAGCGGTATGGCGCATGGCGTGCCAACATCCGAAATACACCGCAAAAGCAACGAGCGGAGGTGCTACAGATGCCAGCGCAGCAAGCAGTGCAAGATCAAGTACATCTCTATACCGCTTACGAGAAACAAGTAACAGAATTGAAAGCGTTGTAATTGCCGCGACCAACATTTGCAACTCAGCGGTAAATCCGTGGTGCCAATCAATCAAGTTCTCATTAACTTTTTCAAGTGCTGCAGTGCTTTTAGAATTAACGAGCGGAATAACGACAGGCAACGCTCCCGCAGCACTGGCATATGCCCACACCGGTATTGGCTTTGCAGTAGATTTTTGTAAGCGATTTAGTTCTGAGATAAATGCGCTATCGCCGATTCCAAAATGAGTTGCGCTCATGACAACTACTGCAATAAAACCCCACACATTCCAGCGCAGAATCGCCCAAATCGCTGCCAGCGCAACTGCTACATAGAGCGCAATAAATAGCGCCATTTTGATGGGCTGAGCTTTCGGCAGCGTCACTAAGTGGTCGAGTGCACCATGAGGTATGCCAATAGCTAGTGCAATCACTGCGAGCGCTACTTGCCAATTGAGCGAGTCAGATCCAAGCCAAGAAGAAAAAAGAATTGAGAGCACGATAGCAAGCGCTACTGCGCTACTTGAGAATGTGCGCACTGCAGAGAAAACGCGCAGATGTGCCGTGTCCACAAACGCCACAGTAGCAAGTTTCGCTCATCTCTATGCCAAAATTCCGATATGAAGCAGTGGTCATATATGGCGATGCTGATATTTACCTTTTGTGGGTCAGCGTGGCTCGAGATTTTTCTCAAGACCGGAGTCCTTCGCCGCATTAAGCGCGTTGCACTCAGCGTTCTTCCGATCAGCGTCTTCTTCTTGGCGTGGGATGCCTACGCCATTGCACAAGGCCATTGGTTCTTTGATCGCGAACAGATTTTGGGAATTTATGGACCCTTCAATATTCCTCTTGAAGAGTATCTCTTCTTTATGGTCATTCCGATGGCGGCGATCTTTACGATTGAAGGTGTAACAACCGTCAAACCTCATTGGCGAAAGGATGAATTCGGCGAATGATTTATTCAGATATTGCCATCATCGCATTTTCCATTGCCGTTATGGTCGACCTCTTTATCTTTAAAACATCGATGCTGACAAGGCCAGCATTCTGGACTTCATACGCAATTATTTTGCCCTTTCAGTTCCTGACTAACTGGTGGCTGACATCGCGCAACATTGTGATGTATGACCCCAATGCGATCATCGGCGTGCGCTTCTTCTCTGCGCCTGCAGAAGATGTGCTCTTTGGTTTTGCGCTGTTGCTCAGTGTGATGGGGTTATGGGAAGTCTGGGGACGTAAAGGTTTTCAGCGCCACAAACCTCAGTAACCGTGCGCCGCAGCAACTGCGGCATACATGATTTTTCCTTCATGCACATTAAGTCCTGCAGCTAGTCCTGCATCATCTTCTAGAGCTTTCTGCCAACCTTTATTTGCAATTGCAAGTGAATACTTCAATGTTGCATTGGATAACGCCGCAGTTGAAGTTGCTGGAACCGCCCCTGGCATATTTGCAACGCAGTAGTAGAGCGAGTTATGCACCTTAAAGGTTGGATCAGCATGTGTGGTCGGTTTTGATCCTTCAAAACAACCACCCTGATCAATTGCTACGTCAACCAGCACTGAGCCGGGCTTCATCTTGGCAACCATGGCATCTGTGACAAGTTTTGGAGCAGCAGCACCAGGAATAAGAACTCCACCAACTACTAAATCTGCTTGTAAGCACTGTTCTTCAATTGAATAAGGAGAGGAT